>CAJTTS010000255.1 GCA_910579155.1 uncultured Oscillospiraceae bacterium | reverse complement strand
GTAGTTTTGGGGCCGTTGTTGATGATGCCGTCAATCATGCCAAGATCATCTTCCATCGCCATTTCAGCGTTTTTCAGATAATTCTCCGATTGAAAGAAACCGGGCAGAGGGGAAAATCCTAAGCGGTCAACATAGTAGCAGGATATCACGTCATCCCGTTTCAGTGCAATGATGTCGCTGATGGACATAGAGGGCCGGTGATAGTCCGCAGGATGGTCGATGTTGAACTTCTCCCATAGCTTATCCAGGACGCTCAAATCCAGCCCAAATGCAAGCTCTCCGGTATAGGCCAGCTCATAATTTCCTTTGCGGGGGCTTTCTCCAGCCTGACGAATACGCTCCAGCGGTTCATAGATCAAATCACGGGTGCTGTCATCGTGGCGCAGCTGGTAGATAGCAAAACAGTCTCCGCTGTGGTCGAGAAAGGCCCGTTCCCGTTCCTCCTGGTGGTTCATCCGGTCCGCAATGAGCCGGTGGAAGTCGGGGCTGGCCTCCCATTCCTCTTTGGATACGGCAAATATCACGCCCTCCGGCTGCTCGGTAAGTTCTTCCGCATCAAAGACCATGACCGGATTTTCGCCAGTTTGCACCGCATAAATAGTCAGGTCACGTTCCAGCAGTTCCGTGGCCCGGTCTTTGGACAGAGGCAGGAGGTCGCCGTCCATATAGCCATAGTTCTGCTCCAGCTCATCAGAGAGAAATGCCGGGTCCGGCATGGGGTACTCGTCCAGAACAGTGTCCCACAAAGCATCATCCTCAGCGGCGATATGGTCCCGCTGCTTTTCCAGGGGGTCAGGATACTGTTCTTCGATCTCTGCCTCCGCCTGTGCTGCCCGGTCAGCGGCCTCCCGCAAGGTTTCCACCATCTTGGGTGTCGCCTTTTCTAGGACATACAGACGGTCAAGGAGTTGTTTTGCCTCAGATGCACAGGCGGCACATGAGCTTGCCGCGTCTATACACACCTCAGACGCATGGGGATATTCCGCAAGATGAAGTAAGGAAAAACGAATTTCCTCCCAGTAACCGTTGTTTAGTTCCGCCGCAATATCAGCGACAAACTGTACTTTAGAGTCCAACGTAGCAGGATGCTCAATTACTCCCGTCTGATAAAGGTTGTCCAGGAAGTCGTACAGATCGGAGGAAAACTGCTCAATGCTGTCAGGGGCCGCTGCTTTCGGCGCTGCCTGCTCCAGCCGGGCTTCCACCGGCGGCGCAGGGACCTCAGCCTCCAGCGCGGCCTGTTCCGGCTGGGTCAGGTCAACGCCCCGCTCTTTACAAATCTCCTTGAAATGCCGGTCAATGTCGTTAATCAGCTGATTGGCGGTCCTGCCGATGGTTTCCAGACTGGCTTTCAGCTCCGGCAGAGATTTTTCGCTGCTCCACCCGGCAATATAGCCAAAGCTATACTCGCCGGTCTGGAGGCCGAAGTATTGACAGACGGCATAGGATACGCTTTCCGCCTCCACTTCCTTAGTATTGCGGTCCTTTGGCTTTGTTTCCTGCTCCGTTCCGGCGGTGGCCGACAGCCGGTTCTGTTCCTTCAGATGCAGCACGGCATGGGCAATCTCGTGGATGGTCGTGCGCACTGTCTGCATTTGTCCCATACCCTCTTTGACAGTAATGTCCCGTGCGTCCAGGTCCAGAAACCCGTCCACGCCCTCTTCCCGAATGGGATTGATGGCGATGGGCACAGGAGAAGTCCGCCGCAGGGCCTCCATGAAAATCTCATAATTCTGCACTTCGCCCGTCAGGGGACTGGACAACTGAGGCAGGGGCTTGCCCTCGGTCTGGGACACGTCAAAGACCTTTACCGGGCGAAACAGGGGGATTTCGACTTCTTTCTCCTCCATGATAACATTTCCATCATGGTCTAACATGGGGGATTTTGTCACCGGGTCCAGCTTTTTTTCCTCGATCTTCTTCTTGAAGGGCGTGGGGGCCAGAATGGTGATGCCTTTTTCGCCCTTCTTCACATTGCGCTGGAACTTCTTTTTCCAGGCATTGAAACCGGCCACGGCGGTGGCGTCAGGCCGCTGCATATGGATGAG
>CAJTTS010000254.1 GCA_910579155.1 uncultured Oscillospiraceae bacterium | reverse complement strand
ACCACATCGGGTAAAAACTGCACGTCCAAATCAATGCAGCCTGTTCCATCGCACATGCTGGAACCACATCTGTCTGAATATACCCACCTGACTGCCCAAAACACCGACAGTATACCACGCAGTAATGTGCCGCCGCAAGGTCATATCGCAAACTTAACCAATGGTTAGGAAAACATGAATTACATCTGAATACGCCTCGATTGTCGTCATGGGGCTATCCTCTTATACTTATCATAGGAGGCGCAAATCAATCTATGAGGGGGAATCTGCTATGGAACTAAAACTTGGCGCCAATATTGCAGCACTCCGTCGAGCTAAAGGCATGACGCAGGAACAGCTTGCGGCTGCGCTTGGCATCTCGCCGCCGGCGGTCAGCAAATGGGAGACAAACACCTCCTATCCCGATATCACCCTGCTCTGCCCGCTGGCCAGAGCGCTGGATACCAATGTCGATATGCTGCTAAATTATGAAAAGACGCTCCCGGACGAGGAAGTGGTACAGAAAATCAATGACCTTCTGGCTCTCGCCAGGACAACGGGCTGGCAAGCGGCTGAGTCCGCACTGAAAAATCTGCTGCACCAGTACCCCACCAGTGTTTCTCTGAAATTCCACGGGGCTGGGCTCTACGCCGCTTTTCAGGTCATTTGTCCTGATGCTGGTACAGAGGAGCGTGCGGCTTGGGACCGCCAACGGAAGGAGTTGTTCCAAGCTGTCCATGCCAGCGGCTCTACCGAGTATTGGCAGTCTGCCGCCATCGCCCTGGCTGTCATGGCACTCTCCGAAAATGCCCTGGACGAGGCCGAGAAACTGCTGCTGGAGCTTCCCAGGCTGTCCAGCGATCCCACTGTCATCTGGATGGAACTGTTTCTCCGCCGCGGTGAGCGGGAGCAGGCGGCTGAAACACTTCAAAAGCACCTTCTGCACCAGGCCCAGCAGATGCAGAGCTGTATGGTCTGCCTCTTGGACGAAAGACTGGGGTTTCCCGTTGAGGTATCCACAAAAATCAACGAGGCGCTTCGGCAATTCGAGTCCACGCTTTTTTGCCATACCCAGCTGAGCGACATCATGCAGGTAGAGTTGTTCCGCCGGACCGGGCAGACGCAGAAGCTGATTGAAAACCTCTGCCGGTGCCTAGACGGGCTCAGCGTGCCCGCGCAGCCGCCCAATGAAGCTTTGTTCCCGGCTCTGCCCATACAGGACACGCATCATGAAGCCGATCAGCGACTGCGCCAGATCATTTATCTGTCCATTCAACAGGCCTGTCAGAGCGAGGAGTACAAAAACGATCCAAACCTACGCGCGGCAATGAAGCGGCTGAAGGACATTTTTTCAACATAAATGAAGAAAACACTTGACCTTCCACAAACCGGAAGGTGTACGATTCACATATGGAGGTAACCTATTATGAACAAAAAACGCTTTTGGCCATTCCTGTTCCTTATCCCCTTGTCCATCGCTGTCATTGTGGGCTGGTTCCTGCTTCCGGACACACTGGTCATGCAGGTCAGTATGAGCGGCCAACCCAGCAAGTCCATGCCCAAAGTCCTTGGGCTGCTCATTCCTATGGCCGCCGGTATGATAGGCGCTGCATATGCCTCCAGTGAGAAGGAGGAAAGAAGGCCGCGGGGCTTTATTGTCCTTGCCCTGGCCGTTGTCGTCCTGGTCATCACCTTTGCTTTCAATCTCTGAGTGTAAAAATCATCGGCCCTGCACAATAGATGGCTTGCACCTGATTTCGCACGACGTGAAAAAAGACAAATTTATATCTTATTTTGATGTGGTTCATATCTCTGGCATATAGGCTACCTCATATGCGCTTTTCCGCAAATTCCCTATCATCCTACTTAACCAATTGAAAGGAGACTATCCATGCTGCGCATTGACCACTATTCCAAAACTTACCCCGGCGGCAAGAGAGCCGTGGATGACCTGACCCTCCATGTCCGGCCCGGTGAGATCTACGGCTTCATTGGCCACAACGGGGCTGGCAAGACCACTACCCTGCGGGCCGTGGCGGGGGTGATGGACTTCACCGAGGGAACTATCGCCATCGACGGCCACGATATCAAGCGGGAACCGGTGGCGGCCAAGCAGGTCACCGCTTTCCTGCCCGACAACCCGGACCTTTACGAGTTCATGAAGGGCATTGACTA
>CAJTTS010000253.1 GCA_910579155.1 uncultured Oscillospiraceae bacterium | reverse complement strand
CAACAAGCAAAGCTATTCTTTCATCCGGCGCACCAGCGACCGGCTGTGCCGGGAACAGGGGCTATCCGTGGTGAAGCCGGGCCGGGACAGGGGCCAGTCCTACGCCGAGTGGGACGCCCAGCGGCGAGGCCGGAGTTGGAAAGCGAAGCTGAAAATCGCCATCGACGCCGCTATCCCCCAGGCAAAGGATTTTGACGACTTCCTGCGGCTCATGGAGAGGCAGGGCTATGAAATCAAGCGGAGGAAATTTGTGTCGTTCCGCGCCCCCGGCCAGGAGCGGTTTACCAGGTGCAAGACGCTGGGTGAAGCCTACACTGAGGAAGCCATCACCGAGCGCATCCAGGGCCGGGCGATTGCAACTCGGAAGCCGAAAGCCCGCAAGGGTATCTCCCTGCGTAGAGGCGTCCACATAGTTATAGAGGTCGCAGAGGTATTCAAAGGTGGCCGTGCGGTCGTCGGGCTGGGCAAGCTGGTAATTGGTATCGGAGAACTCAACGCACTTGGAGTAGGAACGCAGGTCCAGCCTGCAAACGCCGTCCTGATACCACGTGAATACCACGCTGGCCCTGCTGATGGGGACCCGGCTGGTGATCAACAACGCCAACAACGCCGCTTCCACCATCGCCCCCGGTGTCGCCACCTCCAGATTTGAGAATCAGATCACGGTCGATCTGCCCGCGAATTCCATCATCTCCCTTCAGATGTACCCGCTCACGCTTGCCGGGGCCGCCGTTTTGGTGGGCGGCGGAGCCGGGGCCTCCCTGACCATCATCCGGCTGGACGGGTAGGGCTTGGCAAGCGACTCGGATCACGAGCCGGATATCAAATTGGATCTGGAAGAAGAATAAACGCAAGCCTGCAACGTCAAAACCGTGTGCTCCCGCCGACTTCTGTCGGCGGGAGCACACGTTACAGATCGAAAGGCGGCCCCGCTATGGTAAGAGACAGCCTGTGTTATGTCCGTAGAAAATGGGGAGGATGTGTCGGGACGCTGCCTGGCTGAACGCCGACGGCGTACTTTTGGAGGAGAACCGGAAAGCGTTCCTCGCCCGGAAAGAGAGCCTGGGCCCCGCCGTTTTGGCGGGCCCCTACTCAGCCCGGAGGGCAGCCATGGCGTCCATTACGGCCTTGCTGGTCTTGCCGGGGATGCAGATGGCAAGGTAGTTCTCCGTCTTTTTCTCCAGCAGGGTGAGGACAATAGCCTCATGGCTGGCCCGCTTCCCCACCACGGTGCCGCCCTCCCAATGGCCTTCTTCCATACGCTGGGCAACGATTTCCAGGCGGTCTGAAATGCTTGTGCCGTAACACTTTTTGTGCTCCCTGTCCTTGGGTCTCCTGCCCTTGCGCTCCAAAGCTTCCGGCAGTTCCGTCACCTTGATTGGAAGCAGGTCAGCCCATACCATGTTGTAGAGGGTGTGGGTGCAGGCCATCTCGTTTTCAGAGAACAGACACTGTCTCTTGGCGTAGCGCGCACTCTCGGGGTGGACTATACAACAATCATGCGGGAAATCAAGAGAGGGCAGACCGTCCAGCGGGACACTGACCTTGTGGACAGGATGGTATACTGCGCAGAGACGGCGGAGCGGAAGTATCAGGAGAACTTGCGGGCCAAGGGACCGGACATCAAACTGGGGAACGACCACGAACTGGCGAACTATTACTCCCGAATCAGAACATAGGAAATCTGGTTATGTTGGAAGAAAGCGGAGACCTTATCAGAGCAATGTTGTAAGGTACGCATGAAGGAAGCTGTTTTATGGCGGATATCGTATTTGGTCCGAGGTAAGTCGCCAGAATGGATCGAGAGCTTCAACGCGTGATTGAGATATTCGTCCGGATCGCTCTCCGGGGCATAGGGCGGCAAAAAGAACAGTTCGATTTTATCCTGGTGCCTGTCCAGCCAGGCTGCGGTCTTTTTCCCATGATGTACCTTTAGATTGTCCAAAATCAGGAAGACCTTTTGGTTGGAGGTCCGAATCAGCCGGTCCATAAATTGGATCAGGCGCTGCTGATTCATGGAATCCTCATACAGCATAAAGCGAACGTCCCCCTGCCTGCTCAGGGCGGAAAGCATATTCAGCCGCTCTCTTTTCGTCTCCACTGGCAGAACTGGGGGCTGCCCCTTGGGTGCAAACCCGCGCTCACAGTTTGAGCAATTGTCGATCCCAGTCTCGTCTCCCCAAGTAGATCACAGCATTTTCCGCCCTGGCTCGCTGGGCGATGGTTGGATATTCCTCCTGCCACCTTTAGGGCTTGTTTGAAAATTGTCATCATACCCAAACGGTGGCTCTTTTTCCGCC
>CAJTTS010000252.1 GCA_910579155.1 uncultured Oscillospiraceae bacterium | reverse complement strand
GTGCTGGCCTCGGCGCTGTGCATGGACAAAGACCGCGCCCACAAGCTGGCCCAGGCCGCAGGGGTGGCGATCCCCCAATCTACCGTTTTGGAACGATGGATGGGCGTCACGGTTGCCCTGGCCGAAGGGGAAACACTGGGCTACCCGCTGTTTGTCAAGCCCGTCCGGGCCGGTTCCTCCTATGGGATCACAAAGGTCATGGAGCGGGGCCAACTGCCTGCCGCCCTGGAACTGGCCTTTCAATATGATGACCAAATTATTATGGAAGAAGCTATCCCTGGTTTTGAGGTCGGCTGCGCCGTCCTGGGAAACGAAACCCTGACGGTGGGGGAGCCGGACGAGATTGAGCTGGCCGGGGGATTTTTCAACTTCACAGAAAAGTACACCCTGGAAACCTCCGCTATCCATGTGCCTGCCCGCATTACAGCGGAACAGCGAGAGCAGATCAAAGCCAGCGCCAAACGGATATACCGTGCGCTGGGCTGTCAGGGGTTTGCCCGCGTGGATCAGTTTTTGACAACCGAGGGCAGGCTGGTATTCAACGAGGTCAACACCATCCCCGGCTTTACCGCCCACAGCCGCTACCCCAATATGATGAAAGCGGCGGGGATGTCCTTTGAGCAGGTCATTTCCGCTCTGATCGAACTGGCGGTGAAAAGATGATCGTAGAACTCTCCCAGGTGCGGGATTTGATGTTGGTAAATCAAGAGCATCCGATTTCCTGGAACCCGCAATCTTTGGTTTTAGTGGGCGGGCGGGTGCTGATGGATGAACGTGCGGCCTCTGCCTTAAACAAACTTATGGAGGAATTGGACGGTTGGCGTTTTATCACAGCGGTAAGCGGCTGGCGCTCCCAGGAGGAACAGCATGAAATTTATATCCGTTCCCTTGGGGAGAATGGAGAAGAATTTACAAAGCAATTTGTAGCCAGACCCGGCCACAGCGAACACCAGACCGGGCTTGCTATCGACCTGGGACTGACCCAGCCGGATATTGACTTTCTCCGCCCCTATTTCCCCTATGAGGGCATCTGCCAAACATTCCGGGAGCGGGCGGCGGCTTATGGCTTTATTGAGCGATACCCGGCAGGAAAAGAGGCCGTCACCGGGATTGCCCATGAGCCGTGGCATTTCCGCTATGTAGGGGTCCCCCATGCGGAGATCATAGTGGAGCATGGCTGGACATTAGAGGAATACCACAAACATCAAAAGCCGTTCTCCTTGGAGGTGCCGACTTGAAAGCGAAAAAATTTCCAGCTTTAGACGACTTTCGGCTGATTGCCGCGATCCTTGTTGTTGCCATTCACACCCGCTCCACCGATGGCGAATTTCTCTGGCTGCTGACCGTCCTGCGCCGGGTGGCCGTCCCATTCTTCATTATGGTCAGCGGCTATTTTCTGGCCCGTGGAAACTGGCGCTCTACGGGAAAATTCCTGACTAAGACGGCGATGCTCTACGGTGTGGGGGTACTGCTGTACCTGCCCTTGAACTACTACGCCGGACAGCTATCGCCGGATTTTTTTCGCCGGGTGATTTTTGACGGCAGCTTTTATCACCTGTGGTATCTCCCCGCCCTGCTGCTGGGTACGCCCATCGCCTACTATCTCAGCCGTTTCAAGCCACAGGCGGCGATCCCGATTGCCGGGGCGCTGTATCTGATCGGGCTGGGTGGAGAGAGCTACTACGGCCTTGTGTCAGGCATCCCCGTTCTCTCCACCTTTTACAATGGCATCTTCCAGGTGTTTGACTACACCCGAAACGGACTTTTCTATGTGCCGCTGTTTCTCCTGCTGGGGGCGGCAGGGATCGTATTCAGCCGGAGGACTTCTGTTATTGGGCTTCTGTGTTCTTTGGCCGCATTGATCGTAGAGGCGCTTTTACTCCATCGGTCAGGTATTCATCGATGAACGGGGGCGCACGGTTCTCCGCGCCCCCTCACGAGACAAGTTGACCCCCCGCCAGCCGCAGGAAAAGCAAAAAAGGCCGAAGGACAAGGGACGGGACAGATGAAGATCAGGAATCCGCAGGGATACCAGACCTGCCTCCACAGCAGGAAGCGGAAGCAAGCCCCTTGGCGGGTCACCAGCGGCTGCGATAATCAGGCGCGTCTGTTCACCGGACGGCACTACGAGCTGCCAAACCATACGGTCTGCATACCCTGTCCATTTTACTGCAAGGACAAAAGCAGTTCCAGCAAAGGGAGGGACGGCTGATGGATCTTCACATGAGGGAATTTAACGGCACGACCTTCGGAATGTCGGTAGAGGCATCTTCCCCGGCATTCAAGCGGATGAAGAAAAACGCTTTCACAGGAAAAATCAAGCCCCGTGGAAGCTGGGTCGAACGGAGTGCCCGCTGTGTCCAAGCCGCCGATGTGGCCGCCGTGCTGGAGGGCTACACCGCCACCGGCATTGAGGTGACAGACGAGTA
>CAJTTS010000251.1 GCA_910579155.1 uncultured Oscillospiraceae bacterium | reverse complement strand
CGTGGGAACGCCGCCAGAAGATTTTGGAGGTTTTGTGCCTCCGGCGGCATGATACTTATGGCAATTTGGCACATGAGTTTAATGTCAGCACCGGGACAATTCGCCGTGACATTGTGGTGCGCCGGAAGGTCAATATGCTCATTGACATTCAAGCGAAGCTGGCAGCAGGAAAAGGTGCTGGCTACGAACGCTGGGCAAAGATTTTCAATCTGAAGGAGGCGGCGAAAACCCTCAACTTCCTGGTTGAAAACGATTTGACCGACTATGACGAATTGGCGGCGCGGGCAGAGCAGGCCGGTGATCGCTTTGACGAGGTTTCCCGCCATATCAAACAGTTGGAGGGCCGCATGGCCGAGGTTGCCCAGCTAAAGACCCATATCATCAATTACTCCAAGACGCGGGAGGTCTACGCCGCCTATAAAAAGTCCCGCCACAAGAAGGAATTTCTGGCGGAGCATGGGGATGAGATCGCCAAGCATGAGGCGGCGAAGAAAGCCTTTGACGCCCTGGGCGGCAAGCCCATTCCCAAGGTGGCCCAGCTCTCCGAACAGTACGCCGCTCTGCTGGCGGAGAAGCAGGAGCAGTACGCGGAATACAAGGCTCTGCGGCAGGATATGATCGCCTACCGGACGGCGAAGCAAAACGTAGATAAAATTCTCGGATTAACACCGGAGGCTCAGGAGCAGAATAGAGAACAGAAGCCAGAACGGTGACTGCAAAAAACTCCCGTGCCGCTGGCACGGGAGTTTTTTTATTAGCTGAAATCATGCTGGATTCTATTCACTCTCCCGGTAGCGGATCACCGGGCACTGTTTGACTTTCTTCCCGACCTTCCTGCGCTGCAAAGCAAATACCATATCCGGGGAGCGTTCAAAAAAGCCCTCTCCCTTTTTCCAGCTCATGCCGCACCTGCAATGCTGCAAGCCGATAAACTGCTGCTTCATTTTCCTGCCGCAGTTCGGACAAATCTTGTTGCTGCGGCCCTTCTTCCGGGGCGTGGCCGGAGTTTTCTTTTTGGGCGGCGGGGCCTCTGGAATCCCATGCTCCTGGATGCGGGTTTCATATCGGGGCAGTTTGGAGAGGAACGCCCGGTGTACCTCGTCATAGGGAACCCATATCGCAAGAGATTTTATCTTATCGTAGATTCTGGCGGTGATCTTTTCAGCAGCTTCATCCCCAGGCATTTCCCCGTGTTCCTGGTAATGCTCACAGACGGCCCGGAACATCCATTCTGAAATTTTCGCCTTTTGCTTCTGCCGCAAATCCTTATAGGTTTTGTTTGGCTTGGCCTGCATTTTGTAAGCAAGCGAGTGGTGGTTTACCTTCATAAAATGTTTCATCCCTGCTGGTCAATATGCTGAGATTATATGCCGATAGCGGGGACCTGTCAATCGTCTGCTCATAAAATCAGAGCGGGTTAAGAAATTCTTTCTTCAAACGGTCAACCACGTCCAAAATGGTCTTTTGTTGGCTTTCACTCAAATCGTCCAGATAAAGATATGAGCGATTTTCCATCCCCAGCATATAGTCCAAGGACGTATTGTAAAGCACCGCCAGTTTGACAAGCTGCTCCACGCTGGGAGTGATGGTATTGCACTCATAGCCGCTGATTGTGGCCCGTGTCACTTCCAGCCGGTCCGCAACATCTGACTGTGAAAGCCGTTTGCCCTCGCGCAGTTCTTTCAGTCGTATTCCAAAATCATAAATAGCCATACCGTCACCCCCTGACTGTGCCTTTATTCTACAAGACGGATAGCAATTTTAACTTATCATTTTTATCTTAATTGCGACATTTATAATTGACAGTCTGCCACAGGCAATATAGAATATTCGAGAAACCATCAAAGGGGGAGGTTTTTAGATGGTAGGTACAACCTGCGCCTTCACTGGCCACCGTCCGCATAAATTTCCCTGGAAGGACAATGAGGCGGACCCACGGTGCATAGCGTTGAAAGAAACCCTGGCGGAACAGATCGCAACGCTGGCTGGGGCCGGGGTGACAGAGTATTTTACCGGGGGCGCAGACGGGGTAGATTGCTGGGCGGCAGAGATCGTCCTGTCCCTGCGCGAAAAAAATCCCGCGCTGAAACTCCGCTGTGTCCTACCCTATGAAGGGCAGGCGGACAGGTGGAGTGATTCAGCGCGGGAGCGGTATCATTCTATTCTGAAACGGGCCGATTCGGTTGACTATGTGAGCCGCCAATACTATGACGGCTGCATGATCGACCGAAACCACCGGCTGGTGGAATCGGCTGGTCTGCTGCTGGCGGTTTTCAACGGAGTGCGGCGCAGCGGCACCGGCGCAACGGTCAACTATGCCCGGAAGTTGGGGCGGGAGATTATCGTGATTGACCCGCTTACCCGGTCTGTGACCCATGAGGGGGGCGGAGCATGAAACGGTTTCCTCTTTTGCTGCTGGTAATACTGCTGTTCATTCTGGCCGGGTGTGGAGCAGATCAACTCCCGGCCCCGGATGATGAAACCAGGTATTCCTCCAACACATCAGCCGAGGACTGCTATCTGTGCGGGGGCGGCATCGAAAGCCTGGTTCC
>CAJTTS010000250.1 GCA_910579155.1 uncultured Oscillospiraceae bacterium | reverse complement strand
GCGGCGAGGGCATCAAATCCCAGGGCGCCCCCGGCACCGTAGTATCGGATGCCCTGTTGATATAAGGCAACAATGACATCTTCCAGCTTGCCAGCGATTTTTTCCCGTTCCCCCGGTGGTAGGTGCCGGTGCCCGGTGAAGCAGCAGGTCTGCCCCCTCATAGCCTTATTCCTCCTTGTTTGAATAGTATAAAAATCAAACCGCTTTCAGATTTAATAATTATACTACCAATTATAAGGAAGTCAAAACTTAAATTGATAATTTTACCGCTGATACTCCCCAATGATTCAAGGTACAATAATGAACAGCCAGAGAGGGGGCGTATTGGGTGGACGAGGTTCTGCAATATGAAACATATTTGCGCGAACGGATCACGGAGCTACGCGGGCAAAGGGGAATATCAGAACACCGCTTGAGTCTGGAATTGGGAAAAAGCGGTTCCTATATCCGTTCCATCACCAGCGGGGCCACAATGCCCTCCATGAAAGAGTTGTTTAATATCATGGCATATTTTGAGGTCAGCCCCTCCGAGTTCTTCTCCGGCCTATCGGGAAAGAACACGCTACGGGTGACGCTGGGTGAAAAGCTGCGAGAATTGAGCGATGGGGACTTGGAAAAAGTGTCGCTGTTTATTGAATGGATCACAGAAAAATACGTCTCACCGTGAGACGCATTTCTTGAAATTCCTTGTTTTGAGCGCGGCCCTGTGGTATTATGGATGTACCAGCCATAAGGGGGACGTGGAATGAGCATCCGCACGTTGGCCAGCGGTGCGTCCGCATGGCGGGGATATGAATACTACGAGGGGAAAAAGGTGCTTTCCTTTTCCCAAACGGGCGAGGACGAGTACACGGGACAGGTGGCCGGGAGCGGCTCCGCCCCCTATCAGGTGAAAATCAATACCGCCCATCCCCGGCAGTCCAAATGCAACTGTCCCCATGCGGACGGGCGGCGGGTGATCTGCAAGCACATGGTCGCCCTGTTCTTCTCGGCGTTCCCGGAGGAAGCGGAGCAGTACATGGAGGAAGTAGAGGAATACGAACGGGAGGAAGAACAGCGCATGGAAGATCACTATGAGGCGCTGCGTTCCTATGTGAAAAGCCTGTCCAAAAAGGAATTGCAGGATCAGCTCTTTGAGGCCCTTGCGGAATTGAGTGACCGGGGCCGCAGGTATTACCGTTAGCCATTCAGCAAAAAAATACGTCTCACGGTGAGACGCATTTCCCGACAGGAAACGCGCCGCGCCGTGAGACGTTCCTTTATTCAGAGTAATACAACGGTCTGCCTATGGTGGTAAAGCCCTCCTGCTTTGTAACGACTACATTGTTATAGCCGCTGGCGCAGTGGATAATCAGGATATTGCCGCTCTCGTCCCAGCCGCCCACGATGCCAACGTGGGTGTCCTCCGGGTAGAAAACCAAATCGCCCGGCTGCGCTTCAGCCCAGGTAATTGCTGTGCAGTAAGTATGCTGTGCGCGAGCGCCCCCGCCGTGGCCTATGGTGTAGGCCCCATCGGAGATATTGTAAAATACCCAATCCACAAAACCGGAGCAGTCGAGGCCGTAGGGCCGGTAGGTTCCGGTTGTGCTGCTGCCGTCTGCCCATACCTTCTGAATGGTTCCCCAGCGGCTGTCCCAGCCGATCACACGGCTTTTGCCGCCCCAGAAGTAATTGACTTTCCCCACCAGCTTACAGGCAGTCTCCACCACGGCCCGCCGTTCCGGGGAAAGACCGGCGGGGAGGTTCCGCAGGATGTTCCGGGCCTGCTCCTGGGACGCGGACAGGTCGGTAAGCAGCAGATCCATTGTGGCAAGCTCGGCCAGCAGCTCCGTCAACGCCTGGTTCTGATACTCGGTAAAGGCATACTCTGTCCGCATATCCTCGGCGGTTTTGGCCGTGATGGTGATATGCAGAATACGCTCCGTCCAGCTATCGTCCGTATCATCGTCCGGGTCGCTGTCCGGGTGGGATATTGTCTCCACCTCCGAGGAAATGGCGCACATATCCCAAAAGACGGCCTTCAGCCGGTCCACCCGGTCAGGGGTCAGGGCGGCAACGTCTGTTCCGTCGTCGGCCCCCGCCGTCCTCGCGGCGAACACGGCGACAACCTCCCGCCAGTCCGGGCCTTGGCCCTGGATGTCGATGCTGTCGTAGTCGCCGGTCTGCATCGTCTCCAGTGTGTTGGCCAGCTCCATGTTGAGCTGCCCCACGGCCACATTGAGGGGCATGGCCCCCGGCGTCGGTTCATTGGCAAAGAGGATGCCGAATGGTGAGGCGATAATCGCCGCAACTAAAACAATCAGGCAGATAATCGGGATCAGGAACGCGCCGCCCAAAAGTCCGGCGATGGCGCTGATCAGGGAGGACACGGCCTTGGCCGTCACAACGGCGGCTTTCCGGGACAGATCCAGCGCGGTCTTTGCCTTGGCCGTGGACTGCCGGAGCAGCTTGCGCTGGGCGTTGCGCTGGACACGCCGCTTTGCCAGTTCTAAAGGCCGCGCCGTCGTTTTCTTCTTCGCCGCCGATGCCGCCTTTGCGGTGGACTTGGACGCCGCAGCAGTCTGCCGGGTCTTTGGGATAAAAGAGCCGCCAGTGGGCTTCTCTTTCGGCGCAAA
>CAJTTS010000249.1 GCA_910579155.1 uncultured Oscillospiraceae bacterium | reverse complement strand
GCGTCTCCGATTTGGTCCAGAACGGGTCCCCCTCCTTGCCCTCCCCCTTGGTGTTTGCTATCAAAGTGTTCACGAATTTCAGAATATCCGCCTCGTTTCTGATATAGGCCAGGGGGTTGTAGTGCATGGAGCGTGAGAAGTCGATACTGTTGAACACCTTGATCTTATAGCCCTTTTTCTTCTGGAGAAAATAGCCCACCTGGGACAGCACCCCGCCCTTGGGGTCCACCACCACATAGGAGGAGTGGGCCTGGAGGAGTTGGGGGGTGAGCCAGAAGCGGGTCTTGCCGGAGCCGGAGGAGCCGATCACGCAGGCGTTGAGGTTCCGGGCGTTGGCGGGGTTCTTGGGCCGGGTGTTGGTGGTGAGAAATTCCGTCCCGGAGAGGATCACGTTTTTCTCAAACTTGGGATCGACAAAAGGGGCGATGTCCTTTTCCGTCCCCCAGCGGGCGGAGCCGTATTCCTCGTCCCGTCTGTATTTCTTGGCGTTCTTGGCCTTGACGTAGACGAACAGCCGGATAGCCGCCGCCCCCGCGATCCCCACCAGCCAGTCCGCCGGGTCCAGCCCGGGGGCGGGGGAGGCAAAGGCTGTGTTGATGGTCGTCATGGTCCCCACCAGCTTTTGGGCGAAGTTGGCCCCCGCCGCCAGCCGGTAGGCCGTCCCCAGCTTCAAACAAGCCCAGGCCATGAACAGGTAGGGCATATTGGGGAGGAGATACTTTTTCAGGCTACCTTTCTTCACGGGCCGCCTCCTTTTTGTGCTCATGGGTCCGCTCCTGGCCCCGCAGCAGCTCCCCGGCCCGCTTCATCCGCTCCAGGATGGGGACGCGCCGCACCCTGGGCCGGTCCAGCACCCGGCGGGAGTATTCCCCGAAACAGGCGGTAATGGCGTCGGCCTGCTTGGATTTGAAGAACAGCAGATATTTTCCCTCGCCGTTCTTGTAAAAGGCGTAGTCCACATTCCAGCGCCGGGCCACCCGGTCAAACTGCCTGGGGGCCTCCACGGGGAGACTGTTGGTGGCCTCGCCATGCTTCATAAGCTGCCGGACGCTCTGCCTGCCGTGGGGCGTCTTGTGCGCCTCCTTTTGGAGCTTCCGCCCCGCCGCCCGCAGCGCCCAGGCCAGCGCCCGCGCCGTCAGCTTCCCCGTTCGGATGGACAGGGCTATCGTCCGCCGGGAAATATCTTCATCTACAATACAAAACACCTCCTATTGTTGCCGGGGCACTTCTGGACACGGTGTCCAGAGGTCTACCGCTCCTCCCGGTCCGCCTTGGGCGCGGGCCGTTCGGCGGGCGGGGAAGCCCGGTCCGCTATCTCCTTGTAGGCGGCCATCTGCTCCCGGATGGGCAGTTTGGGCATAGAGTACACCCGCTGCTCCTCTGGAATGTCCTCCCGCCCGTGGTAGTGCTCCACAAAAGAGCCGTGATCCCCTGTCACATAGCCGCCGGGGGCAAAGTGGCCGTCCTCGTTGATCCGCACGTCCCGCCCGTATGCCTCATAGTCGATGTAGTCGATCAGGTGCTCCGGCACCTGGACAGCTTCAAGTTCCTGGAGATACATCCGGCCCAGCTCCTCCTCGCTGTGAATGTCGGGGTAAAATTCGTAGGCGTCCAGGTTTTGGGCCAGATTGATCAGGTCCTTCACGCTGCTTGTATACTCGCCGCTGTCCATGACGGCCTCAAACTTTTCCAGCTCATACCCGTCCAGCTCCGACAGCACGCAGGCCAGATGGTTCAGCTCGTCGATGCTCTCATACTCGCCCAGGTGCTCATAGAGCCGGGGCATACTGCCGTCGTAGTCGGCAATAAAAATTTCCTCATATCGGATACCGTCTATCCCGATCTTCTGCAAAGCCGCCTGTACGGTTTCGGCGTCGGTGGGGAATGTTATCCGCTCATAGGCAAGCTGCCCCTCGTTGTATTTGCCCAGGTTCGTCACACAGGCTTCAATCAGTGCTATGTCCGTTCCCTCCCTCCAGTTCTTCTTTTACTCCCGCCATGATGTACTCCGCGCAGGGCAGGGCGATGGAATTTCCCAGGGCCTTTTGACGGGCGCGGGTGGAGACGGGCTGTCCGTCGCAGCCGAAGGCCGTCCAGCCGTCGGGCAGGCCCATCGCCCGCTCTCCCTCGGTGGGGGTCAGCCAGGTTATCACGCCCTCCGCCTCCCGGCCCTCCCGCCACAGGGCGAACACCGTCAGCCCTCCGGCCATCAGGGTGGGAAAAGGGTCAGTTGGTTTTCCAAAGCTCCCCAGGAAGTTCCCAACGTCCCCCGCCTTGGCCGCGCCCCGCATACGGTAGCCTTGAAAGGGGTGGACGACGGGTAGCGGCCCCCCTGTTTCAGAAGCAGATATTCGATTTTCTCCGGCGGGGGACAGCCCAAAGTCTCCGCAAGGCGCAGGAGGCGGGAACAGGCGGCGGCGCTTAAACAGGATCGCTCCGGCACGTCGGCCTCTAAGATCGGCCACGACAAAGACGCGCTGCCGCCGGGCCAGCCGGGGGTCTGCCCAATGCTGGGCGTCCAGCAGCCGCCAGCACAATTCACGCCCTCCGCCTCGCACCATTCCGGCGTTGGCCCAGCGTCCAGAAGCAGGCATTGGAATTTTGGCGTCTGCAAGAGATTGCAGGACGGCTCTAAAATCCAGCCGGTCTCCTGATAGCAGAGCTCCCATGACGTTTTCCCAAATAACGATTGTTGGAAATTGA
>CAJTTS010000248.1 GCA_910579155.1 uncultured Oscillospiraceae bacterium | reverse complement strand
GTAGCACAGCCCTTGGAGAGGGGCTCTAATAACTACTACTCTATAATACAAGGAGGAAATCACCATGCAGGACGAAGTGCGGGACAAATCCGTGGCATTCGTTATCAGCGTGGGCAAAACAGGCGGCAGGTTCACCGCCGACCTGCTGAGAACGGCCATGCGCCGCTATCTGGAGCAGTCCCGGCGCCCCCAGGCCCACCATGGGAAGCAGACGGTGAAGCAGCTTGTGGAGCAGGGCGCGGGGGTCCGGAATATTGAGATCACCGATAAAAATATCAAGTCCTTTGAGCGGGTGGCCCGGAAGTACGGCGTGGATTTTGCGCTGAAAAAAGACCCTGCCGAGGGCAAATACCTGGTTTTCTTCAAATCCAGGGACGCGGACGCACTCAACGCCGCCTTTGCCGAGTACACCGCCAAGACCATGGGCCGCAGTATCCCTAAGAAGCCCTCCCTGCTGGCCCGCCTCAGCCACTTCAAAGAAGTGGCAAAGCAGATGGCCCAGGATCGGGCGAAGAACCGGGAGAAGGGGGAGATGGAGCGGTGAAGCTGGATGTGAAGAAGTTCCTGCTTCAAAACTTCGCCTATGTGTTCCTGTTCTGGTTCTTTGACCGGGTGGGCGAGGGCTGGCGGCTGGCGGAAGGGGCCGACGTGGTGGAGCAGGCTATGGGCATGGTGTCCGGGCTGGGTCCGCTCATCACCGGACACCCCCTGCCCAGCTTCCACCCCCAGGACCTGCTTGTGGGGCTGATCGGAGCTGTGGCCGTCCGGCTGGCGGTGTATTTCAAGGCGCAGAACGCCAAGAAATACCGCCGGGGTGTAGAGTATGGGTCGGCCCGTTGGGGCGGACCCAAAGACATTGCCCCGTTCATTGATCCCAAGTTCGACCAGAATATTTTGCTCACCCAGACAGAACGTATCATGGTGGGCAGGAACAAAAATCCCAAGTACAATATCAATAAAAATGTGTTGATTATTGGCGGTTCTGGATCTGGTAAGACACGATTTCACATTAAACCCAATTTGATGCAGATGAATGCCAGCTATATTGTAACCGATCCGAAAGGTACGGTTTTGGAAGAATGTGGAAATATGTTACAGCGGGGCGGGTATGAGATCAAGATACTGAACACTATCGATTTCAAACAGTCCATGCGCTACAACCCCTTCAAATATATCCGCTGTGAGAACGACATCTTGAAGCTGGTGAACTGCATCATGGAAAACACCAAGGGCGAGGACAGCAAGGGTTCCGAAGATTTCTGGGCGAAGGCCGAGGCCCTGTATTATCAGGCACTGATCGCCTACATCTGGTATGAGGCCCCGGAGGAGGAGATGAACATGACCACCCTGCTGGATATGCTCAACGCCTCCGAGGTGCGGGAGGAGGACGAGTCATTCAAAAACGCCGTAGACCTCATGTTCGACCAGCTTGAACAGCGGGACCCAGACCACTTTGCCGTCCGTCAGTACCGAAAATATAAGATGGCGGCGGGAAAAACCGCAAAATCTATCCTGATAAGTTGTGGCGCACGTATGGCCCCCTTCGACATCAAAGAGGTGCGGGAGCTGATGGAGGGGGACGAATTGGAGCTGGATAAGATCGGGGACCGCAAGACGGCCCTGTTCTGTGTCGTGTCCGACACGGACATGACCTTCAATTTCATCTCAGCCATGGTCTATACGCAAATGTTTAATGTGCTGTGCGACAAGGCTTTGGAGAACGGCGGCGCATTGAAAACCCATGTCACCTGTCTGCTGGATGAGTTCGCTAACCAGAAAATCCCCAATTTTCAGCACCTCATCAGCGTGATCCGCTCCCGCGAGATATCCGCCCACATCGTGGTGCAGACCCAGAGCCAGTTGAAAGCAGTTTATAAAGACCACGCTGAAACCATCATCGGCAACTGCTCCTGCGTCCTGTTCCTGGGCGGCAAAGAGCGCAGCACCCTCAAAGAGCTGTCCGAAACCCTGGGCAGAGAGACCATCGACACCTTCAACACCGGCGAGAGCCGGGGCCGGGAGCTGTCCCACTCACTGAACTACCAGAAGCTGGGTAAGGCCCTCATGGACGTGGATGAGCTGGCCGTCATGGACGGCGGCAAGTGCATTTTGCAGGTGCAGGGCGTCCGGCCCTTTTTCAGCGATAAGTTTGATATCACCAAACACCCACAGTACAAATACCTGTCCGACTACAGCGAGAAGAACAGGTTTGATGTAAAGAAGTTTCTCAGCCGGAGGCTCACCGTCAGGCCCCAGGACGCCTTTGAGCCCTACGAATTCGACGCCTCATCCCCCACTGGGGAGGAGGCCGGCTGAACTGCCAGCTTTGCGGCCCTCTCCGCTTTGATCTGAGCAGTGCGCTTCACATCCACGAAATGGGTGGCGTACCGGCGCTCGATCTCCGCATCGCCGCTCTTGCTGAACCGCAGGGGGATCACCGGCTTCCGGCCCTGGCCGTTCTTCTTTTTCGTCCCCCACCGCTTGTAATAGCAGAAGGACGGCTTCAGCCCCGCTTTCGCGGCATAGGACCGCATCTCCCGCATGACCAGGGACAGCTTGGAGAGGTTGGCTTTGCAGACGCGCTCCAGATAGTCCACGCGCCCATACCGCCAATTCTCATAGTCCTGCTTGGACAGGTAGCCCACCTCCATCAGCACGTCCACCGGGGCGGCAAAGCCCCGCTTCCGGCACTGGAGGTATACGGCGGAGCG
>CAJTTS010000247.1 GCA_910579155.1 uncultured Oscillospiraceae bacterium | reverse complement strand
GCTCTTACGAGTACACAGATTATCGGGTGGATAGCGACTTGCGTTACAGTAACAAAGGCGGAAGAATTACAGAAGATGAACTCCGTACCGCCCTGGGGACGTTGGGCATTGATGTACCTGACGCAGCCCAATTTGTTACTGTGGACGAGGAAAGGGGCGAGTATGCGTTCCGGGCAGAATGTGTGGTGGAAGATGGTGTACTGACTGCTGGTGAGTTGATTTGCCACATCGCGGAGGGTGGTATTCTCTATGAGGTGGACAACGCCCTCTCTGTCAGCACCCTTCACGGGAATGCCACTGTAATATCTTCCCAAGAGGCATATGACCTTCTTTGTGCGGGCCGGTTCTCCTGGCAGGACGTGCCGATGTTCAATTACCTGAAGCCCAATCAGGTGCGGGTTACCGCCTGCGCTCTGGAATACATGGCCGACAGCAAGGGGTTCCGTCAGCCGGTCTATGTCTTTACCCTCTCGGATGACCGGGATGCGGAGCTGCGCAGCGGCAACGGCTGGACTACCTTTGTTCCTGCACTATCCGGGTCATGAGTGAGTCAATAGTTGGAAATGTGTCAGCCGTAGGAGAAAACAGTCACATTACGAAAAACTTTTGCAATGTTGGGCGCATTCCCAAAAGAGTTCGGTAAAATTAGCTTTCTCTTTACCAAAGGGCCATGCCGCCAGTCCGAAGTTCTTAGATACTCCTTATTAGAACCCACCGAATGAAAGGCTTTAATTCTTTGTTTTCTGGTACGCAATATCTGAGCAGTAAATCTGTGCTCTGTTTTTGCCACCACGAGAGAGGGCCGTCCAGAAAACTGGACGGCCCTCCTTGAGGACTATTCGCTTACGCATAGAAATTGATGCTGTTGGGTATTCCAACGAACATGTAGCAGTAGGTGATACCGTCGTACTGGGTCACGCCCACGCCGATACAGTCGCATCTGGGGTCGATCATGGTCTCGAAATGACCGGGGGAGTGGATCCAGTTGTCGACGGCGCGTTGGGCAGCGTCGGCTGTGCCGGTGAACACAGTGAGGTTGTCACCGAAGCCGTAGGGATATCCAGCCTCGGCAGCGGCCTGGCTCTCCTCCGGAGCGTGATGCCAGGTATAGCGCCGGTCGGAGCAGGCTTGGGCGGCGTTCATCAGGGCCTCGCTGACCGGCAGTTCCGGCACCTCGTTGGCCTTGCGGGTCTGGTTGATGAGGCGGATCATCTCCTGCCGTATCTCCAGGTTGTCCGTCAGGCCGGCGCTGTCCCCGCTGGCGGGGGCTTCCGGCGCGGCGGGGGTAGTGGAGCCGACCGTCAGCGTCATGCTCCCATGCTCCCCGGCGCTGTTGGAAGCGGTGATCTCCGCCGTCCCCACCGTCTTGGCGACGGCGACCCAGAAGGTCAGCACCTGCTCCACCGCCACCGTGTCTGGGTCGCTGGAGGTGACGGTGTAGTCCGCACCGCTGGGGCCGATGATGAGTCCGCTGCGTTCTCCCACTTTCAGGGTACTGCCCTTGTAGCTGCTCACTCGAATGGCTGAGGTCTCCACTGCCGTGGCGGGGATAGCGAGGGTTGTTGCGAGGATTGCTGCCGTCAGTGCGACAGTGGTGCGCTTTTTGATACTGGTCATTTGCTTTTCCTCCTGATTTCTGTATTTTATAGGGCTTTCGCAAGCAACACGATACCGAAATAGGAGGCGAAAGTCGATAGGGATAAACGGAGAAGTACAGAGGTGAAAAGCAAGCGAACTGCACAGTGCCACAGCCCCTATATTGTTTACAGCGTAGCAAATTCTGCATGGGTAGCGGGACTTGTATTTTACGCTCCCCTATGGTAGACTGTTACCTGTAAAGAGGTGATAGCGGTGCGGTTTGAGCCGTTTGTACTGGACGGAGAACATCAGCGGGTTCCAGTTTCTATTGAACCGATGACACAGGAGGATGCCGAGTCAACGGATTCTCCGCCGACTTGGCAGACTTCATGGACCAGCGAATATTTGGCTGATGACCGTTTTGAGAAATATGCGGCGAAAGCGGGCAATGAGTTGATTGCACTGGGGGCATACGAAATTCTGGAGCATTCGCTTGTGGTTCATATCGCCTATATGGAGGCCCAGCCGGGCTCGAATCCGACGATGGACGGCGGAAGGCCGAAGTACGCTGGAATCGGGCGGCTGATGATTGCCTACGGTATCAAGCTGTCCATTGACAACGGCTTCGCCGGGGACGTTGTGCTGGAGGCGAAGACGGGTGAACTGGCCCGGCATTATGAGCGGGATTTTGGAGCGGTAAGACTTCCGATGTTTGCTTCTTCCGCCCCAAGGTATTTGATAGCGGACGAGGCGGCGAAACGGATCTTTTTCACATACCTTGCTTGACTCAGGAGGTGCTTGGATGGAACACAGAAAAGAAAACCCCGTATCTGATGCGGCGTGGTATTGCCGCAGAGATGCGGAGGAAGATCGGTTTTACGAGATTTTTTTCCAGATGTGCAGGAAGTATGCTGTGAGATGGGCCAGCGCGGACGAAAAAGAGCGGCGGTTTATTGAGGAGATCACCAGAGTCACCTATGAGCGGGAGCGGGCAATCAAGTTGGGACTTCCGCTCTCTGAGGTGCGTCCCGCCTTTGCTTCATGATTTGGGTTTGACCCACACCGTGACCCACACGCGGAAAAAAGCGGGCGGAGACAATGGACGGGAAAGTGCCAAAGACCATGCGCCTCCGCAACAAAAATGCCCCGAAAGTGCTGAACAGCGGCACTCCCGAGGTTTCCAATCACTTGGTAAGGACGGAGAGACGTGCCCATG
>CAJTTS010000246.1 GCA_910579155.1 uncultured Oscillospiraceae bacterium | reverse complement strand
CGGTGATGGTGCCATCCGCCTGGGTCTCCTCGGTGGAGATGATCTGGCCGTCCCGCAGCACCAAAAAAATGGCCCCGGCCAAGGGCTGGCCACCCTCGTCCACCTTCTTCAGCACGACCTTGACCTTGGCCGAATTTTCAAAAACCAGGCTGACATCGGTTTTGCCGTCCCACACGAAGGGCTGCTTGACCTTGGACACGTCAGAGCTGAGGATGAAGCCCTCCGGTGGGGTGATCTCCTCCGCCAAAAACGCCCCGGTGGGTAGTTTGGAGAAGTCCAGATCCTCTTTCAGAATATAGCCGCCGTCCTTGGTGACGTACTCCCCGAAAAAGCTGCCGCCATCGTCCAGCTTGACGGAGGTAATGCGGATGACCGCGCCGGGGATGCCCACGGTGGGGTTGTCCGCGTCAACTTTTCTAATGGAGCCGGTACCGGGGGTAGTGGTTGTCGTGGTTGGCTCGTTGTAGAAGGTGAAGGTGTTGCTGACAGAATTGTTGGGCATCACCGTCACGGTCTGGGACGCGGTCTGGGCCACGTAACCCTCCGGCACGTCCTCCTCCGTAATGGTGTACTGCCCCGCGGTGAGGTTGTCCGCCTCGGAGGTCAGGGTGATGGTGCCGTCCGCGCCGGTCTGCCGGGTAACGGAAAAGTCGCCGGAGCCGTCCGCGCTCTCCACGGTAAAGGTCACGCCGGACAGGGGCTTGTTGGTGCCCGCTTCCAGTTTCTTCACCGTCATCTGGAGGGGGTCGCTGTCATCGTCCGGGCCGGGGACAGCCACCAGCAGGTGCTGCATGGGGGTGCCGGACTGGCCCGCCAGTTTCCAGGGCTGGGACTTGTCCCACTCATAGATCCACAGGTGGTAGTCGTGGAAATACTCGGGGTGTTCCAGCACCATGTTGACCCCGGTGGCGATGTAGTCGTAGGCGGAATAGCCGGTTTTGCCGCCGTCGCTGCTGTCGATGATGCTGTGGGTGCCGATTTTGCTCCAATCCTTGATCCAGGAGGACTGGCCGTAGGTCTCATGGTACAGTTTCATCGCCGCCACAAATTCCTCGGCGGCCTGCTCGATGAACCCCTCCCGGTTGGAGTTGACGTCGATGATGATGCCGTGTTCGTAGTACCAGCTCATTGCCTGGGCCACGAGGAACCAAATATCGGACCAATACTGGGTCCAGGTTTCCAGCCCCCGGGCATTGCCCGCGGCGGTGAAATCGCCGTAGGTACAGGAGTAGATGTAGGTGAGCAGAACCTTCAGCGAGGCGCTGTCCGCCTCGTTCTTGAAGTTCCACTTCTGCCCGTTGGCGGCGGGGCCCAGGGTGCCCTTCTGATAGGCGCACAGGGCGCGGGTGGCGCCGAAGCCGGGCACATCAACCTGCTCGTTGAACACATAGGGCAGGCCCACGTTGTTGATGGTGCTGCTGGCCGCCTTGTAACGCACGGATTTCCCACCGATGGTCATGTAGGCGGAGGACTTCTGGGTGATGGAGCCGGGGGCGCTGTCCAGCCCTTCAGCGGCGAAGGCGGACAGGGGCAGGACGCCCAGGATGCACACCAGTGCCAACAGAAGGGACAGGGCGCGGTTGACGATCTTGTTTTTCAAAGCGATTCCTCCTTGAAATGACGGGGGCCGGGCCGCGTAAGCAGCCCGGCCCCGCCTTTCGGGAGGAGGACTGCTTCCACAGTCCGGCCAGTTTTTTGATGATGTATTCAGTTGGGGTAGCGGGTGTAGAGGGTATAACCAGGCTGCTCCTCCAGCCACCAGCGGAAGTATTGCCCGCCCCAGCGGGTCTTGTTGTTCGTCCCGCTCTCGGTGACTTTGATGTATTCAGCAGTCTTGTCCAGGACTACCACCACATGGCCGGAGGTCTCGGTGTCGTACCGCACCAGGTCGCCGGGGCGGATCTGATCCCAGGCTGGCTGTTCCACCCGCCGCCAGGGCAGGTCCCCGAAGGCGGCGTCGGAACACAGGGTAGCCCAGCCGGAGCAGTGGATGCCCCGGCCATATGGCCCGCCGCTGGTGGAGCGGTAGGGCGTAGGGTAGACGGAGCCGGTGGGGTAAATATCCCGGAGTCCTTTGATTACAGCCTGTACGCTTTCCTCCGTGATGGCTTGGGGGGCGGGCGTGGATGGTAAGGGCTGGACAGGGGCGGTCACCTCCTCGGTGTAGGGGGCGTCCGGGGCGATGTGGACGGTGTTGGTGTCGGCGTCATAGGTCACGCCGAAGTCCGCCGCCCTGCCAATGTCCCGGAGCTTGACGAAGTTGTTGCCATGGATTTGATACGCCTCGAACTCCACCCGCTGCCCACTGACATAGAAGGTCTGGGTGGTGGGGCGGGCGGTGAGGGCCGCCTCCGCCGCCTGGGCGGCGGGGCCGCTGAGGGCGAGGCCCGCCAGGATGCCGATCCCCATAAAAACCGCTTCTTTTGTCCTGCCCATAACTGTTCCTCCTTAAATATTTGTGTGCTTTTGTCAAGCAACACAATACCGAAGAAACAGGAAGAAAGCTACAACTTTTGAAGCGAACTATGGAGAAAAAGCGGGGCCAAAACGAAGCATATTACACAGTTTCCACGGCGGTGACCTGCCAGCGGTAGGCGGGCTGGTCGTTGACGCACGTATACAGCGTTACCATGTTGGCGGCGGTGGGTTCCAGGCCGCTGATGTCATTGACGGACACCTTGGACACGCCGGTGACAGCATAGGCGCGTGTGCCCAGCTTGGTGGTGAAGGTGATGGTATCGCCTACCTTCAGGGTATGGATCTTGCCAAAATCGTTGCGTACCCCCCGGTTGTGGCCCGCGACAGGCACGTTTCCTG
>CAJTTS010000245.1 GCA_910579155.1 uncultured Oscillospiraceae bacterium | reverse complement strand
CGGAATTACACACTGGCGGCGTCCCCCACAGCCCTGGGCCTTGCGGCCAATGAGCACGTCACCGAAATCATGTTCGTGTTCGGGCAGGTCCCCGGAGGCTTTAGCCAAGTGGAGGCCCCCATGCTCTACTGCAAGGCTGTGTCCGGCCTGACCCCCGGCAGCAGCTTTGTGAACGTGGCCGACGTGGGCGGCACCTATGACGGCGTATGGGTGCAGGCCGTGACCCGCTGGGTAACGACGGTGTACGGCAAGCCCACGCCCCTGCCCAAGACCGGCTACTAATAATTTCTTTGTCGGAAAATGCGTCTCAACTTGAGACGCATTTTCCGACCTTTTTCGCAAACCCGACGGCATGACTGATATGCCAGAAAGGAGGGAATTTTATGGCGCATTTCCAGGCGGTCCGCAGCGGCCTTGCGATCAGTCAAAGTATCGCTGATATGCTGGAACAGGCTGACCCAAAGCACTACAACGGCGCGAACCGTACACATACTATCCGGGAAGTCAACGATATTTTACAGGGCCGCTCTGATTTGTCGCTTGATATGCTCTATTCGATACTGGAGCAAAAGTTCGGTGGTGAAGGTGGGAAGGTTGAAAAAATCAAACGGGACGTAGGGACGTTTCAGGTTCAAAAATCACACCGGGCACAACCTTATGCCATGGTTGGCGCACAGAAATACAACTACGAAACATGGGACTATGACCCCAAGCGGCCCTTGAAGATCATCAGCCAGCCCCTGTTCGACCATGCGGCGGAGCATGGTTTTCCCCCGGACTTTTTCACAGAGTCCTACTTTGACCATGTGACCATCTACTGTATGCCCGACAATGTGGACTGCTCTTTTTCACAATTTCAGAGCTGCCAGTTTTCCGTCTGCGGCATCCGGGGCGCGGTCTTTGACAACGCCACCCTTGATGATACCGATTTTCACTCCGCACTGCTCCGGATGGTCAACTTCACCGGGGCCAGCATCGCACACTCCCATTTCCGGGACAGCTCCCTTGTCTCCGTCTCCTTCCAGGAGGCCCGGCTGAAATCCTGCCTGACGCTGGACTGCACGCTGGACCGCGTGGACTTCCTGGGGGCTGTGCTGGACGGCAGCAGCTACGGCAGGGTAGCTGCCAGCGGCATCCAGAATCTCCCCAGCGCCACCATTACCCAGGGCGGCGCGACACAGGAGGAGGCGGAACGTCTGCGGGCGTCCGTTTTCCATGAGCTGGCCGTGCCCATGCTCCCGGTCAGGCAGCGGCCCCGGCCTGCCCGACAGGAGCGGCCGTGCGTCCCGGAAAGGTAGGGCGAGCTTATGAAGAAACAGCAAGAGGGCGGCATCCTCCCGTGGGCGCTGCTGGCGGTCCCGGTCCTGTGGGCGGCGGCAATTATGGCCTACGCCTATGAGGACGGCATGAACCTGTTTGACCTGCTGGGGCGTTTCACCGTTTTGGTGGAGCGCCCCTTTGCCATCGGCTGGACGCCCCACACCCCGAAATTCATGTTGATCGGACTGCTCCTGTACGGCTGTGCCGCCGCCCTGTTCCTCTCCACCAAGGAGAACCGGCGGCCCGGCGAGGAACACGGCAGCGCCCGCTGGGGCAGTCCCCGGCAGCTCTGCGCCAAGTACCGGGACAAGGACCCTATGCAGAATACCATCCTCACGCAGAATGTCCGCATGGGGCTCAACGGGAAAAAGCACCGGCGAAATCTCCTGCAAATCGTGATCGGCGGCTCCGGTGCGGGCAAGACCCGCTTTTTCTGCAAGCCGAATTTGATGCAGGCGAATTGCAGTTTTTTGGTGACAGACCCCAAGGGAGAAATGCTGCGGGCCGTGGCTCCGCTGCTCATTCAGAGGGGCTATATCATCAAGGTTTTTGACCTGATCGACCCGGCCAACTCCGACGCCTTTAACCCCTTCCCCTACATCCGGGACGACAAGGACGCCATGAAGCTGGTGCATAACCTGATCCGCAACACCACCCCCAAGAACGCCAGCAACAATGACCCGTTTTGGGAGAAAAGCGAAATTGCCCTGGACACCGCCCTCATCCTCTACCTGCTCCATGAAGCGCCCCCGGAGGAACAGAATTTTGAAATGGTCATGTATATGATCGAGAACGGCGGAGCCAGGGAGGACAGCGACGACTTCCAATCCCCCCTGGACCTGCTCTTTGAGGCGTTGGAGGAGGAGGACCCCAGCCATATCGCTGTGCGGGAGTACAAAATTTTTAAGCAAGCCGCCGGCAAAACCGCGAAAAGTATTCTTCTGTCCGCCGCCGTCCGGCTGTCCGCGTTCATCATCCCGGAGATCGTGGGCATCACCAGCCGGGACGATATGGAGCTGGGCCTGATGGGGGACCGCAAGCAGGCCGTCTTTGCCATTATCCCCGACAATGACGGCACCTTCAACTACCTCGTAGGTATGCTCTACACCTGCGCGTTTCAGGCCCTCTACTATCAGGCGGACAAGGTACACCAGGGGGCGCTGCCTGTTCCAGTCCGGCTGATGATGGACGAGTTCTGCAACGTCTCCCTGCCGGACGATTTTGGCAAGCTCCAGGCCACCATGCGCTCCCGCAATATCATGTCCACCATCGTCCTGCAAAACATTTCCGCCCTCAAAGCCCTGTTCAAAGACGATTGGGAGGGCCTGATGGGTAACGCGGACACATTGATCTATTTGGGCGGGAACGAGCAAAGCACACACAAGTACATTTCCGAAATGCTGGGCAAGGAGACACTGGACACCCGGAACCGCAGTATTTCCAAGGGCTCCCACGGCTCCAGCTCCACATCGTACCAGCAGACGGGCCGCGAATTACTTACGCCCGATGAAGTACGGGCCATGGACAACGCCTACGCCATCGTCTTTATCCGGG
>CAJTTS010000244.1:2540-2891 GCA_910579155.1 uncultured Oscillospiraceae bacterium | reverse complement strand
CCATGACGTCCTGCCGGTTAAAGCCCAGGGCCGCGCCGCGGAAGATATGGTTATCCATGCTTCTCACCTCGTCCTCTCAAAAATAGTCTTTTCACTTACCACTCTACCACAAAATGCCTCCCCTGACAACAGATTTTTCATATGGAGCACGATAAACGCATGAAAGGTTCCTGCCAAGCAATTTCTGTTCAGAGAGCTTTTGCCAAGGGGAAGTTTATCAATTTTGATAGAACCTGCAATTTGGGTAGCCATACCCAAATTGCAGGTTCCGGGCAAGATGCAGGAAGAAAACAGGTTAGGACACTAAATTGAGATAACAAACGGCATCACCATCAACAGCAGATAGGACCC
>CAJTTS010000244.1:0-2530 GCA_910579155.1 uncultured Oscillospiraceae bacterium | reverse complement strand
ACATGATGCCAGGAAGCGCAGATTTTCTGCTCAGATATTGCATAGCAGAAAACAAAGAATAAAAGGGCATTAAGAAACCACAAAGGGCATCATCATCAACAGCAGATAGGACCCAAGCCGGAACCATTTGATACATCCGGGAATCTCCTGGCGCATCTTTCTGGACAGCGCCCCGGTGATAACGGTCAGCAGAAGCACGGGACTGGCCATACTCGCCAGACTGAACGCCACGCCGGTAGCCCCGGCCAGGGGAACCGGCAGGGTGAACGAATAGCCGATCATCAGCAGCAGCGGAGCGCAGGGCGTAAAGCCGTAGGTCAGCCCAGCGCACAGCATGGGCAGGACGCCCGCCTTTCCCTCCAGTTTCCCGCAGTCATGACAGCCGTGACAGGAGTGGTGTTCGTTCTTCCGCTCCAACAGCCAGCGTACCGCCAGCACAGCGCCGATCCCGCTCATGGCAAGCTGTGCGGCCAGCCGGAGGTTGAAATCTCCGATATATCCGTCCTGACCGATAAACTGCCTGCTAATCGCCGTAGCGACCATGCACAGAAAGGTAACGCTGATGAGCTTCCCCACGAAGAAGCTGACAAAGGACAGCACACCCTTTTTCACTCCGTTGGAGTGGGACATCACATAGGTGGACAGGAAGGTGCTGATAATAGGGCTGCAGCAGGTCCCGCAGCCCAGGCCCACAGTGGCGGCGGTGGTCACGGCGGGGAGCAGTACGGTCATATCCATGCTTACACCCTCTCACTGGCGATCAGCGCCGCGCCGATGGCCCCGTTGAACTGCGGATAGCTGGCGACATACACATCCTTCATCAGTTCTTCCTCAAAGGCTTTGCGGATGCCCACATTCAGCGCCCCACCGCCGGTCATCAGAATATCGCTGTTCTTTTCCGCCTTTTTCATCATCTTGACGATCCGCTTTGCCATAGAAATGTGCATCCCCGCCAGAATGTCCTTCCGGTCAAACTGCCGCGCAATCAAGGAAATGATCTCCGACTGAGCGAACACCACGCAGGTGCTGTTGATGTCGCAGGGAGCGGTACTCTCCAGGGACAGCGGCCCCACCTGATCAATGGTCGTTTCCAAAATCTGTGCCGCCACCTCCATGAATTTGCCGGTCCCGGCGGCGCATTTGTCGTTCATCGTAAAATTTTTGATGTTATAGCCGCTGTCCAGGTAGATGATTTTGCTGTCCTGGCCCCATAAGCGTTAAAATAGGTTAGCAAGAACATTGACTCGTTGGCGAGGGGCTTCGGCAAGCAGCAGAGCAATACCCTCCCAATGAGATAGGGCACAAGAAATACCAATAACCGGTCTTACTGCGCCACTGACAAGGAGAGCGGCAACAGACAATTCACGCCACAGGCTTTCGTGTGCCTCAAGATATTTTGAGTAAATACCCCCATGGGGAAAAAGACCGCCCTTTATCTACGATTGCATAGCATAAAAGGGCGTAGAGCATCTTCCCATATAACCAGGCCCGGCAGCTCTCCGGGTCAGTTTTAGGCAGTTGCCCCAGCTGCATGATGGATTTCAGGCGCTTGAAGGCAAGTTCCACCTGCCATCTGAGCCGGTAGAGCTCAAGAACTTGAGCGGACGAAAAAGTATCTGCGGTCAGAGATGTACCAACCACAAAATATTCGCTCATCTCAATTGTATCCGGATCCAAAGGCTTTTTGTGCGGCGCTCTCATTTTGCGGCGTGTCTTTCGTTTCGCACGTTCCGCCTGTTCAGGACTTTTTCGTACCGCACAGATCCGCAGCGGCTTTGCGGATGCGGGCTTTCTGGGCTCGGAGTAGTAGTGAAGCGTGACATCCAGGACTTCTCCCGCGGCCAGTTCCCGCAGCAGCGGCAGTAATTCCACACAGTGGCCGCCCTCGTCATAGTACTTTGCTGCTTTGTGCTTCAAACGCATCACAAAATCCCCGCCAGCACCAACAATATAGTCAAAGCCTTTGGCCTTGCCATATAGCCGGTCCGCCAGGATGATATCACCTTTTTGGATCGGAAATCGAGCAGTCTTTTCTCCCTGGCTGTGGGGCGTTATCTCAAAATAATCATTCCTCAGACCGAATATTTCCCAACTATAGTGTAAGATCCAGTCGCTCCCGGTGCTCCCCTGTTCACTGATATGTGATCCGTCGATGGCTCGGACACAACGCCCCTCCAGCCACTCTGGTTTTGTTACCGCTGTGCCTAATTGCTCCAGCATCCCCTCACACATCCAGCGCAGCCATTCCGCGCTTTTTCGCACACGATGATAGAGAGCTACGCTGGATATGTCGCTTATTCCGCCTTCTTTCGCCACGGTGCTCGTTTCCTTTAAGGACAGCCCCTCGCCAAAATGCAGCAGTTCCACCCGCAGCAGCTCCTCCGCGCTGCCTACTTTCCGGGTCCGACAGATCGCTTTGCTCTCTTTTGCTTTTTCTTCCCAGCCGTTGGGCAAAAAGCTTTTCAGCTCTTCCCATTCTTTCGTTAGCTTTTCCATGCTGCCAGTATACCATATTTTTCTCCCGTTGTCA
>CAJTTS010000243.1 GCA_910579155.1 uncultured Oscillospiraceae bacterium | reverse complement strand
GGGAAGCTTTCCGGAGTTCTTCATTGGACATCTGAAGAATCCTGACTATGGCATCTCGCCGTGTTTTGCTATCCATAGTTCTGTCTCACGCCACGACCAGCAGGCTGTCGTCATCCCGGAAATCGTCCAGGGAGATCACCGCGCCCCGCAGGTCACGGGGAGCGGCGGTGAAGCCGTACCGCCGGCGGCTGTCCTTGCAGTTGAGCATCTCATACTGGAGCTGGCACATGATGTGCTGGTCCAAATTGCCCTTTTCGGGGTCGAAGTTCTCCACGCACTGGATCAGGCGGATGGCCAGGTCCTGGTACACATCGTCGTAGTCCAAATGGGCGGCCCGCATCAGAGCAGCGTTCCGCTGAATGATCTTGTCGATCCAGTGCAGGTTTTCCTCCACAATGCGGTTGCGCTCGGCGATAGAATAGTTGTTTTTCATAATGTTATCCTTTCTGTATTTTGGGGGTCCAGAAGCGGCAATAGCCCTGGCCCCAGTCTTTCATGAGTTCATCATGGGTATAGTTTGGCGAGTTGTACTCCGGACTGCGGCACTTTTGCCGCAGGTGGAAGTGCTCACACTCCATGTAGGAGTGCAGGCAGGTACTGCAATTCTTTTCGCTTTCGCTCAAGCGACTGCCCCCTTGTTCCATTCTTTTTCACACAGGTCAATGACCTGCTGGCACTGATCCATCTCAAAGCCGCCGATGTGAGCCTGCTTTTCGGGCAGCGCCAGTTGGCCGGCCAGCCACTTGTAGGCTTGGGTCCGGCTCATCCCGCTGCTCTGCCAGAAGTGATCAAAGACCTGGTGGGTCTCCCGCCGCTTGAGCCGCAGCACCTCATTGGCCACGTTGCCCAGGGGACGGTTGGTCCCCTTATGGCAGCCTACCCGGGCGTTGCAGTTCTGGCATAGGTAGATGTTCTCACCAGCCAGCCCAAGCCGGTCGGTGGAAGCACCATAAATCTTCCGGGCAGGCACCAGGCGGATCACACCTCCGCAGTAACGGCAGATGGTGGGAATTTTCATCTGTGTCCACCCCCTACGCCGCTATCTTCCCGGCAGCCGGTTTCTTGGCCTCTTTTTGGGGAACGGACTGTGGCGCTCCAGGCCGCACACCGGCCTGCATGTAGAAGGCGTGCTCGGTATCCAGCGTCAGCATCCCGCCGGTGGCGATCCCCAAAGTAGCCGTCCCGGACAGGGACCGCAGGCAGTTGTTCAGCCGCTTGGTGAGATACCAATACTCACCCTGGGGCATTCCGGTCAGCGGGGCCACTGTAATAGCGTTCTGGGCGCTTCCGTGAACGCCGCCGCACCGGAAGGACAGCGTCATGCCCTCAAAGGATAACTGCACCTTCCCATCAGGCTCCACACAGGACACATTGTCCAGAGCCCTGCGCAGCTCCGCCACATCGGTGAGTACGGTAAACTGATTTTTGAGGGAGCTGGTCAGAAAGTCCGTGTCAATGTACTTCTCCTGAATCAGCCGGGCGGAGAACAGAAATCCCTCCCGGACGAAAACAATATTTTTGCCGTTAACACCCGCTCTAAATTCATCCTTATCTTCACACATCTGGGCCAGGCGGCTCAGAGAAGGTGCGGGGATCAGAACGCTGAACTCGCCGGTGCTCTTGCTGTCCCCTCTGGCTGTGACCACGCAGGTTCCGTCACTGCCGGCGGCCCGGAGGCCGTCCTGGGTGACCCGGAACTGAACGCATTTCAGCATGGGCTTCTCGTTGTTTTCATCGGCGGCAAAAACCGTCCGCTTTGCCATGGAGGGGATGCCGCTGATTCGGACCAGATTGGTTACAGAGGGGATCTCCGCCTTGGGGTAGCTGCCCCGCTCCCAGATGGACACATTGTATTTGGCATCGCCGCTCCAGACGGCCAGCTGGCTGTCTCCAGGCTTTCGCCGCAATTCCACGGTGTTGCCGGACAGCTTCTCCAGCATCCCGACTAACAGCTTGGCGTCGATAGCCAGGGCGTCGTCCTCCTGGGCGGCGCAGACCAGCTTTTGCTTCAGCGTGACCTCCAGGTTAGTGGCGGTGAGGACCAGCGACTTGCTGGCGGCGCTCACCTCCAGGAGCACACCTTTCAGCGCCTCCAAAGGCGAGTTTGCTGGGGCGACCGCTGACGCACGCTTGACAGCGTGCAGCAGTTCGGCCCGATTCATGGTAATGTTCAAAGAAATTCCTCCTTCTACGCAACAAAATCGAAGAAAGACAGCTGGTTTTCGTCCACCGGCTTCTTCTTCGACTTCTTTTTTCTGCGTTCTTCCAATGTCCGTTGCAGCAGCCCATCGTAGAGGGCCTGCTTGTTCTCCGCATCCACAGTACGGATTTGAATTGGTGCGGCAACAGTAACGGGCGTTTCTTCCACAGCGGCCGTCTCCTCAACTGCCGCAACAACAGGCAGGGCCGCGGTCCGGACCCGTTCACGGCGGGGATTGATGATCGCCATTTTCTTGAATGTTGCGGCAATATCCTCCACGTTGTCCTTGATACCCAGGGCCAGCTCCTTCGCCATCTGAGAGGTCAGGTCCTTCACATCGCTCATAGCGGCAAGGCCCTCCTCCGACAGGTTGCCCTCAATGATCCCGGCCACAGCCAGCTTGGAGGCCACCAGCTTCATAGCCTTGGCCTGCATGGTGTCAACGTAGTAGAGCATATAGACCTCCACCCGGGGCGCTGTCTGGTTGATCCGCCAGCTCCGGCGGGCCGCTTGACGCAGGGTGAACAGGTTGTAGCCCATGCTGTAGAAGATCAAGGTGGTAAAGGCGTTGAGGTCCAATCCGGTTTCCACACAGCGGGGGTTGGTAATCAACACCTGGCAGCCGGAGCGGACGCGCTTCTCTACCCAGGCCTCCCGTTTCTCTGGGGAGATAGCCGGAGATAGAATCTCGGTGCGGAACCCCT
>CAJTTS010000242.1 GCA_910579155.1 uncultured Oscillospiraceae bacterium | reverse complement strand
ACACCGGGGACTACCGCACCCTGGCCGACAGTCTCAGCACCAGCCGGAACTACACACTGGCGGCATCTCCCACGGCCCTGGGCCTGGGAGCCAACGAGCGCGTCACCGAGATCATGTTCGTGTTCGGCCAAGTGCCCGGAGGCTTTAGCCAGGTGGAGGCCCCCATGCTCTACTGCAAGGCTGTGTCCGGCCTGACCCCCGGCAGCAGCTTTGTGAACGTGGCCGACGTGGGCGGCTCCCATGACGGCGTATGGGTACAGGCTGTGAGCCGCTGGGTGACAACGGTGTACGGCAAGCCCACGCCCCTGCCCAAGACCGGCTACTAAAATTTCTTTGTCGGAAATGCGTCTCAACTTGAGACGCATTTTCCGACCTTTTTCGCAAACCCGACAGCATGACCAATACGCCAGAAAGGAGGGAATTTTATGGCGCATTTCCAAGCGGTCCGCAGCGGCATTACGATCAGCCAGAGCATCGCTGATATGTTGGAACGGGCTGACCCAAAGCAGTACAACGGTGCCAACCATACACAGACCATCCTTGAAGTCAACGATATTTTACAGGGCCGCTCCGAATTGTCCTTTGATATGCTCTATTCGATTTTGAAGCAAAAATGCGGTGAAGATATGGGGCGGGTTGAAAAAATCAAGCGGGATGTGGAGGCGTTCCATGCTCAAAAATCAAGCCGTTCAGAGCGTTATACCCTGACGGGCACACAGGAATACCACTATGAAACATGGGACTACGACCCCCAGCGCCCGCTGAAGATCATCAGCCAGCCCCTGTTCGACCATGCGGCGGAGCATGGCTTTCCCCCGGACTTTTTCACAGCGTCCTATTTTGATAATGTGACCATCTACTGTATGCCCGACAATGTGGACTGCTCCTTTTCTCAGTTCCAAAGCTGCCGCTTTTCCGTCTGCGGCATCCGGGGCGCGGTCTTTGACAACGCCACCCTTGATGATACCGACTTTCACTCTGCGCTGCTCCAGATGGTCAACTTTACCGGGGCCAGTATTGCCAGTTCCCATTTTCGAGACTGCGATATGAAGTCTGTGTCTTTCCAGGATACCCGGATGAAAAACTGCCTGACGCTGGACTGTACGCTGGACCGCGTGGACTTCCTGGGAGCTGTGTTGGATGGCAGCAGTTATGGCAGAGTAGCCGCCAGCGGCATCCAGAACCTCCCCGGCGCCACCATTACACAGGGCGGCGCAACACGGGAGGAAGCGGAGCGCCTGCGGGCATCCATCTTCCATGAGCTGGGTGTGCCCATGTTCCAGGTCAGGCAGCGGCCCCGACCTGCCCGACAGGAGCGGCCGCACATCTTGGAAAGGTAGGGCGGGCTTATGAAAAAACAGCAAGACAGCGGCATCCTCCCGTGGGTGCTGCTGGCGGTCCCCGTCCTATGGGCGGCGGCTATTATGGCCTATGCCTACGAGGACGGCATGAACCTCTTTGATCTGCTGGGGCGTTTCACCGTTTTGATGGAGTACCCCTTTGCCATCGGCTGGACAGCCCATACCCCGAAATTCATGCTGATTGGCCTGCTCCTGTACGGCTGTGCCGCCGCCCTGTTCCTCTCCACCAAGGAGAACCGGCGGCCCGGCGAGGAACACGGCAGCGCCCGCTGGGGCAGTCCCCGGCAGCTCTGCGCCAAGTACCGGGACAAGGACCCTATGCAGAATACCATCCTCACGCAGAATGTCCGCATGGGGCTCAACGGGAAAAAGCACCGGCGAAATCTCCTGCAAATCGTGATCGGCGGCTCCGGCGCAGGTAAGACCCGCTTTTTTTGCAAGCCCAATTTGATGCAGGCGAATTGTAGTTTTTTGGTGACTGATCCCAAGGGAGAAATGCTGCGGGCCGTGGCTCCGCTACTCATTCAGAGGGGCTATGTTATCAAGGTTTTTGACCTGATCGACCCCGCCAACTCCGACGCCTTTAACCCCTTCCCCTACATCCGGGACGACAAGGACGCCATGAAGCTGGTGCATAACCTGATCCGCAACACCACCCCCAAGAACGCCAGCAACAATGACCCGTTTTGGGAGAAAAGCGAAATTGCCCTGGACACCGCCCTCATCCTCTACCTGCTCCATGAAGCGCCCCCGGAGGAACAGAATTTTGAAATGGTCATGTATATGATCGAGAACGGCGGGGCCAGAGAGGACAGCGACGATTTTCAATCTCCCCTGGACCTGCTCTTTGAGGCGTTGGAGGAGGAGGACCCGTCGCACATCGCTGTGCGGGAGTACAAAATTTTCAAGCAAGCCGCCGGCAAAACCGCAAAATCCATCCTTCTGTCCGCCGCCGTCCGGCTGTCCGCATTCATCCTGCCGCAGATCGTCGGCATCACCACGCAAGACGATATGGAGCTGGGCCTGATGGGGGACCGCAAACAGGCCGTCTTTGCCATCATCCCCGACAATGACGGCACCTTTAACTATCTTGTGGGTATGCTCTACACCTGCGCGTTTCAGGCCCTCTACTATCAAGCGGATAAGGTGCACCAGGGGGCGTTGCCCGTCCCGGTCCGGCTGATGATGGACGAGTTCTGCAACGTCTCCCTGCCGGACGACTTCGGAAAGCTGCAAGCTACCATGCGCTCCAGAAACATAATGTCCACCATAGTCTTACAAAATATTTCTGCTTTGAAAGCTCTGTTTAAGGACGATTGGGAGGGCCTGATGGGAAATGCCGACACTTTGATCTATCTCGGCGGGAACGAGCAAAGTACCCACAAATACATTTCCGAAATGCTGGGCAAGGAGACGCTGGACACCCGAAACCGCAGTATTTCCAAGGGTTCCCACGGCTCCAGCTCCACATCGTACCAGCAGACGGGCCGCGAATTACTCACGCCCGATGAAGTACGGGCCATGGACAACGCCTACGCCATCGTCTTTATCCGGG
>CAJTTS010000241.1 GCA_910579155.1 uncultured Oscillospiraceae bacterium | reverse complement strand
GGCCGGTTCTATGACGCCGATCTGGAGGACCTGCGGCGGGATTATGACGGCCTGTGGGAGGCGGCGCAGAAAATTTTACGGTCATTGGCAAAAATCCAGTGAACGCCCCACCACATCCTTGCAAAAAATTCTGCCCTCCTGTATGCTATGAGTACACCAATTTCAGGAGGGAAATCAAATGACATACAACAAAGTATTTGAAGTCTTTCAGGATTATCTGAGCGAGGATAAGGACACCGAAGTTTTGAACACCAGCCGGGGTTATCTGGTGGTGATGTGGGAAACCAGCGATGGAGACTGGGTAACATCCAGACTTGCAGAGGACCCGGAAGATTTGCGGGATTTGCTCCAGGAGCGATATGTGGATTTCCATAGCTTCCAATTCTCAACAGAACATGAGCGTGACCCGGACAAAAAGGAACGGGAAAAGATCGAGCGTATGGGGGCGGAGCTTGCTGCCCGGTGCTGAAAGGAGGCCGCTGTGAGATTTCTGCTGAAGGTACTGGCTGCACCCATTGTTGCGGTGCTGGCGGTGACGGTCTGGCTCTGCGTGGGAGTGCTGTACTGTGTTGGCATGGTGATGGGGCTGGCCTGCTGGGTATTCGTCCTGATCGGCGTATACGCTTTGCTGGCGGTCTCCGTTCCCCAGGGCATCATCCTCTTGGTGATCGCATTCCTGCTCAGTCCCCTGGGACTGACTACTGCGGCGGCATGGCTGCTGGGACGGGTCCAGGCCCTTCGATACTTCATCCAGGACGCTGTATACTAACAGAAAAGCAGGCTGGTGGGAGCAATCTCTCACCAGCCTGTTTTTTTGAACTAACCTATATCTTCCAACTCTTTATTTTTGAAAGCGTCATCATCAAAGAAATCGTAAAGCGAAATTCCCAGCCCGTCACAAACGAGTTTTATCGTGACAACGCCAGGATTGTGACTGGTCCCATACACAATATTTTTCAGTGTTGTTGGAGGAATACCCGACTTTCTTGCCAAAGAATTGATGTTGTAGCCATATGCCGCGCATAGTTGCTGAATACGCAACGACACTTGCTTTCGCGTATCCATCCATGCGCCCCCCGTCCATAAATAGTCAACCTTAGTTTACCCGGTCTGGAGAAAACAGAAGGACTTTATATGGACTTTCAGGAGATAATAGGTTATACTGGAATAGACTTTATATAGTCGTCCTCGTTAATCTGGAGGAATGAACTCCAAAAGATCACCTATTTCACATTCAAGGACGGTACACAGCCGGGCCAACACATCAATATCCAACCGAGTAACTTCATTGTTGCAATAGTGATTGATCTGTGTTCGCTGCATCTCCGCACGATGGCTGAGTTTGTTTTTGCTCATACCACTTTCCTCTATCAGCTTGGCAAGATTTATCTTTATCCTTCCATACTGTTCCATCAACAATTCCCCCTGTCTGAATTAGTATTTGACAGAATCAGTGTATCTTTGATAGAATGGCCTTGGAAGATATAAGAAGTCTTGTCTATTTACTTACACCCCCTTAGTGCAAAGGAGGATTCTGAGATAGCTACCACCCGCCTCATGCCCCTGCACACTGGCAAGGGCCGGTCTGTGGGGACGGCAATCAATGATATCCTGGACTATGTAGAAAATCCGGAAAAGACGGACGGTGGCAGGCTTATCACCAGCTACCAATGTGACAGCCGCACCGCTGACGCCGAATTTCTTTTTGCAAAGCGGCAGTACATCGCCAAGACCGGAAGGAACCGTGGGACGGATGATGTGCTGGCCTATCAGATACGGCAGTCCTTCGTTCCAGGGGAAATCACTCCGGAAGAGGCCAACCGCCTGGGCCGGGAGCTGGCGATGCGCTTCACAAAAGGAAACCACGCCTTTGTTGTCTGCACCCACATCGACAAAGCTCATATCCATAACCACATCATTTTCAATTCGACCTCCCTGGACTGCACCCGAAAATTCCGAAACTTCTGGGGCAGTACCAAAGCCGTGCGGCGGCTGAACGACACTATCTGCATCGAAAACGGCTACTCCATCGTGGAAAATCCCCGGCCCCACGGCAAGAGCTATAACAAGTGGCTGGGGGAGAAAGCGCCCTGCCAGCGGGACCAGCTGCGCATGGCGATTGACGCCGCTCTGGAGAAAAGCCCCGCCGATCTGGAGGCACTGTTGGCCCTTCTGCGGGAGATGGGGATAGAGGTTTCTCCACGGGGAAAATCCATCCGGCTGAAAGCACCGGATGGCAAAAAGTTTATTCGGCTGGACGCTGACAGTATGGGTGAAAGCTACGGTGTTGATGCTCTGATGGAAGTCCTGTCCGGCAAGCGCGCCCATATCCCCGGCGCAAAAAAAGTCCGCCAGCCAGACCCCTCGAAGGTCAATCTGCTGGTGGACATTCAAGCCAAACTGCAAGCTGGAAAAGGTGCTGGCTACGCTCGGTGGGCCAGTGTATTTAACCTCAAACAGATGGCACATACGTTGAACTACCTGACGGAACACGGCCTGCTGGAGTACGCCGCCCTCGCCGCCAGAACAGACGAGGCCACGGTCCGATGCAATGGACTGTTGGAGCAGATCAAGGCAGCGGAGCAGCGCATGGCGGAGATTGCCGTCCTGAGAACGCATATCATCAATTACTCCAAGACCCGTGACATCTATGTAGCCTACCGCAAGGCCGGATACTCCAAGGCGTTCCGGGCGGAGCATGAGAGCGAGATACTTCTGCATCAGGCAGCAAAAAAATATTTTGACGAGCTAGGGCTGAAAAAGCTCCCCACCGTCAAAAGCCTCCAGGCAGAGTACGCCGCTTTGCTGGCAGAGAAAAAATCCACCTACGCTGATTATCGAAAGGCACGGGATGAAATGCGGGAACTGCTGACCGTCAAGGCCAACGTGGACCGGCTGATGGGCTATGATGAACAGGAAAAAGAGGCGGAAGCCACCCGGCAGGAAGAGCAGCGCTGACCGTTCTTCTGTCTACCTGGA
>CAJTTS010000240.1 GCA_910579155.1 uncultured Oscillospiraceae bacterium | reverse complement strand
ATCAACCGTCAGGCGGGGGTGGAGCTGAAGGTCACCCTGGAGGCCTTCGGCCTGAGCCATAAGGCGGCGATCATGGACGCGCTGAGCCAGGCGGGCTACCAGGTGAAGGAAGTGCCCCTCAGCGGCACCATTACCGGTTAAAATCACAATCCCCCCGCCGCCGCGACGGCGGCAGCGGGGGGTATTTAGGTGCGGCGCGCCGTTCAGGCGTCGGGCCGGGCGCGGGCGGGGGCAGGGAAGAGCCGCCCGGTCAACCCTGCGGCGACCTCCGCGTGTTTCATCTTATGTGGGGGGAGGGCGGCTGGTGTGCCGCGCCCGGGTCGAAACGCGGACTTGATTCGGAGCGCAATCCACGGGAAGAGGGGTAAAATCATGGTTAAAGTGGCGCCTTCCATCCTTTCAGCGGATTTTTGCAATTTGGAGGCGGATATCCGCCGGGTGTCCTCGGCGGACTGGCTCCATGTGGACGTGATGGACGGCATGTTCGTGCCCAATATCACCATCGGCGTGCCGGTGGTGCGGTCCATCCGCAAGCACACAGACATGTTTTTGGACGTACACCTGATGATCGACAAGCCGGTGCGCTACATCGACGACTTCTGCGAGGCCGGGGCGGACCTGCTCAGCATCCATTTGGAGGCGGACCACCCCACCCGTGTCGCCGACGCGTTGCGGGCCATGGGGGCTAACGGGGTGAAAAAGGCGGTGGCCCTGCGGCCCATCACGTCGGCCAGGGCCGTCCTGCCCTACATCGAGCAACTGGACATGGTGCTGGTGATGACGGTGGAGCCCGGCTTCGGAGGGCAGGCGTTCATGGAGAGCCAACTGGACACCATCCGGGAGGTCCGGGCCATCATTGACAGGTACAATCCGGCCTGCGAGCTGGAGGTGGACGGCGGCATCGCCTCGGGCACGGCGGGGAAGGTCATTGCGGCCGGGGCCACGGTGCTGGTGGCGGGGTCCGCGGTGTATGGCGCGGAGGACCCGGCCAAGGCCATCGAGGCCCTGCGGAGGTAGGGGAATGACCCATCGGTTGAAAGAACAGCGGTCGGACAGCGGCCTGCTGGAGCGAATCCTGACCTACGAGGAACAGGCTGTCCAAACGCTGACCCGGCAGATTCAGGATGCTTTCGCTCTGCCCGCCATTTCCGGCCTCAGCTTTCGGGCCGAATTGCGCCAAACAAAAAGCGCCCGTGTCGGCCCCAGCACCCCCATCCGGCTGGCGGAGCTGAAAAAGGTGCCCCGGTATTATCTCAGCACCTTTACCCTGTTGGCCCTCCGGGACGGGAAGCCGCTGACGGAGGCTTGCCCCGGAGGGTTCATGAGCCTGTTTACCGCCTTTGTCCCGCTGGTGTGCGCCAACCGGGACGAGGTGCTCTGGTACGACTACGAGGCCGATTTTCCCCCGGCGCTGGCCGAGCTGTCCCGGCGGCTGGCCGGTGCGTTCCCGGACGGGCGCGGCTGATTTTACAATGATGTTCGCTTTGGAGGATTTCCCATGGACTATTTCCCCGCCGCTCTGGAAAATTTAGTGGAGCAGTTTGCCAAGCTGCCCGGCGTGGGCCGCAAAAGCGCCCAGCGGCTGGCCTTCTATATCCTGGACCAGCCGGAGCAGGCGGCCAAGGACTTCGCCGCCGCCCTGCTGGAGGCCAAAACCTCCATCGGCTGCTGTCCCGTGTGCCAAAACCTCACCGACGGGGACGGCGAATGCGCCCTGTGCGCCTCCTCCAAACGGGACCATAGCCTGGTCTGCGTGGTAGCCGACCCCAAGGACGTGGTGGCCATGGAGCGCTCCAGGGAGTACGGCGGGGTATACCACGTCCTCCACGGGGTGATCTCCCCCATGAACCACGTGGGGCCGGACGACCTGCGCATCGCCCAGCTCGTGGAGCGGGTGGCGGCGGGGGGCGTCGAGGAGGTCATCATGGCTACCAACCCGGACACCGAGGGGGAGACCACCGCCATGTATCTCTCCCGGCTGCTCAAGCCCTTCGGGGTAAAGACCACCCGGCTGGCCTACGGCATCCCGGTGGGCAGCCACCTGGAATTTGCCGACGACGCCACGCTGATGCGGGCGCTGGAAGGACGAAGGGAAATCTGAACCGCTTTACGTGTTTGAAGGGAGAAGAACCTGTGGAAAAGTGGCTGTATGTGATGTTCATTGAAAAAACCAAGACCTACAACCGCCTGACCAAGGCCGCCGTGGAGCGCCATGTGGCCAACATCAAAGCTTTGGACGAAGAGGGGCATTTGGAGCTTTGCGGCGTGTTCAAGGGCTATCCCGGCGTGGCGGGCATGTATATCCTGCGGGCGGGCAGCTACGAGGAGGCCGAAGAGCTTTGCAGCCGGGAACCCCTGGTGACGGAGGGCTTCGCTACTTATAAGTTGAAAGCGCTGCAAGTGGCGGACCGGGAGAACAATTACCTGCTCTGAGAAAGTGGAATCGGCATTTTGTCACTCTTTTAACAAAAATCAGGCGTGGAAACGGAAATTTTTTCGTTTCCACGCCTTTTCCTCTTCCCTTTTCCGTAAAGATATGTCATAATGGTGTCATACATTAATATCCATCTAAAGGAGGGCACGCCATGAAACCCACCGCCACCTTTTCCCCTGAGCGGCTGGAGTACCTGAAGCTCCTGGCCCGGCGCTACCCAAACGTCCAGTCCGCCTGTACCGAGATCATTAACCTGCGGGCCATCCAGAACCTGCCCAAGGGCACGGAGCATTTCCTGTCCGACGTCCACGGGGAGTACGAGGCCTTCCAGCACATCCTCAACTCCGCCTCCGGCGTGGTGCGGGTGAAGATCGACGAGCTGCTGGGGGCCACGGTCCCCCGGTCTGACCGGGACCAACTGGCCACCCTCATCTACTACCCGGAGGAGAAGCTGGAGGAGATCGAGCGGGAGACCGAGGACATGCGGGAGTGGTACCGCATTACCTTCCACCGGCTCATCGACCTGTGCTGCCTGGTCAGCTCTAAGTACACCCGTTCCAAGGTCCGCAAGGCCATGCCGCCCGAGTACGCCTACATCATCGACGAGCTGATCCACACCC
>CAJTTS010000239.1 GCA_910579155.1 uncultured Oscillospiraceae bacterium | reverse complement strand
TAGTCCTCCGCATACGCCGCCAGTTCCAGAAGTTCCTCGTCCGTCATGCCATTTGCTTGAATTTCTGTAACAGCAAAGGAGCCTTTTGTCAAAGTGCCGGTCTTATCGAACACAACGGTTTCCGTGTAGGCCAGTGCCTCCAGATAATTGCTGCCCTTGACGAGTACGCCGATTTTGGACGCGCCGCCGATGCCACCGAAGAAACTGAGCGGAATGGAGATCACCAACGCACAGGGGCAGGAAATCACCAGGAAGGTCAGCGCCCGGTAAATCCAAATACTGAACGCCTGTCCCGTTACCAGCGGCGGCAGGACTGCCAGAGCGAGGGCGGCGAATACCACCACCGGCGTATAGTACCGGGCAAAGCGGGTGATGAAGTTTTCCATGCGGCCCTTTTTGTCGCTGGCGTTCTCAACAAGGTCAAGGATTTTGGCTACGGTGGATTCTCCAAATTCCTTGGTGGTCTGGATGGTTAAAATGCCGGTCTGATTGATGCACCCGCTGATAACCTCCATGCCTGCCTCCACCTCACGGGGCATGGATTCTCCCGTCAGAGCAGAAGTGTCCAGCGTGGAGCTGCCCTTGATAATTTTGCCGTCCAGCGGGACGCGCTCACCGGGCTTGACAATGATGGTGTCACCGATTTTCACGTCCTCCGGGTCTACTTGGATCAGCTTGCCGTCTTTCTCAATGTTGGCGTAGTCCGGGCGAATATCCATCAGGCTGGTGATGGAGCGGCGGGACTTGGAAACAGCATAGGACTGGAACCACTCGCCTACCTGATAGAACAGCATAACGGCCACGCCCTCGGAGTGTTCGCCTAAAATCAGCGCCCCAACGGTGGCAATCGTCATGAGGAAATTCTCGTCAAACACCTGACCATGCAGGATGTTGGTGATGGCTTTCCAGACAATATCCCAGCCGATCACCGCATAGCAGACGAGGTAGACCCCCAGCTCCGCCCAGCCCTCCAGATGGAGCAGGCCACCGGCGGCGAACAGCACCGCCGCCACGATAATACGGACCAACAAATGCTTTTGTTTTTTTGTCATGTTGATACTCTCCTTTCCGCAAGAACACCGGCCACCCAAGGGTAGCCGGTGCTTTTGCACAGTTACGCTTTGACCGTCACATCCGGCTCGATCTTCTTGATGAGTGCCTTGGCCTCGGCCAGCACGCTGTCAAACTTCTCGTCCGGGGCCTCCAGCACCATCTTCTGGCCCAGGAAGTTGACGGTCACGCTGGTCACGCCGTCGATCTTCTGGACGGCGTTCTGGATTTTGTCGGCACAGTGGCCGCAGTCCAGGTCAATGAGCTTAATGGTCTTTTTCATAGCAGCAAGTTCCTTTCTTTGTTGAAATATGTGGTTTGTGGTTGGTTAGACATGGCCGAACGATTAAAAGTCTGTTTAATCGTTTCGCTTTGCAGTATAGCCGCCAGCCCCCGTAAAGTCAATGCTTTTTGGCCCGATATTCCTCTTTGGAGCGCAAAACCTCCTGATTGGATTTCTCCCGGAAAACAAAAACCATTTGGATAAAAAATGCTCCACAATGGAGCGGACAGCGGAGGTGAAAACCGTTTATAATAGCCCTCGGTCAATGCCATTCCCCTACCGGGGATGGGTATTGATACAAAACATAAGAAAGAAGGGATTATTTTGCGTAAGGAGCAATTTGACATCACAGGCATGACTTGCTCCGCTTGTTCAGCCAGGGTAGAAAAAAGTGTTGCCAAGCTCCCCGGCATCCAGGAGGTGTCTGTCAATCTGCTGAAAAACAGCATGGTGGCATCCTATGACGAAGCTGCACTTGACACGGGGCAGATCATCCAGGCGGTGGAAAAGGCTGGGTACGGAGCGATCCCCAAGGCTGGGCAGAACAAGCCCGCTGTCGAGCGAACAGCCGCTTCTGTCCCTGCTGGTAAACCGGCGGTCAGCACCGCCCAAGCGGAGTACAAACAAATGAAGGGCCGACTATTGCTGTCCGCCATCTTCACCATTCCCCTGTTTTACATCTCAATGGGCCACATGATGGGGTGGCCGCTACCCAGCGGTCTGCTGGGAATGGAGAACGCCATCACCTTTGCGTTCACCCAATTCCTGCTGCTCATTCCCGTGGTGTTCGTCAATGCGAAATACTACCGCATGGGCTTTAAGACCCTGTTCCACGGTTCGCCCAATATGGATTCGCTGATCGCCATCGGCTCCGGCGCGGCTATTGTCTACGGCATCTATGCCATTTTCAAGATCGGCATTGGTTTCGGTCACGGCGATATGGAAACGGTACACAGCTTTATGATGGATTTGTACTTTGAATCCGCTGGGATGATCCTGACCCTTATCACGCTGGGCAAAACTCTGGAGGCCCGCGCCAAGGGCAAGACCTCGGATGCCATCACCAAGCTGATGAACCTTGCGCCCAAGACGGCCACTGTGGAGCGGAACGGCATAGAACAGCAAATCCCCGTGGAACAGGTACAGCAGGGGGAAACGCTGATTGTCAAGGCCGGTGAATCTGTCCCTGTGGACGGCGTGGTGCTGGAGGGCTTTTCCTCCGTGGATGAATCCGCCCTGACCGGCGAGAGCATCCCCGTGGAGAAGCACGTTGGCGATACGGTAATTGGTGCGACCATCAATAAGACTGGCTATTTCAAAATGCAGGCCACTAAGGTGGGGGATGACACCACTCTGGCGCAGATCGTCCGGCTGGTAGACGAAGCTACCAGCTCCAAGGCCCCCATCGCAAAGCTGGCTGATAAGGTTGCTGGGGTATTCGTCCCGACTGTTATTGGTATCGCACTTGTGGCGGCGGCGGTCTGGCTGGTGCTGGGCTATGGCGTTGAGTTTGCCCTGTCCATTGGCATCTCCGTCCTGGTGATCTCCTGCCCCTGCGCCCTGGGGCTGGCAACGCCTACCGCTATCATGGTAGGAACGGGCAAAGGGGCCACCAATGGCATCCTGATAAAATCGGCGGAGGCGTTGGAAACCGCCCACAACATTGATACTGTCGTGCTGGACAAGACCGGCACGATCACCCAGGGCAAGCCGGTGGTAACGGACATTTTGTGTGAAGCTGGGGCAGACCGCCTGGGACTGCTGAAAATTGCCGCCTCGCTGGAAAAGCTGTCAG
>CAJTTS010000238.1 GCA_910579155.1 uncultured Oscillospiraceae bacterium | reverse complement strand
CGTTGGGAAGTTTGTTTGCCATAGGCGGCTCCTTTCAGTCCATCAGATTTTTCAGCCGTGCCAGCTTGTCCTGCGCCGTGGCCTTGCGGAAGTTCTCACCAGAGAATCGAATGGGGCGCACATTTCCAGCAGGCGGTCATAGATGCGGGCGTGGGCGGTGTCCTGGGGGTGCTGCAAATCATGGAGCGGGATGTTGGTGGTCACGATCAGCGGCTTTTTACTGCGATACCGGCTGTCAATCACGTTGTAGACCTGCTCCAATCCATACTCTGTACCACGCTCCATACCAAAATCGTCAATAATAAGCAGCAGGGAGCGGCAAAGCTGGGATATGTACTCATTCCGGCCCTCAAAGCTGGCGGTCAGATCGTTCAGAATCAGCGCAAAATTGGTCATGCGGACGGTGATCTCACGCTCCATCAGCGCATTGGCGATACATCCCGCAAAGTAGCTTTTCCCGGTGCCAACGCCGCCCCACAGCAGATAACCGATGTTCTCCGCCAGCATGGTGTCCCAATGCTCGACATAGAAATGAGCGTGTTTCATCTGCGGACATTTCCCGTTGTCGTTGGCAAACGTCCACCCACGCATGGCGGGATCAGTGAATCCACGGCGTTTCAGATCGTCCACGGCCTGATGGTGCCGGCGGGCCTCCTGCTCCGCCGCCTCCTGGTCGATGCGTTCCTGCTCACACCGGCAGGGACAGGGAAGCAGCCGCCCCGCCAGCGGCGGTGCGTCCATGCGAAACTGCTTCGGGGTACGGCATTTTCCGCAGTACAGAAGTCCATCTTCGCCAGTGTAGTCCTCTGGCCTTACATGGGTCACGGTCATGCGCTTAATAATACTGTCAAAATCATTCATAGGCTCTCGCCCTCCTTGTACGTGTAGTCTGGTATGCTCTTGCCCTTGCGCCGATCCTCCGCTGCCCAGCGGCGAATGGTGGCGGCATGGTTTTGGTAGGTTTTGCCCGTGGAGGCCATGTACTCGGACAGCTTCTCCACATACTGCGGCCAGAGGTCAGGGAGTTCCGCTTGCAGTTCGGCTATCTCCGTATCCGAAAGAAAAACATTTTGATAGCGGCCTCGCACGTGGGCGCACACACTCTCACTCCCTTCAAGTGATTCTCTCAATTTACTTGTAAGGTTATTAGTGGACAATTTTCTGTCCATCAAAGGGATAGTTTTTTGTCCATCAGAAGGACAATTTTCTTTCCGTCTGACAGACAATTTTTTATCTGTCAGACGGACAATATCCTGTCCATCAGGAATCTTGATATAGATGCGGTTCGGTAGAGACTGCCCCCGCCGCTTGCGCTCGATCAGGCCGGCGCTTTCCAATTCGTTCAATGAATTTTTCACGGTCATAGGGCTGCGGTCAATGGTGTTGGCAATCTCAACAATGGGAAACACAATGTAAATCTGGCTGCTGCTGTCAGCCCAGCCATTGGCCTGGGATAGCCGCGCCCTGTCCAACAAAACCATATAAACCAGTTTGGTTGCTAACGCTAAATCCGCCTCCAAAAGAAAACGCGGGAATGGCAGATAGGGCGGCAGCTTGGTATCTTTCGTCATGTAGTCAGCAATATGGGTGTCACCTCCCCGCCGTTGCAGGCCGTCTGAGGGCCTTCCAAGGTGCTGGATAGGGAAAGTATCAGCTCCCTATCGAGCTGCCCTCGGAAAGCCTTGCAAATCAAGAGCTTTTTCGGGTCTAAAGCGTTACATATCAGCCCTATGGCGGCGTACCCGGTCACGGGTCTTTCGCCGCCGCTCCTGCTCGGCACACTCCGGGCAGTATTTCGCCCGGTTAGATTTCGGCAGATAGTAGCCGCCGCAGAGGACGCACTTCTTCCTGTCTGCCCGGTACAACAGGGCAGCGCACAGGCCAGCGTCCAGAGGCAGGACGGCGGCGCGGAACCATTTGCAGATCAGCGAGTATGTGATACTCTGGGGGCAGATACATTCCTCGCCATCGTCCAGAAGCAGACAGTAGCCCAGGAAGATCACATCGTAGTCCGCCATGTTCGCCACGCTTCCGGAAACCGCGGGGCGGGCGGAGGAATCGTTCTGCTCCCGGTCGGCCCGGCCATTGGTGTAATAAGCGAGGTCGGCATCCGTGTAGGGGACCTCCGGCACGATCTCATAGAGATCAGCGCCCAAAATATCCGCCGCGTACTCCGCCAGGGGCCGGGTGGTGTTGGTGGCGGAGAAATAGGCCACCAGGGTCTTACCGCCTGCTGCCGGTTCCGGCTGGCTGCTGGTGGTATTGCTCAAATAGTGATATAGCATAGAGGCTACTTCCCCTCGTTTGATATTGGTTTTCGGGTCGAACCGGCGGTTATTGGTCATACCCTCCAGGATACCGTTGGCATTCGCCCAACGAACCGCCGTCTGCGCCCAAGCGGAAACCGAGGCAGCGTCAGAGATGTCCGCAGCCGCGGCGCGCTCCGGCTCTCCGGCGTAGCGCCACAGGATCGTAACCGCCTGTTCCCGCGTCGTAGGATCGTTTACGCCAAAGGTGCCGCCGCCATAGCCGGAGATGATACTGCTTTTCGCGGCCCAGGAAACGGCATCACTATACCAGGACCCAGCGACCGCGTCTGTAAAAACGGGCGCATCCGATACGGCAGGCGTTCCGCTCATGCGGTGCAGCACCGTGGCCAGCATAGCACGGGTCAGGGTTGCCTCCGGCGCGAAGGTGGTAGCGGAGGCCCCGCTCATAATGCCGTTCTGCTGGCAGTAGTTGATCGCCTCGGCATGCCAAGCGTCAGCGGGAACATCCGTAAATCCAGTGCTCTGGACGGACAGTCGTTCTGCATTGTCCTCAGCGGGCTGGTCAGCCCCTGCCGCACAGGCAGGCATAGCAAGGAGCAGGCAGATTAAAATGAAACTGGTGAAGATTCGTTTTTTCATAAAGCCTCCTAAATCAAGATATCTTTCGTTAGGCGCTGTTTGAAAATTGGAAATGTGCCCAACGGTGAGGGATCTTTTCGCCAGGCGAAGCCAATTTGACGCAGGAATACTTGGTGTATTCCAAGGAAAATTGGAAAAGTATGGCGGAAAAAGAGCCACCGTTTGGGTATGATGACAATTTTCAAACAAGCCCTAGGCAGAGGCCGTCCGAGGAACCGTCTCAATGACCTTGGCGGGGACGCCGCCCACAATCACGTTGGCGGGGACATCCTTTGTCACCACC
>CAJTTS010000237.1 GCA_910579155.1 uncultured Oscillospiraceae bacterium | reverse complement strand
CTGCTGGCTGGAGTTTCTGCCCGCTTCATCATTCTCGGGAACATCCTGGCCGCAGGCAGCCAGGGAGAGCAGCATCACAGCTGCAAGGAAAAAAGCAAAGATTTTTTTCATGATAGATTACCTCCTATGTCAGTTATTCAGTTGATGATCGTAATGTCCGCTGTACCGGCGATGATAGATGCGATGGTCTTGACCACGTCCGTCCGCTCGATCTGCTGGGCTGTCAGCTGGAAGTGTAGCCCACCCGACTCCCACTCAGCATTGATCACTTCCACCGTTCCAGCTGGCTCGCATGGACAGATACTCACGCCCAAAGTGACCGCTATGCCGTCAATATCCGTGGTCTGGCGCTCCTGCTCAGGCAGAACATAGTCCCATTGAGGGAGTGCTCCGATCCGGGAGGCCGACAGACTCAGGCCTTTGACGGCGTTGGTATTCTCGTACAGTTCCGGTGTGCCGTCCTCATAGTAGCCAGAATAGAAACCAAGGTTGGCAATATCGCTGATCACCGTGCCATCTGCCGCTGTTATCTGCTCCGCGGTATCGTTCCATTTTGCTGGAGACAGCCCATCCGGGAGCCAGGGCGGTGTAAGCCCCCGCTGATAATAGTCTGCATACGCCTGCCCGCTCAACGGAGTAATGGTGTAAACATCCGGGTCATACCATATATCCTCCTGCGGGCCTATTGCATCGTTGAAGTAGACCTGCCCCATATCTACAGTCACTTCCTCCGGGGCGAACTCAGGCGGCTGGCTGATGTCAGGGGGCTCAACAACTGGTCCGGGCGGCGTGGGCCCAACGGGGCTGCGCGTATAGAACACCGTAGCGGCAACAATCAACACCGCAAAGCAGGCCGCCATAGCGCCATAGCGCCTTAACGCCGTACCAAAGGGCTTCCTCAGTGTCTTTTCTTCCGCCGCCTGGATGTACACCTCGTCTACATGCCCTAAACCCATCAGCAGGTCTTTCCCGTTCATAGATGGATTCCCTCCTTCTCCAAGAAATTTCTCAGATTGGTCCGGGTACGCAGCAGGGTGGTCTTCACCTTGCTCTCCCCAATCCCATATCGTTTGGCAATATCTTTCACGGAGTCCTCAAACCAGTACCGGCGCAGGAAAATCAACCGCTTCTCCTCAGTCAATGTCCCAAGGAATATGTTCAGCAGTTCCCCCAGTTCCCGGCTGTCAAAGGCGGCCTGGGCTGCAGCGTCCGGGATGCAGGTCTCCAACTCAGCGGTCAATTCCACAACCTCCGCCTGACGCTTTTGAGCTGTTTTCCAATCCAGCTTTCCATAGGCGGCAAACCGGCATATTTTTGCTAGAAACGCAAAGAAATACACGGGTCTCTGGGGCGGGATGGTGTTCCAGGCCGACAGATAGGTGTCGTTGACACTCTCCTCCGCATCCTCGCGGCTGTATAGAATCTTCATGGCCAGCCGCTGAAGCCTGCTGCCATACTTTATGCCGGTCTCTTCAATGGCCGTCTGGTCGCGCGTCCAGAACAGGTCAATGATTTTGTCGTCTTCCACGGTCATATCCTCCATTTGGTGTTGAGGGCCTCTCACCCCTATAGTGGGATTCGGAGCAGTGCAGGTTACACCCACTAAAAATATTTTCTGTTTTTTCTTCCCACCTTGTGACTACAGGGTCGGCGTGATATAATAGTTGTCAATCCTTTAGAATACCAGGAGATGTACGATGGAATTAGAAACATTAGTCCGCAATTTCCGTAAAGCCATTGAAGACGCGCAGACCAATTATGAACCGGGCTCGTTTTTTAGAAAGTTCCCCACCAGACAGTGCGGGCATACTAGCGATATGCTGGCCCAATATCTGATTGATAATGGGATAGGCCCAATTACCTATGTAAGCGGCACATATTACGGTGATGATCCTGAGGATAGTTGGCACCACGCCTGGCTTGTCTTGGATGGATTAGTTATCGACATTACTGGTGATCAGTTCAGATATCATCCCGCCCCTCTAACCTTCAATATCCCCGTATACATAGGGCCGACTGCGGAGTTCCATCGGCTGTTTGAAGTAACTCCTGCCGGTTGTTCAGCACATCACGGTCTGGAGCGGCATTGGATCCACTACCATGACCTGAGAAGTTGGTATGAGACAATCCTGAAATACCTGGTATAAATCGCTGGGCGGTCATCCAAAACAGATGACTGCCCAGTTTGTTCATGCTCTATCGCCCCACACATCACCATCTACCGCCGCAGTATCCGGATGGATCCGCAGGATACCCATTTTCTTTTTCCTGGCGTACCCTACCATCTCCCCTTCACCGTCACTGACCGCTACCAGAAAGTCCGCATGGTCCACCAGGTAACGGTTTTGCTTGGCATAGTTCTCTGGATTGGGCTGGCTCCCTATCGTCAGCTGCTCTGTGCAGTTTTTCAGCAGCTGCTCCAACCGCTTCCGGCTGCGCACGTCCCACCTCGCGCTATGGCCGGGGGCCAGCAGCACGACAACCAGTTCTATATCCTCATAGCCTGGCTGCGCCTTCATCTGTAAGATTAACTCACCAGCCCAGATATGCACGCCTATGGAGCCGCCAATGTAAAACCGGCGAACGCCTTTTTCATTGTAGAGCCGCTTGAATTGCTCCTGCATAGCCTTTTTAATTTTCTTACACAGTGAATAATCCTCTTTGTAGCCGAATTTGAAGCGAGTCGGTTTGGGGCCTGTTACCGCACATGATCTTCTCATACTTTTCTGTTCTCCCTTTCAATGGTATAGTTCTAATATATACGCTTTAGATAATTTATTCTATCCATAGCCTGTTAATTTTTTGTGTTATAGCGGGTAGAATATTATCCATAGGAGGGGTGCAATGGAAGAAATGTTATTAAAGGAGATGGGGCAGCGGCTATCAGCGCGTAGGAAACAGCTCCGCCTTACACAGGAAGAAGTTGCAGAACGGGCCGACATGACAACTCAGACCATATCCACAGCCGAAAATGGCATTAAGGCTCTGCGCCCGGAAAACATCATCAAGCTATGTGGTGCTCTGAAGATCAGCGCGGACTATCTATTATTTGGAACAATTTCCAGCGACGATCAATCCGTTCTATTCTCTAAAGTATCCCAACTTTCTCCGGCGCAATACCGGCACCTGGAGGATATCGTCAACAGCTTTATCGCCGCTGTTATCCCCGATGATAAAAGCGAGGCATGACTGACCGTATGGCCATATGTCATACCTCGCTTTTGTTGTTGTGCGTTCTTT
>CAJTTS010000236.1 GCA_910579155.1 uncultured Oscillospiraceae bacterium | reverse complement strand
GTCCAAATTTGGCAACGCCAAATTTATTATATTTGGTATTACCAAATTTGTAAACCCCTTTTTTTCATATACTGATGAGAGAAAAGGGGGGAGACTGAGTGAAAACACGGAAATTGGCATTGGGCAACCGCAATATGGTAGGCGGGCGGGTAACGGAGGCGCGCCAACGCATTGGGATGAAGCAAGTGGATTTGCTGGCAAAGTTGCAAACTTCCGGTATTGAAATCAGTATCCCCGCACTTTCTCTTTTAGAGGGCCAGAAGCGCCCTGTGTCTGATTTTGAACTGTGCGCCTTGGCTGATGCGCTTCATGTCTCCGTAGACTGGCTGCTGGGACGGGAGCAATAGCCTCACCGCACCCCTTCCCGCTGATGCCGTCTCTGCCGCACCGCTTGGATGTGGGTGCAGAGAAATTCGTTGTAGTCCTTCCCATACTCCGCAGGCGGCGGGTTGTGGTAGATCAGCGTCACCCTCTCGGATAATTCCGGGTCCTCTTGGATCGCCTGCTCCAGCCGCTCTATGCCCAACGTCCCGGCCTTGTCGTTGTCCAGACACAAGCTGACCTGCGTGATCTCCGGGTGGTCATGGAGGAATTGGAGCATGGCGCGCGGGGCGGTCCCTCCAAGAGAAATATAGTGGCTGCTCTGCCAGTCGCCCCCGGACAGCTTTACCAGTGTAGCCAGCGATAGAGCGTCAATAGGGCTTTCCGCAACAGCCAGCCGGGGACACGACCGGTCAGCCGCAGGGAGGGAAAAATTATACCGTTTGTCGCTTCCCTCCACATCTATCCGAAAGTTATCCCGTGTTCCCCGGAGACAGGCGAACCGGGCGCGGCCCGTTGGGTCCCGGCCCACAAAAACACAGTTATGATAGCGGCGGCTCTCATAGAGCGTACCGGCTTTGAAACACGCACCCATTATGTCCGGGTCTATGCCCCTGCCTTGAAGATAGGATAGTATCGCCGTGGCACACCGGCTTGCCGCTGGTAGCGCAAACGGCTTTGGAGGCTTCGGTTTTGGCCGCTCCGATGGCGGTGGGGAGCGGTAGCCGCACAGGGCTTCCACCGCTCCCACAAAATCCATCCCTCTGACTTTAATCAGATAGTCCAGCGCCGTGCGGCCTCCAAACCCCCGGCTGTTCCAGCACCATTTCCCGTTTGAGATTTTGAGACTGTCATGGGTGCGGGTACAATATTCGTTGGGGCCGCTTCGTTTCAGCTCATGCGGCTCATAGGTTTGCAGATAGGATAGCAAATCCCACTCCTTCGCTTTTTCAATCTGTTCTTTGGTTACTCCCGGCAGCGATACCACCTCCTGAGAATAAAAAATCAGGGGCCTGCACATTTGCAAGCCCCTGCGGAAAGGCTCAGCTTCTCCCGGATTTCTTCGATTGTGATGTCCGGTTTTTCATCAATACACTGGCGAATATTTTCTTTATCTTCTGCCGTCAGAACCGGCTTCCGGCCTCGCTGGCTGGTTCGCAAGGCCACACTGCCTGTTTTCCGTTTCTGTCCGGCCAGCCGGTATACTGTCCATTTGCTTACTGAATACGCCTTCGCTATCCCCTCGGCATCATGGGTTGCTTCATAGCCTCGTACCAGTAGTTCCCGCGCTTCATTGTGTAGCATACCATCATCTCCTGCCTCTGTTATACCACTGCTGTCAACTTTTGGCTTTATTTTTGATTGTTGCTATAAATGACATGATACTCCATCAGCAGCTTTTCGATGTCGGTGCCCTCGATCTTATCCAGCAGTTTCTTGACCACCACCTTCTCGATAAAGCCCAGGTCCATTTCGGTCAGCGGCTTGCCGTCCCGGAGCTTTACCGTAGCGTCCAGCAGGTCACGCACGTCGTAGGTGCTGCCCCACACCTCGGGCACGCCCCGGTCTACATTTAGCAGGGTATACACCGCCTCCATGCCGGTGCGCATGGAGTATTCGGTGGTAAAAATGGTGTCCCGGGCAATCTCGGCAAACTGGCCCAGGAAGGCAAAGTTTACCGCGTCATCGGGCACTACCTTCGGGCGGTCAGTGTCGTTGCGGGGCATGAAGAAGGCATCGATATAGGGCATCATAACAGGCACAGTGTTGGCACTGCACTCGGCCAGTTCCTCGATCTGATCCTTGGGTACGCCCAGATGGTACAGCCACTCCATGCAGATTTCCTTGCCGGTGCAGTCCCGCATGGGCTTCTTTACATAATCGCCGGGCACGTCAGTGAACAGGGAGTACACCCACACCAAGCAGTGGTTCTTGGGCTGCTCCCGGAACTGGGGCTGGCGGTTGATGGTCCAGCTCAGCAGCCAGGAGGAATCCTTCACGGTGACGATGCCGCCGGTGACCACCTTGCCGGTGAAGGGATCCCGCTTGCAAATGTTCTTAATATAGGGGATGATCTGCCCGTCCAGGGTTTCCACCGTGGCGGACATCCAGTTGGTCTGTTCCGGGTCAGAGCAGAACTTGTCCGGGTTGCCGAAGGACGGGTCCTGGGCGGCAATCTTACGCCACATATCCCAGCCGCCGCCGGGCTTGATCTCGGTGTTGTAGGGGGCCGGGGTGTTCTGATCGCCCATGGTGGAATTTTCCACGCAGCCGCCGTTGGTGATGAACACCAAATCGTTCTCCGTCAGATCCACAAAATTCTGGCCTTCCCCGGTGGTCAGCTCAATCCGGCTGGCCAGCTTTTTGTCCGGCTGGATGTCAAACTCCACATTCACCACCTTGGTGTTGTAGTGGAACTGCACGCCGTGATCCTCCAGGTATTTCACCATGGGCAGGATCATGGACTCGTACTGGTTGTAACGGGTGAAGCGCAGGGCCTTGAAGTCGGGCAGGCCGCCGATGTGGTGGATGAAGCGCTTGATATACCGCTTCATTTCCAGGGCGGAGTGCCAGTTCTCAAAGGCGAACATGGTGCGCCAGTAAAGCCAGAAGTTGGAGTTCAGCACCTCGTCGCCAAAGAAGTCAGTGATGCGTTTGTCATAGAGCTGCTCATCGGGGGTAAAGAACAGCTTCATGATCTCCATGGCAGCCTTGTCGGACACGGCGAACTTGCCGTCGGTGTGCGCGTCCTGCCCCCGATTGACGGTGGCACGGCACAGGGAGTAGTTGGGATCTTCCTTGTTCAGCCAGTAATACTCGTCCAGCACACTGACGCCCTCGGTCTCAATGGAGGGGATGGAGTGGAACAAATCCCACATGACCTCGAAATGGTTGTCCATCTCACGGCCGCCCCGCATGACATAGCCCACGTTCTCAAACTTCCAGCCGTCGCAGGCGCCGCCGGGGATGGGATCCTTCTCGAAGATGTGGATGTGCTCGCCCTTCATCTGGC
>CAJTTS010000235.1 GCA_910579155.1 uncultured Oscillospiraceae bacterium | reverse complement strand
ATAATATCCTATACTCAGTGTTTGTGCAATATTTATTTTTCAAACAGGGCCTAGCAATTTCAAAGAATCGTCAGCTTTCAAACTCATTTCGCCGCTGGCTCCGATTGCCAAGGGAAAGCCGTAGGTGGGTTCCATATACTGAATTTTGCTGTCTGTTCCCCACTTGATGGCCATTTGCTCGGCTTTATTGATGAAATAGACTTCGCAATGGAATGGAGACAGACCGTCCGTGGGTATGTTTGCAATTCTTCGGAGTAAAGGAATATTCTCAGTTTCCAGCGTATATCTGCCAGAGCCGAACTTATCCATCGGCTGCCCATTCAAAAAGAAAATGGCCTCTTGAGTTTCATGCACAATGAGTTGGGTCGCCGTGTTAAAGTCCTCCTTGGGGTGTTTCCAGACAAAAGTGCTGTTATCACCCTCATATTTGATAATGCTCGTAATTTCCATAGAACTCGCTACTCCTCTCCAACTCAAGCCTATCAAAAATGTGTGCTTTTCTGCAAGCATTTTCAGCCTCCAGATTACGACACTGAATAGCGAAAAATTTTACTAGATAGTGTCTACACAAGGAGAAAGGAGTGTGATAGAATAGAAGCATCATAAACAAGACAGGAGAGAAAAAAGATGGAGGCTTCCTATCACAGACATGACATAAGCGATAAGGTGTGGTCATTGCTGGAACCACATCTGCCGGGACAGCGCGGCCAGTGGGGAGGGATTGCCCAGGATAACCGCCGTTTTATCAATGCAGTGTTTTGGGTACTGCGGACCGGAGCGCCCTGGCGGGATTTGCCTCCCGATTACGGGAAGTGGGGCAGCGTCCATCAGCGATTTATCCGTTGGCGCAGAAAAGGTGTTTGGGAAAAACTTCTGGAAATTCTGATAGACGAACCGGATTATGAATGGCTGATGATAGATGCCAGTCATATCAAAGTGCATCCCCAGGCGGCGGGAGCGAAGGGCGGCAATCAGGATATATCCAGAACAAAAGGGGGCTCAACACCAAAATACATCTGGCCGTGGATGCGAATGGTATGCCAGTCCGAATCCTTGTTACAGAAGGTACCCGAGCGGATTGTAAAGAAGCTGTCCACCTGATAGAGGGTATTTCTGCGGAAATCCTACTGGCAGACCGGGGCTATGACACAAATGATATCCTGGCCTATGCGGTTTCGGCAGGGATGGAGCCTGTGATTCCGCCGAAGAAGAATCGTAAAGAACAGCGTGACTATGATAAATATCTCTATAAATTGCGTCATTTGGTCGAAAACTGCTTCCTGGCCCTGAAACGCTGGAGAGGTATTGCCACTCGTTATGCCAAAACCTCTGATGCCTTTATCGCTGCGGTTCACGTCCGTTGTATCGCTATTTGGGCTGCTATTCACGCTTAACTCATGTAGACACTATCTAGGTAGAGTCTTGGGATACAGGATTTGAAATGCGCGAGTCCCCAATCCAGGTCGGATTGAACGATAAATTTCCTCCTGGCCCTTCAAGTCCGGCAGCTCCTCTGGAATTGGTTGATCGCTATAATTATAGGCCGGCGCGTTAGCACGATCAATGAAAAAGTGTTGATTTATTATGAAATCTATTTTTATATTATAAATATATTTTACCAATAGAGGCTTGCTCCCAGAAAAACTACGCCGGCTCCAGTTTTTGGAAGGAATGGGATGGTTCGCCTCTGTCTGCACAATAAAACGGGACAGACCCATCTTGGAGTCCGCCCCGTTTTGCTGTCAGTTCAGGTCTTCGCCGTTGGTGGCAATCACTTTTTTATACCAATAGAAGGAGTCCTTCCGCTCCCGGCTCAGATCGCCGGTGCCGTCGTCAAATTTGTTGACGTAGATAAAGCCGTACCGCTTGGCCATTTCTCCGGTAGAGGCGCTGACCAAATCAATGCAGCCCCAGGGGGTATAGCCGATGAGGTCCACGCCGTCCTCCTCCACGGCCAGCTTCATCTGTTCAATGTGCTGACGGAGGTAATCAATACGGCAGCTGTCGTGAAACTTGCCGTCCTCGGCCCGCTCGTCCCTGGCGCCCAGACCGTTCTCCACAATCATGATAGGAATCCGGTAGCGGTCATAGATTTCGTTCAGCGACCAGCGCAGGCCTTTGGGGTCGATCTGCCAGCCCCACTCACTGGCTTGCAAATATGGATTCTTCAGCCCCTGCGCAATGTTGCCGTCAACAGAGTCCGCATCGCTGCCCACACCTACGCAATTGCTCATGTAGTAGGAGAATGTGTAGAAGTCCACAGTCCCCTGTTTCAGCTCCTCCAAGTCGCCGGGCTCCATTTTGATCGCAATGCCGTTCCGCTTCCAGAACGCCTTGGCATAGTAGGGATACTCGCCCTTGACCTGGACATCGGAACAGTACCAGTTCATGTTCCGCATTTGATGTTGAGCCTTCAGCATATCGTCAGGGCTACAGGTATAGGGATAGGCAGCCCCAAAGCAAATCATGTTGCCCAGCTTAAATTGAGGATAGTGCTCATGGGCATATTTCACCACACGGGCGGAGGCAACAAACTGATGATGCAGGGCCTGATACCGGGCCTGCATATCGTTGGGGACCTCCGTGACAGGACCGGAGTAGCCTTTTACAGTTCCAGCAGACAACACCGCACCGAAGGGCATAGTACCGGCATTGATTTCGTTGAAGGTCAACCAGTATTTCACCTTGTCCTTGTACCGCTCGAAAATGGCCTTACAGTAGGTCTCAAAATAGCCGATGACCTCCCAGCCGTTGCACTTTTCCACCAGGGCATAGGGCAGTTCATAATGGGAGATGGTGACCAGAGGCTCGATTCCGTGCTTTTTGCAGCAGTCGAAGACCTTGTCAAGGTCAGCCAGCTGATCACCGGTATCGCCCTGGGTATCGCCACCGGCATCCAGCCCATTTTCGGGTTCAACTACGGCAGCGGCCAGCACGACCGAGTGAAGAAAACCTACAAGCTGGCCCTGACAAGCTGCACCTTGATTTTGGTGGCGGCCTTCTTCATCTTCCAATTCTGTCCGGAGTATATCATCAACCTGTTCGGGCAGGAGTCGGACCTGTACATGGAATTTGCCGTGAAGTGCTTCCGGGTGTATCTGCTGGCCTGCTTCATGATCGGCGCGGGAGCCGTCACCGGCATCTTCTTCCAGGCCATCGGCAAGTCCATCCCCGCCGCGCTGCTCTCCCTGTCCCGGCAGATCATTTTCCTGATTCCGGCCATGCTGCTCTTTGGATACCTGTGGGGCGTGGAGGGCATCCTGTGGGCCGGTCCTGTTGGAGACGGACTGTCCGGCGTGATCTCTTTGATCACTTTAGGCGCTTTCTGGAAAAAGATTT
>CAJTTS010000234.1 GCA_910579155.1 uncultured Oscillospiraceae bacterium | reverse complement strand
CTATTTTACACTTCTTTATCATTTGTGCAATATCTATTTTTCAAACAAGGCCTAATCAAACAATGAAACTCAATTCTGGTACATGGACGGTACGGGAATTTTAAATCGCGCAAAAAAAGTTAAGAAAAACCGCCGATTTTTCGAAAAATCAGCAGTTTTATGGGGTGAGTGTGCAAAATCGCTATCCTCGAAATGCGTTGCGCCACAATGGAATTCGAACAAACAGCGTTTCGTTTTCCCAATACTATTTGCAGAAAACTGCTTAAAGTGTGCGGTCGGTTACATCAACCTTGGTAATGATATCCCTCAGTCGCTCCCCATCAATGATGTACTCAAGTACTTCATCAGCATTGTCGCACCATTTTTCAGTTGCTTCCATATTTTTTATCAGGACTTGGGAAATTAGCATCTGAAGCGGAGACTCGGGTGTTTTGCGCAACTTTGGCCATATGCCAAAAACTTTTCCATGCCATTCAAACTGAACTTCCCCGCCACAGTTCACGCACCATTTGAAATCGCTGATTGTTTCAAATCGGTTTTCCTCTAAAGTGTTAGGGCGAATATACGAGCCCATGCTTTTCTGCCTCCCATAGCATTTGAATTCTGGTGCTCCATCAGGATAATTAATCGGTGGCATGAGATGAGGAAAACCGCCAGACCAATCAATTGGATGGTCGTGTGGGTCTGTATGCGCACCAGGACTGAAATGATCCGTACCATGGCGCTCCATAACAGCCCTTCCATCGTCTCCTATTTTTGTCAGACGGGAATAGCCGCCATGTTTTCCGCCTGCATATGAAGGCTTTATCTCTCCGGGTTCTCCTACAAATCGTTCATCTGCTGGTTTCGCAGGCTTCCACGGCCCGCCTTGTGCGCTCCCCATGCCCTTGTTTTCCCTCAGCACACAACCGGACTTGATGTGAATCTTGCTGCCTGCGGGCAAGGGCTGTTCCCCAAGAATATAGGTCAAATATTTAGATGGAATGTAGCTCTCGTTCTGATATTTCCAGGAAGACAGCTCGTAATCAATGAATACGATGTTTCCTTCCATCTCCGGGAATGGTTCATTATAGCATATGATACGTTCTGGTTCAATACGCCGGAGCATTTCCTGATAGCCTTTTAGGAAAAATTCCTTTTGATCGGCATGATTTCCATGGGCGCTGACCATGTAAGTCGATACAGCTACTGTGCTGCCTCGGGGGATGCCGTCAAAGCAAAAATCAAACGTACTCTCATCACCCCAACTGACCGTTGGCACAACACGGATGCCTTTGTTGGAAAAATATGCCCCGCACCACCGGTTGCGGAACACATTGTATAGCTGCAAAACAGGAGCCATTTCCAAATACATACTGAAATCAGGAGAAAGGATGGCACGGTAGCGCTTCAGCTTTTCCTCGTCTTGGTCTGGACGTTTCCACACACGCTCAAATTTGTAATCATAGAGGAAGAAATGCACCATTCTCTCCAGATGTTTTTCATCATCGGGCTTTGTACGGTCATAGCCAATCAGGCGCAGGTCTTGGAACTCATCATCAGTAAAATGCGCTTTGGGGATCACCGGGATTTTCCAATGCCCCGTGCCAGGAAATTGATTTCTAAGCGTTAGTGGGCTTGTTCGATACAGGTAGTTTTCTTCCGTCATAAGCTATGGAGCACATTTTCTCCAATGGCCGTTTTGTCTGTTTCAATCAGAAAATACTCAGCAAACCTTACAAGCAGGCAAAATGTGAATAGAGATTTTCCCGACCTGATACCCATAGTCCGTCAATTCCTTTTGGTATTGCGGGAAAGAGTGGTCAATGGGCATCCCCGCGATCTCCTGGATCTGCCCGAAGGTCAATTTCAGAGTCGGGCTTCCATCCTTTTGCACATAGGCCCACAAAGCGTCGTATTTACTCATGGGAGAAATCCTCCATGCCTTGATAGGACAAGGTGGCCACCGCCCGGAAAACTTCCCCGGAGACACCGGCCTGCACCATGCCGTCGTACTTTTCCGCAGCGGTCTGGGCGCTTTTCAGGCCCCAGCCGTGGAGACCGCCCCCGGTCTTGGTGGTTTTCAGTTCACCATCCTCCCGGACGGGGGCGGCGGCGAAGCTGTTCTCCACCTTGATAACCAGCATCTGGTGGATACGCCGGATGGTGAGGGCCACCGTGCGGCCCGACGGGTCCGGCACCTGCCGGGCCGCCTCGATGGCGTTGTCCAGCAGATTCCCCAAAATCGCGCATAAGTCCACGCTGCGGATGTTGGTGCGGCGAGGAAACTCCACCTGGGCCTGGAACCGGATACCATCGGCCTCCGCTGCGGCCGCCTTGCTATTGATCAGGTAGTCCGCTGTCTCGTCCCCCGTCCAGACGGCGGCGGCGAGGTCCCGCACCGGGGCTTGCAGCTCGTCCAGGTAGTGGACAGCCTCCCCGTATTTCTCATGGGCGAGGAACTGCCGCAGGACGCCGATGTGGTTGTGGAAGTCGTGGAACAGCTTGGCGTTGACTTGGTAGGCCCGGTTGACAGCGGTGTAGTCCCGCTCCAGCAGCTCGGCCTGCTCCGATTTCAGCCTTGCCAGCTCCTTTTCCACCTCATACTGCCGGTTGATGTTGAACACCAGCACCGACATCATCAGCACCACCGCCAGAATGGTCCACATATAGAGGGTGTCGTCGGGGATCGACAGAACGGTCTGCTCCGACAGCGTGATGACTCCGAGGAATCCTGCCAGCGTAAGCGCGGAGACGGCTTGGAACGCGGATCTGCGGTTGATCTCCCGGCCTCTGGAGAGCCAGACCGCCAAAACGGCCAGCAGCCCGTGGAGCAGCCAGAGGGCGGACTGTCCGGCCAGCGTTCCGGTATTGAGGAAATCCTGGGAGCGGAACAGCACGCCCATCCATGCCGGCAGGAGAAACGACCAGAAGGAGATGCCGATCTCGTAAAAGATGCCCACAAACAGGCCCATTCTCAGTTCGGCCCCTTGCAGCCGATGAGCGCAGACGGCGATCAGAACCGCTTCCAGAGCCATCCGGTAGAAATCCGGTTCATGGAGCAGGGACAGCAGAACCGTGAGGACCAGCGCCCCGGCCAGCCCTGCCGCAATACTTTTTCGGCCTGGTTTCTTTACGGACAGCAGCCGGTAAACGAGCGTCAGGCCCACCAGAACACGCGCCGCCCCGGTCAGCGTGCCGGAGAGCAGCAGAAACACGTCCGTCATACGGGCATTTCAATGTCCAGCAGGATCAGGTCAAAGAAAAATCCATCCTCGGTGATGTCGTAGAGGAGATTGTCGCTGTGAGTATAGGCGGCGATCTCGCCGGCGCTCCCACATTGCTTCAGGCAGTCCTCCGCGATGCT
>CAJTTS010000233.1 GCA_910579155.1 uncultured Oscillospiraceae bacterium | reverse complement strand
TCTCCTATAACACCGGAAAGCTGCGCTGTCCGGTGTGCGATGGCACGGGGACGATCGACCTGGATGTGCAGTTTTTGCCTGACGTGACCATACCGTGCCCGGAGTGCCAAGGTTCCCGGTATGGGAAGGATGCCGGCCGGGTGAAGCACGGAACACACACGCTGCCGGAACTGATGGCCATGGACGTAAACGCGGCGTTGGAGGTTTGCAGGGACTGGAAGCTCGTCCGACAGAGATTGCAGGTCTTGCAGGAGCTGGGCTTGGGCTATCTGACCCTGGGAGAGGAGACACCCAGCCTGTCCGGCGGCGAGGCCCAGCGGCTGAAGCTGGCCAGCGAGATGGGCAAAACCCAGTCGGACTCCGTCTTTGTCTTTGACGAGCCTACGATTGGACTGCACCCCCTGGATGTGCGGATTCTGTTGGGAGTATTCCAGACCCTGGTGGAGCATGGGGCCACAGTGGTGGTGATCGAGCATGATCTGGATGTGATCCGCAACGCCGATTACATCATCGATATGGGGCCCGGCGGCGGTGAGGCAGGCGGGCGTGTGGTCGCGGCCGGGACGCTGGAGGAGATTGCCGGCAATCCCAATAGCGTGACCGGGCATTACCTGATATAAGCTGAAGTCCAGCCGGCACAAGTGGGTTGAGCGGTTTTTCTCTGTATTTTCCAAAATTATATAATATCCATACCCTGTTTTGATTTGGTCCATACATCTGACTGATAAACTGTTTTTGTGGCAGTTTATCCCTAAATTCTCCGTAATTCAAACGGATGGGAGGTTCAAATGTATGGGACAAATAACAGGTACAAGCGAACAAAGTATTGTGCGGCCTCTATTCTGATAGCGGAATAGAGGCCGCGCTCATTTTCGACATTTTTTGCACTTTTCACATAGCTTACAACTGAATAGTTCCATCTGGCAAAGGCGGCAGCCTATGCTGCCACAGAGCATCAGAATTGGGATGATGTCCGCCGCCTGTGTGCCGTCCGTTTTATTACGGACAGGAGCAATGTTATGGACGACAAGATCCGTGACATTGAGCTGGTCAGTCTTTATCTGACTTGGCAACACACGGCCTTTTATAAGCCGCGGGATTCCGTTGGACCGTTCCGCATGGGCAGGAACCGGGAGACGATAACGAAAAGCGATGATCCTCCCCCTGCCTCGCAGAATCCCATTGCGTCGCTCAATGTATTTATCCGGGCAGCAGATTTTGTGTCTGATCACAAAGTCTGCTGCTCTTTTTATTATGCCCACGTTCTGATTCGCTGCCGTGGCCCCCCCAGTGTGTCTGATCCAAAAATCAGATGCACTCGGAGGGAAACTGCATGTCATACTGGCAGCGGCTTAATACTCATGCGCTTCTCACGAAGCTCGGGTATAGCCCAATTTATGTTCTTATTTCGGATGCACTCTGGTTGAACTGGGCAAATCCATCCTTGTTCATCGGGGAAAGGAGTGAAAGGGGACAAGTAACCGCCTCCGCGGGTATGGAGGGGGGTGAAGACTTGGAACTTTCACCGTCCAAGAAGACCAGCATCCGTTATCAGTTTGAGGTGTTCTGCAAGAAAGTGATTCGTGGTGAGCGCTGCGACTATCTGCGCCAGGTGCTCCGCCGGGCAGAGCAGGAGGTCAGTTTTTCAGATATGCCGTTTGATACCTTGCTCCGGATCGGTATGTCGGATGACTACCCCAGTAGCCATTATGTGTTTGAGACCCAGGGTCATCAAATCTCTATTGCGGATGAACGCCTCGGAGAAGCGCTGTCCCAAATTGAGTCTGCGGGGAGAAATCTCCTGCTGCTGGCTTATTTCCTGGACCTGAATGACCGGGAGATCGGCGCACTGCTGGGGATCCCTCGCTCTACCACCCAGCGCAGACGTCAACGATTCCTTGACCAAATGAAGCAATTGCTGAAGGAGTGATTTTATGAAGGATAAGCCCCGGACAGAGGATCAACTGCTGCCCTACGATATCATCGAGGCGGCCACCCGCGGGGACATTACCGCCATCAATTCCGTGCTGGCGCATTTCGAGGGGTACATAGCGGCATTGGCTACGCGCACGCTCTATGACGAGCATGGCTGCCCGTGCCAGTACCTCGACCCGGAACTGAAGCGGCGGCTGGAGACGAAACTGATCGTCCGCGTCCTCAAGTTCAAACTCGTATAATCAATAGGCGGCCGGTGTGTACCCCTTTCCACACCGGCCGCCTTCCTGGTCTTAATGCGCACATAATAGAATATGAGATGGCAGACGCTTTTCATATTGAAAAGGCAGATAATCGGCTTGGGATTATCTGCCTCCTGTTATATCACTGTGCGCAAATGGTATCAACAATGGTCATGCTGTGGATCCGTTTTATGGGCCCATATACCGCCAATGCTACGGAAAAGAGGAGGATCAGGAGGATGAGTCCTAACTCAGACCAGGGAATGCCCCACGGCTCACCCCACTTTTGCCCGATCAGCATGGCGAACAGGAGCCTGTTGGCGAGCAAGCCAAGTACAGTGCCGGCCACGCTGCCTGACAAGGCATAGGCCCCCGCCTCTGCAACTACCATTTTGGACAGTTGCCGGGTGCTCAGTCCAATGGCCCGGAACGCGCCATATTGTTTTGTTCTGGAAGCGACACTCATGGCGATGCTGTTGACCACGTTGAAAATCGTAATCAGGGCAATCAGGACGAGAAAACCATAGACAAAAAGATTGAAGCAGTAGTAGATGCCCCGTGTGCTGCTGTTTCCCAGCCGTTCATCCGAGAAGGTATACTGAGTGCCCACCATCTGATGGATCGCGTTCACCTCACTGTCTGAGGTTCCACTGTCCAGTTGGATATCAAGTACCGTGTAGTTGGACAGGCCCGTCATTTGCCGGAACGTATCTTCGGAGCAGATGACGATTCCTGTACCAGCGGCATTGCTGAAGGGGCAATCGGATAGGATCCCCGCGATTTTTAGTTCCTGCGCCCGCCCGCCTGCTTGTACGGTGATGATATCGCCAACCTGCACTGTGCTGGCGGTCTCTTTCACCACCAGCCCTGTGCCGGGTTCCGTTTGGACCTCCTCAATGGAGCCATCCAGAAGGTAGCCCCTGGCCCAGCCGAACTGCTTTGAGTCATAGGAAATCAGATCAATAGAGGATGCTGTGCCGCTGCCTGCCGTTGGGAGTCCGTAGGCAAACATCCGCCCGTAGACGGCTTTTACTGCCGGCATTTCATGCAGCCGCTCCAGCAGAGAACGGTCCACGGAACAGGTCTGGTCCGGGCTGACGATGGAGAGGTCCGGGGTCCAGGGCTGCAGGGGTGTCAGGGCGTGGCGCATGAAGTCAACGGTCACGGAGA
>CAJTTS010000232.1 GCA_910579155.1 uncultured Oscillospiraceae bacterium | reverse complement strand
GTGGCCTCCGCCAAGGTGTACGACTTCATCTGGAGCGACTACTGCGACTGGTATATCGAGCTGACCAAGGCCCGCCTCCAGGGCGGCGACGAGGCGGCCAAGGTCCAGGCCCAGCAGGTACTGGTGTACGTCCTCACCGAGACGCTGAAGCTCCTGCACCCCTTCATGCCCTTTATTACCGAGGAAATCTGGCAGGCCCTGCCCCACGCCCCCGGCACCGACGGCGGCTTCCTGATGCTCCAGAGCTGGCCGGAGTACAGCGATTCCCTGAACTTCCAGGAGGCGGAGACCGCCATGGAGTCCGTCATGGATGTGATCCGCGCCATTCGTACCCGCCGTGCCGAGATGAATGTGCCCCCCTCCAAAAAGGCCGCGCTGACCATCGTCACTCCCAAGGCGGACGTGTTCAACGCGGGTAAGGGCTTCCTCACCCGGTTAGCCTGGGCCTCCTCCATCGAGGTCCGGGAGGACGAGCCGACCGACCTCACCGGCCTGGTGGCGGACGTGACCCATGACGCCAAGGTGTATATGCCCCTGGCTGAGCTGGTGGATATTGAGAAGGAGAAGGCCCGGCTCACCAAAGACCTGGGCAAAAAGCAGGGCGAGCTCAGGGGCCTGGAGGGCAAGCTGTCCAACCCCGGCTTCCTGAACAAGGCCCCCGCCGAGGTGGTAGCCGCCGAGAAGGAGCGGGCTGAGAAGCTCAAGACGCTGATTGCCAAGATTGAGGAACAGCTTTCCGCCATGTAAGTGGTATTGGGACAACGCAAACTGTGCGCAGCCACTATTTGTAATTTTTTCCAAATCCAATTGCCCCTTCGGCAAATTGTGACCAGCCAAATCCAGTATAATGGGCACGACGTGAACCTCACGCCGCGCCCATTTTTTATACCCACCACAGGAGGGGACAAGCCATGCCCATCACAGTGACCAGCCGGGACAGCGCACTCACCATCGCCCTGTCCGGCGAGATCGATCACCAGGTTGCCCGGAATATGATGGATGCCATCACCGACGCCGTCGCCGAACGTCTGCCCGCCCGTCTGGTGCTGGATATGTCCGGCGTCACCTTTATGGACAGCTCCGGAATCGCCGTACTGCTGCGGGCATTGCGTCAGGTACAGCAGATCGGCGGTACCCTGCGCGTGACGGACATACCCGCCCAGGCGCGTCGCGTATTGGACGCCGCCGGAGTGGGCCGGCTTATTACCTTAGATTGAGGAGGGCTACATAAGATGAAAGCCATTGACCAGGTGACGATTACCTTCACCTCCCGCTCCACCAACGAAGGCTTTGCCCGCTCGGCGGCGGCCTGCTTCGCCGCCCAACTGGACCCCACCCTGGACGAGGTGGCGGACATCAAGACCGCCGTGTCCGAGGCGGTGACCAACGCCATCGTCCACGCCTACCCGGACTGTCTGGGGACGATTGTCATGCGCCTGCGGCTGTTTGACGGCGGCGTGCTGGAAATCCAGGTGAAGGACTCCGGCGTGGGCATTCCCGACGTGGACCAGGCCCGGACGCCGCTCTTCACCACCGGCGGCGAGGAGCGCTCCGGCATGGGCTTCACCATCATGGAGAGCTTCATGGACGGGCTCAAGGTGCGCTCCAAGCCGGATAAAGGCACCACGGTGACCATGCGCAAGCGGATTGCCCGCCGGGCGGGCGCCACCCGGTGAGGGGCCTGGACGCCCCCGCCCTGCTGGAGGCCGCCCAGGCCGGGGACAACGACGCCTGCGAACGCCTCCTCATCGACAACAGCGGACTGATCTGGTCGGTGGCCCGTCGGTATTACGGGCGAGGGGTGGACCCGGAGGACCTGTATCAGCTGGGCTGTCTGGGGTTTTTGAAGGCCATCCGGGGATTCGACACTGAATATGGCACCCAGTTCTCCACCTACGCCGTGCCCAAAATCGCCGGAGAGATTCGCCGGTTCCTCCGGGACGACGGGGCGGTAAAGGTCAGCCGGGGCACCAAGGAGCGGGCCATGTCCCTGCGGCTGAAGCGGCAGGAGCTGTCCCAGCGGCTGGGCCGGGAACCCACGGTGGGCGAGCTGGCAGAGGCTACGGGTTTAGAACCGGAGGAGATCGCCGCCGCCGACACCGCCGTACTGACGGTGGCATCCCTGCAAGGGGAAAGCGGCGAGGACGGCTTTTCTTTGGAGACGGTGCTGGGGGACGAGGGCATTGAGGAGGAGCTGGTGGAAAAGCTCACCCTGCGCCAGGCCATCGACGCTTTGCCGGAGCGGGAGCGGATGGTGATTCTGCTGCGGTTTTACAAAAACCTGACCCAGGACCGGGTGTCCAAGGTGCTGGGGGTAAGCCAGGTGCAGGTGTCCCGCATTGAGCGCCGGGCAGTGGCAAAGCTGCGGGAGGCGCTAACAGAATAGCCCAGGCGGAGATTTTTTACTCTCCGTCCGGGCTGTTTTTTATCAATAGAACGCTATCTTGAATTCATTCAAGCCTCTGTACCAAAAGAAGCTGCTCACCAAGGTCGCAAAGGAAAAAGGCTACACCAATCTTGTCCTTTTTTTGACGATGGGATCTCCGGCGTCACCATGGATCGTCCCGGCTTCCAGTCCATGCTCCAGGAGATCGAGAAGGGCAAGGCTGCGGCGGTGTTCGTCAAAGACCTCTCCCGCCTGGGGCGAAACTACATTGAGGTGGGCCGTCTGACTGAGGAATTTTTCCCGGAACACGACATCCGGCTGGTGGCGGTGTCTGACGCCATCGACACCGACGAGGGTGAGAACGAGCTGGCCCCGATCAAAAACCTATTTAACGAGTGGTATGCCCGGGATATTTCCAAGAAGCGGCGCATCAGCAACAAGATCAAGGGGAACGCCGGTGAGCCGATGGGTCCACCGCCTTATGGATATGAGAAGGACCCGGACAACCCCAAGCGGTGGATCATCGAGGAAACCGCTGCCGCCGTGGTGAGGCGCATATACCGCATAAGCCTGGAAGGGATGGGTGTGGTGCAGATTGCCGACACCCTCAGCAAAGAGAACATCCTGACCCCGCGCTTTTACTGGCAGGCCAAGGGCGTCCAGAAGGCTGGAAAACCGTCTAAATATGGTCCCTGTCATTGGTGTGGTTCTACTGTTACCAAAATTTTGGGGCAGCAGGAATATTGTGGTGATGTACTCAACTTCAAGACCTACTCCAAGTCCTACAAAAACAAGCGCCGTCTTGAAAATGACCGGGAGAACTGGGCCATTTTCAAAGATGTTCATGAACCGATCATCGACCGGGCTACCTGGGAGAAGATCCAGGAGAAGCGGGGGAATATCCGCAAGCGCCGCACCCACGAGGGGGAGCGCAATATGTTCTCCGGCCTGTTAGAGCCTGTTTAAAATCTTTTGACAAAAAAGGCAGAGTGGGAGATAATAGGAA
>CAJTTS010000231.1 GCA_910579155.1 uncultured Oscillospiraceae bacterium | reverse complement strand
CCCAAACGTAGAAGGAATGCACAGCTTGGAGTATATGAGTGTTATCTGATACTAAGGCCCCCGGCTTTTGCTGTGTCGATTTTTTGAATATTCTGTGAACTGTATTAAAAAGTCCTTGACAACTTGTTTCAGGATTGTGACAGATGGTGCATCCAACCTTATTCAAGTTCGTGGACACCTACCTGCTGACAAGGAAAAGCTGGTTGCCTATCTGGAAAATTTAATTGGTACTGCTGACGAAGCGGCCTTGCGCGAGTACCGTGTCAATCTGCGCCATCTACAAAAGGCCCACCTTAATTGCTGGTTGGTGGTACGGCGGCTTGATAGTTTGTTCCCCAATCGCACAGTGACTTCAAAACGGGGTAAATACTTTCACCGAGTTCTGTTAAAGCATATTCCACTTTCGGCGGGTTGTCTGGATAGACTGTCCTCTGAATGATTTTCTGTTCTTCCAGTTCCCGGAGCTGCTGTGTCAGAGTTTTCGTTGTGATTTTCTCCAAGCGCCGTTGCAATTCATTGAAGCGCACGGCTCCTTTGGAAATCTGCCATAGGATTTTCAATTTCCACTTGCCGCCCAAAATGTTCAGCCCGATCTCCATAGGGCATTGCTCTGTAATAGCAACCGCTTTTGCCATAATATTTCCTCCATAGCAGTATCAAAAAAGACACTACATATCAAAAAAGTGCGTTCTTGTTCATCCTTTTTGCCTGTGGTATCCTTGATGATACCACATCCAAGCAAAGAAAGGAATGATTTTAATGATTGTAGACGGACACCAACACGTTATGCTCCCCACGTCCATGCAGATTCAGAAAATGGACGAGGCAGGGGTGGACAAAACGATTTTATTCACAACGACCCCTCATGTTGAAAAGGCCGAAACCGCAACCTTAGACGCAATCGGTGCGGAAATGCAGGTATTGTATCAACTTCTGTCCGGCAGCTATTCTCCCGAAGCCAGGATCGCCAAAATGAAAGATACCATCCTGGAATTGAATCAGGCCATCCAGGATGCGCCAGAGCGGTTCTATGGCTTTGGCCCTGTACCGCTGGGGCTTGCTGACAACGATACCGCTGAATGGATAAAGGACTATATCATCGGAAACTCATTCAAAGGCATCGGGGAATTTACTCCCGGCTCTGAATCGCAGATCACGCAGCTTGAATCTGTGTTCAAGGCCCTGGCCGATTATCCTGGCCTGCCTATTTGGGTACACACATTCAATCCTGTCACGCTGAACGGCATTCAAATCCTCATGGAGCTGTGCCGGAAATATCCCACCGTGCCAGTTATCTTTGGACACATGGGCGGCTCAAACTGGATGGATGTGATCGCCTTTGCAAAGGAGCAGGCAAACGCATATCTGGACTTATCTGCGGCGTTTACGCCCCTGTCCGTCAAAACGGCTCTGACCGAAGTGCCGGAACGATGCTTGTTTGGTTCGGATGCCCCGTTCGGAGAGCCTAAGCTATGCAGGCAGTTGATTGAATTTGTCAGCCCATCCACTTCCGCCACAGAAATAGCGCTGGGCGGCAATATCGAAAGACTGCTGCAAATCTAAGGTGTATCTGAACACTGGTGTTCAATCTCCTGCCGGTAAAAGGCAATCTTTTCATCCAGCTTGGCCTCATGCTCCTGCAACTGCCTAATCTGGTCTTTCAGCGATTGACGGTGCTGAATCAGCATTTCCATCCGCTCCGTAAGGGTAGAATCCCCTTTGGCCCGCAGCACCGCATATCTCTTGATCTCCTTGATCGGCATCCCGGTTGCTTTCAGCCGTTTGATGAAGGCGATCCATATAATATCTTTCTCAGAGTAACGGCGGCGGTTACTGGAATTTCGCACAGGGGTTATCAAACTCTCATGCTCATAGTAGCGCAGAGTATGAATCCCCAGCCCAGTTACTTCCGAAAACTCCCCAATAGAATAATCCAAAAAAATCCCTCCATCCTCTTGACGTAGAGTTTACTCTACATTGTATGCTCACATTATACTTGAGAAATGGAGGAATTGCAAATGCAGCCAACAAAAAAGTACACTGTCATTACTGGAGCCAGTTCCGGCATAGGGTACGAAACTGCGAAAGCCTTTGCGGACCGTGGCAAGAATCTGATTGTTGCCGCCCGCCGCAGGCCAAATCTGGAACGCCTAAGACACGAAATCTTGGAGAAGTACCCCGCACTGGATGTTGTTATCAGAGCGGTTGACCTCTCCGCGCTGGAAGGGGTGTATCAGTTTTATTCCGGGCTGAAAGACTTCCATCTGGAAACGTGGGTCAACAACGCTGGCTTTGGAAACTATGACAGTGTGGCCCACCAGGATTTGGAGAAAATTGATACCATGCTCCGCCTTAACATCGAAGCCCTCACCGTTCTATCCTCTCTGTTTGTCCGTGACTATAAGGATGTTCCCGGAACACAGCTTATCAACCTCTCCTCCTGCGGCGGCTATACCATCGTTCCTACCGCTGTTACCTACTGTGCAACAAAGTTCTATGTCAGCACGTTTACCGAGGGGCTGGCTTGGGAGCTGATCGAGAGTGGGGCAAGGATGCGGGCCAAGGTGTTGGCTCCAGCAGCGACACAGACGGAGTTTGGTAAAAAGGCAAATAATGTGGAGCAATATGATTATGATAGAGCCTTTGGCACTTATCATACAAGCCAGCAGATGGCCGAGTTTCTGTTGCGGCTATACGACAGCGACTGCACCCTTGGTATCGTAGACCGGGAGACTTTCAAATTCGAGCTGCGATCTCCTATGTTCCCATACGCGAACGGTTCCGCTCACAATCAGGCCCCGACTAAGTAAGGCTTTATCCATTGAACAACAGCCAGTGGGCAAGGCAACCCTTACCCACTGGCTATGTATTCTATATCATTATTCTTTGCTGCTATCCATCAATTCTTGTGCCATAGCGCGGGTGGAGACCAAAATCAGCCGCCGCCCCTGTTTCGGGCAGGCTCGGTAAAGCTCGCTAATTTCCTGAATTTCGCGCTCCACCTGTTCATCTGCTGGATTGAAGATCGCGTCAAAAGAAGTGCCAAGCACGATTGTGATTGTATAAAGCACCTCAAATGACGGATTCGCTTCTCCTTTTTCGATGCCTGCGATATGACGAGTGGAGAGATTTGTCAGTTCCGCCAACTGCTCCTGTGTATATCCCCGCTCTTTTCGGATCGCCCTTAACCGCGCTCCACCTTCTACTAAGACTTCATTCGGCATAATTCTTCACCTCAACTGTATTGTATAGTTCAGAAAGCGCAATTTGAATACCCGCGCAATTCTGGCTACCATGCAATATAATTCCGATTTTTGCCGAATCTTTCAAGAAAAACCGATTCCGTGAGGCTGTTAAAAAAACGGCAGCTTTGCGGAACGCTTTCGCGCGCTCAAACACCATAGCCGCCG
>CAJTTS010000230.1 GCA_910579155.1 uncultured Oscillospiraceae bacterium | reverse complement strand
GACGGGCGGAACGCCGAGGCAAGGACTTACCGCCTTTGCTGAAAGCGGCGCTGGAGCGGCAGGCGCGGGGGAGTTGATACCCGCGACCATGCGTATCCGCTGCGGCTGTGAGGGCGGCGGCAAGGGACCGCTGGTACAGGTGGAGAAAAGCGGCACACTGGCAACCAGGAACGACCAATACCTCTTTGTCCCCCATGCGGTGGAGATACTGAATGACCAAGGCGGCAGTTCCCTGACTGTGGAGCGTTCTGGCCTGTCTCCTACCCTTCGCAGTCAGACCCATGGCAATCTCCCGATTGTGGCTGGTACGCTGGCTATGGCAACAGGACAGGCCAAGGCGGAAATCCTGACCGAAATTGCCCCGACCCTCAACTGTAATCATGAGCAGACCCTTCTGGTGCATCCGAAAATTGCCGGAACGCTGTGTGCCTCCGCTGCTGGCCTGAACCGCCCAGCCGGAATAAAAAGCGAGACTGACCTGTGTATTGTCAGCGCCGGTTTCCGACATAAGGCAGGGGGTGCGGCAGGAAGTATCGGCTACCAGGAGGAAGTAGCTCCAACGCTGCTGGCAGAACAGCAAAGTAGTATTCTCAGTGCGTTTTCTGACAGCAGCTTGCAGAATTGGACGCTGGTCGTGCGCCGCCTCCTCCCCATAGAGGCCGAGCGGTTGATGGGATTCCCGGATTTTTGGACGGAGAGCGGCGTGGATGGAAAGTCCATCAGCGACACCCATCGTTATTCCATGCTTGGGAACAGCATCGCCGTCCCCTGCGGCGCATACATCATGCAGGGCATCCGGCAGGCAATGGAGGCGGTATGAAGATTGGCCTCGTTGATGTGGATGGTCATAACTTCCCCAATCTCTGCCTTATGAAACTTTCCGCCTACCATAAGGCTCAGGGGGATACTGTGGGGTGGTGGCGACCGGCAGGGTGGTACGATATGGTCTATAAAAGCAGAGTTTTTACGGATACCTACTCTAAAGACAGCATCTACATTGCCAACGCCGGGAAAGTCATCAAGGGCGGGACCGGCTACGGCCCAGGCCCCGATCTCCCGGACGTGGTGGAGCATCAGTACCCGGACTACTCCCTTTATCCGCAGTTCGCTGACACCGCCTATGGCTTTCTTACCCGTGGATGCCCCCGTGCCTGTTCGTTCTGCATCGTTTCTGGCAAGGAAGGGCGGCGGAGCCGTCACGTGGCCGACCTCAGCGAGTTCTGGGACGGTCAGAAGGAGATCAAGCTGCTGGACGCCAATCTGCTGGCCTGCCAGGACCATGAAAAGCTACTGGTCCAGCTGGCGGACAGCCGTGCTATGGTAGACATCTGCCAGGGACTGGATATCCGGCTGACAACGCCGGACAATGTGGCGCTGTTGAACAAGGTGCGGACAAAGGCCGTACATTTCGCCTGGGATGACCCCAACACCGACCTGACGCCTTATTTCCGCCGCTTTGTGGAGCTGACGAACATCAAGAGCGACCGCAGGCGGCGGGTGTATGTCCTCACCAATTTCGGCAGCACTCACGAACAGGACCTTTACCGGGTGGATACCCTGCGGGGACTGGGCTACGACCCCTATGTGATGGTCTATGAGCGCCCCACCGCCCCGAAGATCACCCGGCAATTACAGAGATGGGTCAATAACAAGCGGATATTCCATACCGTGGACCGATTTGATGATTACATCCATTCAAACGTGAAGAAGGAGGCTTGATATTTTTGGCATATGTCCCCGTACCCAAGGACCTGACCCGCGTGAAAACGAAGGTCATGTTCAACCTCACCAAGCGCCAGCTCATTTGTTTTGGTGCTGGAGTGCTGATCGGAGCACCGCTGTTCTTCCTTCTCCTGCGGCCCCTGGGGAGCAGCACCGCCGCCATGTGCATGATGCTGGTGATGCTGCCCTTTTTCCTTTTGGGCGTGTATGAGAAAAACGGCCAGCCCCTGGAGAAGGTGGCCGGAAACATCATCCGGGCCAGCATCCTCCGGCCCCGTCAGCGGCCCTACCGGACGAATAACTTCTATGCCCTGCTGGAGCGGCAGGATAAACTGGATAAGGAGGTAAGCCGGATTGTTCATGGACAGCCCTCGACCTCTGCCCGATAAAAAGGAGCAGACACCGGCAACGGCCCAGAGCGGTAAAAAACTCACCAGGGCTGACCGAAAGAAGATCGAGGCTGTCATTGCCGCATCAAAACGGAACGACCGGAAGGAACTCTCCGCTCAGGACAGCATCCCTTTCCAGAGGATGTTCCCGGACGGTATCTGCCGTGTCACCGATACCTATTACACTAAAACTATCCAGTTCCAAGACATTAACTACCAGCTCAGTCAGAATGAGGACAAGACCGCTATTTTTGACGGCTGGTGCGATTTCCTTAACTATTTCGACAGTTCCATCCGTTTTCAACTGTCTTTCCTCAACTTGGCGGCGGGAAGCGGCGGTTATGCAGAGAGCATTACCATCCAGCCCCGGAGGGACCATTTCAACGGTGTCCGGACGGAATACTCCAATATGCTTCAGAACCAGCTGGCAAAAGGCAACAACGGCCTGACAAAGACCAAGTACCTGACCTTTGGCATCGAGGCGGAGAATATTCGGACGGCAAAGCCCCGGCTGGAGCGTGTTGAGACCGACATCCTCAACAATTTCAAGCGGCTGGGCGTGTCGGCATCGCCTATGGACGGTAAGGAGCGCCTGCATCTGATGCACGGTGTATTCCACATGGACGGCCAGCAGCAGTTCCAGTTTTCGTGGGACTGGCTGGCCCCCAGCGGTCTGTCGGTCAAGGACTTCATCGCACCCAGCAGCTTTGAGTTCCGCAATGGCCGGACGTTCCGCATGGGCCGGAAGTATGGGGCTGTGTCCTTTGTCCAGATCATGGCCCCGGAATTGAATGACCGGATGCTGGCGGACTTCCTGGACATGGAGAGCAGCCTGATCGTCAATCTGCACATCCAGTCCGTGGACCAGGTGAACGCCATCAAGACGGTCAAGCGGAAGATCACCGACCTGGACAGCGCCAAAATTGAACAGCAGAAAAAGGCAGTCAGACAAGGATATGACATGGACCTGATACCTTCTGACCTCGCCACCTATGGCACGGAGGCCAAAAAGCTCTTGCAGGACCTCCAAAGCCGGAATGAGCGGATGTTCCTCGTCACCTTCCTGGTGCTGAACACGGCGGACAGCCTGCGGCAGCTGGACAACAATGTATTCCAGGCATCCAGCATCGCACAGAAACATAACTGCCAGCTGGTACGGCTGGACTTCCAGCAGGAGCAGGGCCTCATGTCCTCTCTGCCCTTGGGCTACAATCAGATTGAGATACAGCGGAGCTTGACAACCTCAAGCACCGCTATTTTTGTGCCCTTCACCACCCAGGAGCTTTTTCAGCACCAGGGAGAGGCCCTATATTACGGTTTGAATGCCCTGAGCAACAACCTCATCATGGTTGATC
>CAJTTS010000229.1 GCA_910579155.1 uncultured Oscillospiraceae bacterium | reverse complement strand
CCAAGGTTCTGGCTCCTGCGGCAACGCAGACGGAGTTCGGGAAAAAGGCCAACAATGTGGATGCCTACGATTATGACAAAGCATTTGGCACTTACCACACGGGCCAGCAGATGGCGGAGTTCCTGCTGAAGCTATACGACAGCGACAGCACCCTCGGAATTGTAGACCGCGAGACTTTCCAATTTGAACTGCGGCCCCCAATGTTTCCTTACCCCATTGAGATTTCCAGAGGGTACGGTGGAGGCGTGAGAGTTGCGGATGGTTACTATCTCTACCGCAGAACACTCAACAAAAAGCAGATCACATTACTCAATCAGGCTGAGAGTTCAGCTTGACGGGGACGATCTGGACACGCTCAACAATAAAAAAGGCCATCCCAGTGGCGGCTCCAATCAGCATTCCGAGCTGCACTGTATCAGCCATTCCCAAAAGATGTATGCCAATCACAAATAGCACGAACAGAAAGAACAATGCAAATACCCCCGAACCATAAAGATAAGTTAATTTTGCAAGCATATTTTTGTGTCGGTTCGGTACAGCAAGCAGCGTTTGGAAGTGTGAAGCCTTTTCTTCCAGTGCAACATTCAGACCAACAATAACGCTTATCAGCAATGGAAAAAACGTTGTCGTACCCACCGACTACAGCGCGCTGTTCGCAGCGCTGGACACACTGACGGCGGTAAATCTGCGCCATATGGAACCGTACTGTGAAATTGGCCGATTGGTCAGCGGCAGGCCGGAGAAGGGCGCGGCGGTGGCGGCTGCGGAGTACCTGCACGGCGCCTATCCTGATATTCCCGGCTTCTCCCCGAGGAACCTGCGGCGGATGCGGGATTTTAACCGGGCTTACGCCGCAACCCCGGAAATGCCGGCCGAGTCTATGACCATCGGCTGGACGCAAAACGTGGTCATCCTGGAAGCGGGGCTTACCCTTCGGGAAAAGCTGTGGTACATCCGGACGGTGCGCCGGTTTGGGTGGCCTAAGCTGGTCTTGGCCGGAAAAATCACTGAATGTGCCCACCAAAATACCTGTCTCGACACGGAGGACGATCCGTGCTGTCATAACAGTTGCGGAGATGATAGAGATGGGAAAGAAGAAGCTTCCAGGCCACTACTGCAAGGCCTGCGGGATGCGCAAGCCCAACGAGAGCTTCAGCGGGAAGGGCCACGCCGTACATATCTGCAAAACCTGTGCCCGCCTTACTCCGGCGCAACAGGCGGAGCAGATGACGCTGCGCCGTTTGGAGAATCTGCCCATGCGCCGCCTGAGCGAAAGCGAGATGACCTGGCTGAAAATCGGACTCACGACCACCGACCCGATGTGAAGTTCCTGGCCTGCCTGGTCTATGCGGAGCGGTTTCCCCGACAAGCTCGGAATCAGAAGAAACAGGAACTGTCGATCCAACGCCTGGAGCTGTGCGTCAATGGCGAGGTGTACGATCTCTACGGCAACTGGGTAAAGGGCTATCAGGTCTGCCGGATATCGCCAGCCATCGCCCGTACCCTGGAAGATGGTGCCCTTCAAACGGTCGAGCTGCCGCCCAAGATCCTGGCAAAGCTGTTAAAGTGGATTGTACATACGCTGGAGGTTTATTGGTGGGGGCAGGATTTTTGCAATCCTACCGATGATGAGTTCGGGGGCGCACATCCTTCGGTGTGGAACATTCATGTGGAGTATTCCAACGGTGAAGTCCAGAATGCGGCGTCAACGGATATACTGCCTGACCATGTGGAAGAACTCTTGTCCGCCCTTTCTGAATTTTTTGAATAGACGCGGGAATTTTGCCGTGCTATAATTGAGGCAGAAGTTGACTGCGGAGGACAGAAAAATGAGCGTGGATAAAATCAAGGACCTGACGTTGATGCTGATGTATCTTACATCCTGGGAGGAGAACCTCGTTCCCGGACTTCGGAAGAAGCCGGACCGGGAGGGAATCTATCCAAAGCTCCGCACCTGCTGGAAGGGATATGACTTTGGTATTTTGAATGAGCTCACCGATGAGGGGCTGGTCAATGCCGGTGGACGCAGGAAATCCGCTACGTTCACTGCTGAGGGTGAAGCAAAGGCGTTAGAGTTGCTGAAGCAGTATGGAATGGACTTTGACCAGGCGGAACGATAAAAGGAGGGATTTCACAGGTGAGCAAGCTGGTCGTCCGTGGGACTGAGATCAACATCCAGTGGAACCCTAACCGGGACGATTTCATCAGCCTGACTGATATTGCCAAAATTAAGGACAGTGACAATCCGCGCTACATCATTCAGAACCGGCTTCGCAATCGAAATACGATTGAGTTTTTGGGCGTATGGGAAATGCTCTATAACCCCGATTTTAACCGTGTCGAATTCGATGCGTTTAGAAGTCAGTCCGGTTTGAACAGCTTTGTTATGACTCCGCAAAAATGGATCGATGCAACTCGCGCCGTTGGAATCGTCTCAAAAGCGGGCAGGTATGGCGGGACCTATGCACACAAAGAAATCGCCTTTTAGTTTGCGTCCTGGATCTCAGTGGAGTTCAAACAGTATCTGGTCAAAGAATTTGAACGCCTCAAGTCCAAGGAACTCAATCAACTCGGCTGGGATATCAAGCGGAACCTGGCCAAAATAAATTATCGCATACATACAGATGCGATAAAAGAAAACCTGATACCTCCGGAGCTTTCCGCAAAACAGATATCGCTGGTATATGCCAATGAAGCGGACGTGCTGAATATGGCGTTGTTTGGGATGACTGCCAAGCAATGGAGAGACAGTCATCCTGATTTGAAACCCCGTTTTCTGTTGAAAATGGACTTGTCACAGACTGCAAAGCTGCTCTATGCGCTGCTGTTAGACCGTTCCACCCTCTCACAGAAAAACGGTTGGACAGATGACGAGGGCAGAGTTTACATTGTCTATCCTATTGCGGAGATAGCGGAGATACTGGACAAGAGCAGGACGACCATTCAGGACACATTGAATGAGCTTGCCGCCGTGGGGCTTATGGAACGGAAAAGGACACGTTTTGCCGCCGCCAACCACATTTATGTGAAAGTGCCGCCAGTAGTACAGGTTTCCGTACCTATGACAGCCGGAAAACCGGACACCATAAGCCCGGAAAATCGGACTTATGACAGCCGGAAAACTGGACTTATGATGTCCGAAAAACCGGCTCCTAACAACTATAATATAAACAAACTAAAAGAGAGCCAACGAATGGGAGTGAGTGGGGAGCAGCCCGCACCCTTTGGCAGATATAAAAATCTTTTCCTCTCTGAATCCGAGTATGAGGAACTGAAAGGGGAATACCCGGACAGGCTGGAACGGTTCATTGAGGAATTGAGCGAGTACATGGCTGCTATCGGGAAAGAGTATGCCAACCATGCCGCCGCTATCCGTATGTGGGCGGGGCGTGACCGAAAGGAAACGGAGAAAAAGGGAATCCCCGATTATTCCTACAAGGAGGGCGAGAGCCTTTGACAGCGGAGATA
>CAJTTS010000228.1 GCA_910579155.1 uncultured Oscillospiraceae bacterium | reverse complement strand
TTTTATCATCTCAGCACTTTGTATACAATACCAAGGTTTTAAAACAGACTCTAGGCCTTGTTTGAAAATTGTCATCATACCCAAACGGTGGCTCTTTTTCCCCCATACTTTGCCAATTTTCCTTGGAATACACCAAGTATTCCTGCGTCAAATTGGCTTCGTCTGGCGAAAAGATCCCTCACCGTTGGGCACATTTCCAATTTTCAAACAGCGCCTAAAATCAAAGTTTCCATAATGGCTGCAAGACAGTTCCAATGAACCCCTGCAAGACAGTTCCAATGAAACCCCCTGTAGACAACCAGTACATCCTGCCGATAAAGGTCGATCTGCCTTGTGCAGACCGGCCTTTTTGCTTTTCTGATACTCCAAAAAATATTTTGATTTTTCTCCAGAAACCTTTCCGGTTTGCCCAAGTGAGATGTGTTTTAGATAAGCGAGGAGGGGCGAAAGCACAGGCTCACATCTGCTGAAAGGGAGGGATGGGACATGATACCTCCCTCGGACAGAGAGGACATCCTCTGCTCCATGTTTGAATCGTTCTGCATCACGGCGATTCGCAATTTTGGCAGAAATCTCAAACGGGCCATAAAGAACCGGCAAAAGCATGATGGAACTGGCGAGGAGTCGGTGGAGTATCTTGTCAGCCTGCTCTCCACCGAAGATGTGTACGCAGCAGACCAGCTTGTTCTGGATGTGGACGGGCTGCCCTGCGTATTGGAAAACGAACTATTATACAATGCGCTTTTAACCTTGCCTGACAAGGAGCGTCGGGTCATTCTCTATGACTTTTGGTACGATTTGAAGGACAAGGAAATCTCAGAGAAACTGGAGGTCACGGTGCGCACGGTGTATAACCTTCGGCAGCGTGCGTTCAAGAAAATCCGTACATATTATGAGCTACACGGGCAAGGACCAGACCCCTAAGCTGACCTACGATCTGATCAAGAGGGCCGTCCATGGGGACGAGGCTGCTCTGGAGGACATTCTCCGCCACTTTGAACCTTATATCAACGCTGTTTCCACGATGGTAAAAACGCTCCCTATTGGAGAAATCATTGAAGAAGTGGATGAGGATATCAAAATACAAATCCAGATGCACCTCATAAAAGTAATACAAGAGAAATGGAGGGAACTGATATGACCATGCTGCCCGACCTGTTCTCCTTCGCCTATGTGCCGAACTGGTACATACAGTTGGACGAACTGGCGGCGCTGGCACTCCCGGAGCCTTGGCGGTTTCGGGACCCGGCCTATTCTACCAAAAATCCAGATAATCCGATTTTAGAGCGATACATTCATTCCATTTTCAAAAAACAAGTCATCGACTACAACACGGCAAAGCGGCGGGAAACAACCGCGGATCAGCTTCATGCAGAAAATGAGTTCGTCTGTTTCCATACCGGCCTCTATACCCGCCGGTACAAGGCTATCTATGGCTGCTTTGACCGAAACAAGCGGAAGGACAGTCTGCTGGACTGGTACTTCCGGGGCTTTGCGGATGAGATGGCCCCCTGCCTGAAATATGTAAATCCGCTCCCGCAGAAGCCCCGCTATGATATGGCGCAGTATGGCGTCAACTACAACCCGGAGTGGCCGATACGGGTCAACATCGATCACATCTTGGGCGACCCGGAGAACTTCTCCCGTCTGCCCGAATCCGTCCGGGACGCGAAGAACCTGCCCCTGCTCTTAGAAACGGCAGTTGAACTGGCGCGCCGGTGGGCGGTGGTGGAACCGAGCATCGTAGTTCCCCAAGGCTACCAGGGCCGGGTGCAGTATCTCCTGCCGGTCTGTCTGAGAGATATGGAGACTCCTGACCTCGCTATGACGCTCACCGTCATGGATGGGTACTACCTGGGGAACACCTGTCTCACCCTGGAGATGGCGTACCTCAACGCACGTCTGCTGGCACGGCCAGCGGCGACCTGGCTCACAGAGCTGGTCGCGTAAATACACGCGCATAGCGGGTCTATGTCCCTCCCCTGCCTGACAGCGGCAGCCGGAAGGAAGCAGATATGTAGATGCGCAGGAAAAGGGAGGCGCAGAATCATGATTTGAAGGCCCAGCGGAAGGTCCTGCTTTGCCCTGGCTGCGGGCAGAGGCTATTGGACTCCTCGCTGGGCATACGGTCCCGACTGTTTACCCCGGTCAAGGGCCGGAAACCTGACTATTATGTAAAGTGCAGGCACTGCGGCGCGGAGGTCGGGGTAACAAAACTAAACAATTCTGATCCGCTCCAAGCCTGCGGGCCGGGGGCTGACCGGGAATCCCGCCACGGAAATACGGCAATCCCATAAAGGAATGTATATGGGACAGGGAAACGGATGGCTAAACCGGGACAAGGATCAACACACGTTTGTTTGCGCATGATGCACGGAGGGGTGGTTTCATTCCATAGAGCGGCCTAACCTCCATGATACCGCCTGAAAATATGGCGGAGACGACATTGAGCCTGGCAAGCGGCACTTTTGTGCTGCTTGTCAGGCTCTTTTTTTGTTTGCGGCAGAGGGAGGTGCCGCTTGCTGGCTCCGAAAGGAGAACAGCAAATGAAAATCGAGTACAAGTTCGTCACCGGCACAGTCGAGGTAGAGGTCCCCGATGAATGGGGGACCGTTCTGGTCGATTTGGACCGCCAGGAGTACAACATCGATCACAAGGAAACCCGCCGCCACTGTTCGTTGGAGGCATACAACCTGGACAATACCCTGCTCCCCTCAGACGAGGACGTGGTGCGGGACATCCTCGCCGCCGAGGAGCGGCGGCATCTGCGTGAGGCCATCGCCAAGCTGGAGCCACGCCAGCAGAGGCTCATCCGGCAGGTGTATTTCGAGGGACGCACCTTTACTTCCATCGCCCAGGAGGAGGGCGTTGACCGTACCGCCGTCAGCAAGGCCGCCAAGCGAGCCATCCGAAAACTAAAAAAATTTTTGTGACAGACCGTCCCGTTCTGCCGCTGCCGTGGCCTACCAGTGAAAGGCATCCACAACACTCGCCTTTCGGAAAGGAAACGGTCATGCGACACAATTTGAAAATCAGCGTGTCCAAGGAACCCCAGAGCGGCGGCATCGTGCAGTGCCGGAATGTGTCCCTGCGGGAAAAGCTGCTCACCCGGCTGCTGGGCCGCAGGGAAAAGGTGATGATCCTGGTCCCCGGAAACAGCGTGGAGTCGGTGTGCATCACCGAGGTGCGGTCGGGAGGTGCGGCCTGTGAGTAGGATCAAGCTGCTCCTGGATGTCATCGAGGACATCTGCTCCCTGGCGGACAGCCTCCAAGCCGTGGCCACCGCCCTGGGCCAGAGCGACCCGGAGGGTACCGGTGTACCTGACCCGGCCCCGGCAACGCCCCCTGCCCCGGCTCCCGCCGACCCGCCGACCAAAGCCATCACGCTGGAGGAGGTCCGGGCGGTGCTGGCGGAGCGCAGCCATGATGGGTACACCGACCAGGTGCGGGGCCTGCTCCAGAAGTACGGGGCCGAGAAAC
>CAJTTS010000227.1 GCA_910579155.1 uncultured Oscillospiraceae bacterium | reverse complement strand
TGGGGTTGGTGTAGGTGGAGTTGGCGGCGAACACGTGGTCCTCCACCCCGGCCAGCACGCCCAGCTCGCCCTCCACGGTAACGCCCCGCTCATGGGCGTACTTCACCACCTCCCGGGTCAGCTCCACGTTCTCGTCAAAGGGCAGGGAGGAGCCGTCGATCATGACGGAGGTGTACCCGCCCGCGATGGCGGCTACACAGGACTCCATGTTTTTGCCGTGGTCCAGGTGCAGGGCCACCGGGACGGGGCTGTGCTCGGCGTACTTCTTCACCGCGTTGGCGATGTTCAGCGCGCCCTTCTTCTTGTCCTCCAGCGTGCCCTGGGCGAAGTCGGCGCGGCCGCCCATGAAGGCGTTGGCCAGGTCCGCCCCCTGCAAAATGGCTGCGGAGCGGAACATCTCGTGAACCTCAATGACCGCCTTGGCCTGGCACACGGCGTTCACGTTGAACGCCCCCTGGGCGTAGTTGTACTGCTCCGTGGCATCTAAGATGGCTTTCATTGGAACAAGCGGCATGGTAAATTCCTCCTTTTATTATTTGCCAAGCTTTTGAAACATCCGTCTTTTATAATCCTCCACTCCCGGCTGATCAAAGGGATTGACCCCCAGCAGCAGACCGGAGAGATAGCAGGCGAACTCGAAGAAATAGAACATCTGGCCAAAGGCGTACTCGTCCAGCGCGTCCACCGTCAGTTCCACACAGGGGAACACCGCGCTGTGGGCCTCCAGAGTGGCCTGATACGCGGCACGGTTGACCGCGTCCATGTCCATGCCATCCAGATAGCCAAAGCCGTCGTCCACGCTGTCCGGGTTCAAGATGAGGGACGCGTCCCGACCGCGGATATTGAGGAAGGTTTCAAACAGGCAGGGGGTCCCCTCCTGTACAAACTGTCCGATGGAATGCAGGTCCTCTGAATAGCTGGCGGCGACGGGATAAAGCCCCTTCCCGTCCTTGCCCTCGCTCTCGCCGAACAACTGGACCCACCACTTGGAGAACCGGAACAGCCTCGGCTCAAAAAAGGCCAGCATCTCCACGCGGCGGCCCGCCGCGTACAGGCTGTTCCTGGCCTGGGCGTATACCAGGACCGGATTGCCTTCTCCACAATCCGCCTTGAGTCTCCGCTCCATATCCAGCGCCCCCTGGGCCAAGGTCCCGATGTCCACACCGGCCACCGCCATGGGGAACAGTCCCACAGGAGACAGCGCGGTGAAGCGGCCCCCGATGTCCTCGGGGAAGGGGAGGAACCGGAAGCCGTGGCGGGTACACAGCTCTTCCAGGCGGCTGCCCCGGGTGCCGGTGGCAATCACCCGCTTCTCCCAGCCGGGTCCATAGGTCTGCTGGAGATACTGCCGGAGGACGCGGAAGCCGATCCCCGGCTCCAGCGTCTCAAAATTTTTGGCGATGACGTTAACGTACACACTCTTCTTCTCTTTCAGCTTTTCCAATACGTCCGCCATGCTGTGCGGGGAGATGGTATTGCCCGCCCATATGATCTCAGGATGGTCTGGCCTGCGACCCAAAGCGTCAATCACGGCCCTGGCTCCCTGATTGGAGCCTCCGATGCCGACAACCGCCATGGCGTCGGCATCCCTGCACACTTCATCGGCCAAAGCGCGGTACTCCGCCAGACGTTCCGTCCCCGCCCACTGCTCCACACAGTGCCAGCCAAGGGTTTCCGCAAAGCAGGGCTGGCCCGCCTGGACGGTTTTCAAAAGGGGCGCCCCGTCCTGATCAGCGGGAAGAACATGGCCGGGATCATGGATTTTAAGGGAAAAGGAGCGTTCCATAGGAATACCTCCGCAAGATTATTTTTTTGTTTGAATTAAATCAGAGTTATACACATCTGCTCAAAAAAGCTTTTCTGTTAATTTATTATAAGACAGCGGATTTAATTGTCAATTTATTTCGTATATATTTGGATTTATGCCTAAAATTGTAGTTATTTTTTTGTCTATTATTCCAGCTTGCGGTAAAACCAGTCCCAAGAATATAATTTGAAATGAAAAAATAATATAGGAGGGATACTGCGGCATGGACGGAAAAGGGAAAAACCTCCCCCTTATCAAGGAAAAAAACAGTAACTTGATCAAGCAAACCATCTACCGGTACAGCCCCATCTCCCGTATTGGTGTCGCCCAGCGTTTGTCTCTGGCAAACGCGACCATCACCTCCAACGTAGTCGAGTTAATGAAGCAAGGGCTAGTGCGGGAAATCGGCGTCCCCCAGGCAGCAGAATGCAAGGGCATGGGCAGGCCGCCGATCCTGCTGGAGTTCATCACCGACAGCCGGTATGTGGTGGGGGTGGAGCTCAACCCGTATGAGACCGTGATGGCTGCCACAGATCTGAGAGGGAAGGTGGTTCGCCGCTGGTCCCAGGTTTTTGCCGAGGCAAGCTATGTCAAGATGGCGGAAAACCTGAGTTCCTCCGTTCGGGCATTCTTGAAACGCAGCGGCGTCCCCCAGGAAAAAATCGTTGGGATCGGGGTATGTCTGCCAGGATTCGTGGATGGCGGGACCGGAATTGTGCATAACAACCTGCGTCAGGACTGGGTTGCCAGAAATCTGGCGAAGGATCTGGAATCTCGGCTCCTTTTCCCCGTCTGCATTGAAAACAACGTACGCGCCCGGACCATTGGTGCAGACTTGTTCAGCCGCAGGGTGGATGGGGATCCGTTGCTGCACTACTTCATCTCCTATGGCATCGCCTGCACACTGGTGTCCGGCGGCCAAATATTGACCGGGAAAGCGGCGGGTGCCGGTGAAATCGGCCACATGGTCGTGGAGATCGGAGGCCCCATCTGCGACGTGTGCGGCAACCAGGGCTGCTTGGATGCCCTTGCCAGTGAACACGCCGTTCTCAAGCGGTGCCAAGCTGCGATGGACGCCGGTCTGGCGGCAATGCTCCAGGAGATTGTCAGCGCCCGAGGAAAACTGGACATGGACGCTGTGCTGCAAGCCCAAGTATGCGGGGACCCTCAAGTGACATCCATCCTCAACGACAGCATCCGCTACATCGGGGTGAATATCGCGAACCTGATGAACTTCATCAGTCCGGAAACGGTTCTAATCGATGGGCGTATTTTTTCTGTTGCAGAGAACAGGGATCGCCTGCTCTCCATTCTTCCGCGCAACATTTTTGGTGGCAGCCAAAAGGGATATCAACTGAAATTCATGGATTACGATCCCTTGGGTGGAGCAAAGGGCGCGGCTGCCCTCGCGGTAAAACGGTTCGTGCTGGGCGCTTAGAGCCTGTTTAAATCTTCTTGAGAGAGATTGTCCAGTTAAGGAGAATCATCTGGATGGCCCTATCCCGATTCGTCACATCGGCGGTTGTTACAGCTATGGCATGGGGCAATCCCATCGTATCAACTATAACGTGACGTTTGATTCCGGATACTTTTTCCCTGCGTCATAACCTTTTTCTGCCGCTGTATCCGCATTCTGTACGCTCTGTGCGTCAACAATTCCAAAGGTTGTCTTATCCCGCC
>CAJTTS010000226.1 GCA_910579155.1 uncultured Oscillospiraceae bacterium | reverse complement strand
GCGGGTGTACCTTTCCGGCGAGGGCGCAGGGATAGCCGCGAAGCGGCGCAAGGGGCGCAGCCCCTTGTACGGAGCGGAGCGACGCAAACGGCCCGGACTTTCGGAAGTCCGGGCCGTAGCCTCGCAGAGCGCACGATACATGGTCGCAGACCATGTATAGAAGTGCGCCCTTTGTTCCAAAGGGATTTTATAAGTCCATCATTGATGGGAGAATTTTGTTGAACATATGGCGCACCTTATCAATCCGGGTGTTTGGGCGGCGTGGCTGAAAAACTGGTTCGCCGCTGGCGATTTGATACCCCTTCAATTCTGTTAAACAAACGCTTCTCCCGTTTGTATAAAAGGTGAGGTCATTGCGGTACTCTTGCACACAGCGGGCAGGGATTTCGCCAGTAAAAATCACCTCGCTGTTTTTAACCTGGGTCGTTTCAATACTCGCGCAATATTTTGGTGCGTCATGATAAGCTCTGGAGAGATATTCCTGCGGCGCATAGAGTGTAAAAGAAAGATATGGTTCCAATAGCTGCGTCCCCGCCTTTTTCAACACCTGCTCCAATACAATAGGTGCCAATGACCGAAAGTCTGCGGGAGTGCTGACCGGACTATAATAAAGCCCATACTCAAAACAGATTTTACAGTCCGTTACCTTCCATCCATACACGCCTTGTTCCAGACCGTAGCGGATACCATCCAATACAGCGTTTTGAAAACTCTGATTCAAGTATCCAACGGAAACTTTGCTCTCATACTGCACTCCGGTGCCAAGGGGGAGAGGGGTGACGGACAGCCCGATGGACGCCCAGAATGGATTGGGCGGCACTTCGATATGAATGGTGTGACTTACCGCTTTCAATGGCCTCTCCATATAGATGACGGTAGGTTCTTTTGCAGTTGTGTTGAGCTGATATTTTTCCACCAGAAGATCAGAGATAATTTCCAATTGTACCCGGCCCAAAAAGGAGAGAATGATCTCATGGGTCACAGCGTCTACTTCATAGCGCAGAAGCGGGTCGGTATCCGCAATTTCTGTCAAGGCGTTTAACAAGCGTTCCCTCTGTTCTGGTTTCTCTGGTGCAATTGTTGTCCGCAGCAAAGGGAGAGGATTGTCGCTCCACGTTTCACGGGGCAGCAGCAGTTTGTTTCCCAGCACATCATTCAGCCGCAAACTGTCGCAGGGTACAATGACGATCTCGCCCGCATGGGCAATCTCTGTTCGGACAATCTCACCCTTTGAGGGGATACGCATTTCCGTAATTTTCAGTTTTTCTTTCCCTGCCAAGGCTACGGAATCCCGCAAATGAAGCGTACCGCTATACAACCGCAGATAGGCAAGGCGTTGGCTCTGGTTTGCGTACTCAACTTTGAACACAGTTCCGCACAATTCAGAGCTGTTCTGCCCGGTGGGTGATTGGAATGTATCTGTGACCGCTTCAATGAGTTGTCGGATTCCCAAGTTTACCTTGGCACTGCCATGATAGACCGGAAACAGAGAGACGCTTTGGATTCTCCTGTTTTCCTCCCGCAGAAGTTCTTCTTTGTCCATTGGTTCTCCGGCAATATATTTCTCCAACAATTCATCACAGTCCGCAATCACGGTATCCCAATTCTCCAGCCCCATGTTTTCCATGATGGATATATCCGGGGAAAGCTGCACGTTCTGCTTAATAATCATATTTGCGGAGAGCTTATCTCGGATAGACTGATACACACCTGGCAGGTCAATCCCGTCCTGGTCGATTTTGTTAATAAAGATAACAGTTGGGATTTTCATTACTTGCAGAGCATGAAACAGAATACGGGTCTGCGCCTGAACGCCGTCTTTTGCAGAAACAACCAAAATCGCTCCGTCAAGAATGGCAAGGGAGCGATAGACCTCCGCTAAGAAATCCATATGCCCAGGAGTATCCACAATGTTGACCTTACAATCGTGCCACTGAAAGGAAGTGACCGCCGTTTGAATGGTGATTCCACGCTGCCGCTCTAAAAACATGGTGTCCGTTCTCGTTGTTCCCTGATCCACACTGCCGGGCGCCTCGATTGCTCCGCTGGTATATAACAGGCTCTCCGTCAAGGTCGTCTTACCTGCGTCTACATGAGCAAGAATGCCAATATTGATGATTTTCATATGATTGTCCTCCATACAAGGCCCAGAAGGGCGCAAAAATCCCCAGCGACAAATACTTTTACCGCTGGGGATGATAGGTAGGACACACATGAAAACTGCGGCCAAGGCTGGCCGTTGTCTATCACGATATGAAATGAAAAGGCAAAAGTATTCTTAAATTGGGTACAAAAACCAAGCCCTCTCCTTGAGGACGTTTGTCTTTGTTCCCATTATCAAATTTTATTTAAGAATACCTTGCCGCATATTGATAAACTCCTTTGCTTGGATTTTTATAGTATAGCATATCAAATTCCCAAAAGCAACCCTGTTAAGATAAATTTTTTCTGTCACTGCACCTCCATATCTCTCTCGTGTATACGCCATACGCAACTCTTTTCAAAAAAGAAGTGGACGCGCTGGCAAAGCTGTGGTAGAATGAAACGAAAGAAGGTGAGGATGGTGGAGCTCAAAACGACAATCGCCCAGGGACTGCACGTCACAGATGACAGCGCGGGTTATGATGCCGCCTGTAAGCGTGTCCTGTCTGAAAAGGCAATCCTGGCGCGGATTATGAAGTCCTGCCTGGAAGAATACAAGGATTGCGATGTCAATGATATTGCCGAGAAGTACATTGAGGGCCAACCCCAGGTGTCCGCCGTCCCGGTGCTGCCGGACGAGGGTGGCACAGTCATCAGCGGCATGGACACCGAGGACAAATCGGTGCGCGAGGGGACAGTCACCTATGACATTCGCTTCCGCGCCATCGTTCCCGACTCCGAGGAACAAATTGCCCTCATCATCAACGTGGAGGCCCAGAACGATTTTTACCCCGGCTATCCGCTGATAAAGCGTGGCATATACTACTGTTGCCGCATGATTTCTTCCCAGTACGGCAGGGAGTTCACTGGCTCCCATTATGAGAAAATCAAGAAGGTCTACTCCATCTGGATTTGCATGAAACCGCCGCAGTATCGGGAGAACACTATCACCCGGTATCGGCTGGTGGAGGAACATCTGGTAGGAGAGGCCACAGAACCCGTCAGGAATTATGATTTGCTGTCCATCATCATGCTGTGCCTTGGCGGGCCGGACGGGGCAAACTATGACGGCGTACTTCGGATGCTGGACGTGCTTCTCTCCAACGAAACCAGCGAGGCGGAGAAGCGGAAGATTTTGCAGGACGATTACGACATTCAAATGACGCAGACAATGGAAAGGGAGGTGTCGGTCATGTGCAATCTGAGCAAGGGCGTTAGGGAGATGGGCCGCGCTGACGGTATCTTATCCTCTCTCAAAAACCTAATGGAAACGATGGGCCTGACCATTGAGCAGGCTATGGCGGCGCTGAAAGTCCCGGAGGGCGAACGTCAGAAATATATGGATTTGCTGGAACGGCAGTAA
>CAJTTS010000225.1 GCA_910579155.1 uncultured Oscillospiraceae bacterium | reverse complement strand
GGCTGTGCTCCTGGACGTGGGAGATGATGACTTGGTGGACGTTCCGGGCCCGCCGCTTGGGGCGGCCCCTGGTCGCCAGAAGGCACAGCTCCGCGTTGGCCCTGGTCCAGTGGCCCGGCCCCCAAAATACCGTATTGGATTTCCGGCTCAGCTTCACCCAGACAAAGGCGGCGGTGACAAAGCGAAAGCCCCATGCCTCCATCACCCCCCACGCCTCATGGAGCATGGGCATGGTGATCCAGAGGAACAGGGCGCAATCCTCGGCGGCCAGCTCGGACACGGGCAGGGCCTTGATGTCCTCAATGGGCATGGTGGGGTAGTGCCGGTCTGCGGAGTGCCATGTGCCGTATTTCCATGGCGGGTCTGCGTAGATGATGTTGTATTTCCCTATAGCCCCAACATCTCCTTTACCACCCTGTCGGCCCCCTTCACCAGCCCGGTCAAGATAAGCATATTGAAGATGAGTTGGCCGATGTACTGCCATGCCATGGTGACGGCGGGCAGGCTGGCGTCGGCGGCCGGGGTGCTGCTGGACAGGAACGCGGAATAGATCAGGCAGGCCAGCACGATCACCGCCCCCTCCATGCACACGCCGATGTAGTTTTTGAGGAACGCTTTCCCGCTGGCGGCGGTGCCCTCCCCGGCGAAGGACGCCAGGGGGAGCGGGGCCAGGGCGGTGAACATATAGAGCCGGAAAAACCGCCCGTACACTGTCAGCAGCAGAATGAACGACATGACGGTGATGAACAGGCTGCCCAGCAGGGCCACCAGCCAGAGGGGTATGCTCTCCAGCAGGCCCAAGCCCTCGATGGCAGTCACGATCTCGCCGGGCAGGGTGGCCGCCGTGGACACCGAGCCGCCCATGCCGGACATGACGGTGGCGACCACGCCGCCGCACACGCTGAAAATGGCGGTCATGATCTCCATGCAGCTCCCCACGGCCACCTTTGCCAGCACGAAGCGGATGAAGTGGCGCAGGGCAAATTCCGGGCGCTGGAAGTCCCGGAAGCTGGCGGCGCTCTGGAACACGCCCATGGCGAAGAACAATACCAACAGGCCGTAGCCGATCCCCACCATGGCGGTGTGGATGCCGGTGATCACCGTCCAGATGTCGCCGCCTTTGAAGCTCTGCGGGGTCTGGGTCAGCAGGGTCCATATCTCGGACAATTTGCCGTTCCAGTCCGTCAGGGCGTTTTCCAGGATATTGACGATCCAGTTGTCGCTAATAGTCATTCACCCCCATAGGGGAAATGTGTCTCACGGTGAGACACATTTCCCCGGTTGATATTGGCCCGCCTCACAGCGCGCCGATGGTGGACAGGATTTCCTTGCTGAACGCGATGATCAGCCCGCCGAACACGCACAGCATACCCTGGCTGCGCTGGCTGGCGTCGTGGGACTGGATGCTCATGCCGAGCTGGACGATGCCCCAGCCCAGGATGATCACGCCGATGGCCTTGATGCAGGAGAAGATGAAGTCACTCAAATTATTTACGATGGACAGGGGATCGCTGCCGCCGCCGGGCGCGGCGAAGGCCGGAAGGGTGAACAGGGCCAGGGACAGCACCAGGGCCGTCCACGCCGCCATACAGCGGCGGGCCTTGGCGCGGGAACGGGTCAGGTCGTGGTTGTTATTGCGGTCATTTTTCATGGTCAGATTCCTCCAATTCGTCGATGATTTCAGTTTCGTCCAGGGATGTAAATTCAAAGTCCAGGTCGCCCGCGTCATAGAGACACTTGGCATTGTGGACGTAGGGAATGGCCCCGCCGTCCCCGGTGTACTTGAGGTTGGGGTGCCGTTCCAGGTCGTACTTGGCGTCCATCACCGGGGCCTCCCCCCGGATCAGGACGATGGAAAGCCGGTTGTCCAGCATACGCACTTCATCGGGGGTCAAGAGCTCGCGGCCCGCCTGCTGAAAATTCTGGCTGTAGGAGCCGTTGCGCCCCTTGCTCTGGCTGCTGGTCTGGGTCTGGATCGTCTCCTTCCCCAGCAGCTCGGAAACGTATTTGTGGGTCGATTGCTCGTTCCCGCCCAGGTAGATGAAGCTGTCCGCGTTGCCGATGATGCCCTCCCAGTCGTCTTTGAAAAGGGACTTCAACTGGGAGATATTCTGTAGTATAATGGTGGCCATGATGTTCCGGGAGCGCATGGTGGCCTGGAGCCGGGCATAGCCGTCCGGCAAAGCTACATTGGCGAACTCGTCGAACATCAGCCGGACCGGGACGGGCAGGGCGCCGCCATGCACCTTGTCCGCCTGATAGTAGAGCTCCTGGAACGCCTGGATGAGGTAGGAGACGCCGCGCCTTGCCGGATTTCTCCGGTAGGTTTCGGCGCTCCCCCTCCCGAACCGGACGGACACCTCTCGGCGTATCCGGCTCTCCGTCTACAAAACTTAGGTTTGGATGCTGTTATAGCAGCATGGGCATAGGGCAAGGGATTTCCGGCGGATACGCAGCATGACGCGCTCCCACTCGGTTTCACCCTTTAGGTCTTTCAACTTTCGGACGTGGTGCATTACAATTTCTTTTGTCTCCGCACCACAAAGCTCACAAATGCCATTTTTCAGCCGGTGGAGCAGACTGCGCTCTTTGGTGTACTTTCGGAAGTTCGGCATAATGTCTGAAAAATCCGGGGCAGCTTTTACATTCTGCTGAAATCCATCGTGGTAAAATTGGAGTTCCTTGTCGCCGCCCTTGGTGCTGTATTTCACAGAAAAGATACCGTCACGTACATATTTAGCCTTGATGTGCTTGTAGGTGGTACGGTATTTGCAGCCAAAGGTTTTGAACAGGCTTCCCCGCATGATTCTGTAAAAGCTGTTCAGAACAGACACATTTGCCGCCAGTCTGTAATAGTTGTAAAGTCCGCGGATTTCCGAATTGAATTTGCTTACGATTTGTGCATCTGGCATATTGATGAGCTTTCCTCGGTAGGTCGGCTTCCATATCTCTTTTCCGTCAGGGCACTTTTTGATATACATCGCTCTGTATTCCAGCAGCTTATTGAACCATTTTTCATGGGGGAGATACAGCTTGACCTGTCCGTTCCAGTGACGTTTGAGATTTCCATTTTTATCACGGGAGTAATCTTGGCTTCTTGATACAGTCAGGTCGTAGCCGAGGAAGCGTACCAGCTCCGCAGAGTGGGTGATTTTCGTCTTTTCCTCCGATAGTGTCAAATTCAACTTGCCATGGAGAAATGTGCGTAATTCCCCCTTGATTACCTCTGCGTCAGCTTTTGGCCCTATAACCCCGATGATGAAATCATCCGCGTATCTTACGTACTGTATTTTCTTGAAGGTGGGGTCAATGGCTGGGAAACATGGGATGGAGAGCAGTTTTGTATAGAGTTCATCTACGCGGCCTTTTGCCCGCTGGACTTCGGCCTCGTCTCCTTGCTCCACTGCTGTTTTGCGCTTTTTCTCCCAATAGTGTGCCAACGCCAGAGTTTGCGAGTATTCTTTCTGCGGTTTGCGGTAGCTGTCCTGTCTGTCATATTCCAATTTGAGCTTTTCTACGAATGTGTCCAGTTCGTTGAGATAGATATTTGCAAGGATTGGGCTGACCCCGGAGCCTTGGGGAGTGCCGCT
>CAJTTS010000224.1 GCA_910579155.1 uncultured Oscillospiraceae bacterium | reverse complement strand
TACATAGCGTAGTGATCTGGAAAAGGACTTACTTTTTGGGAAGTACCTACCGAAAAAGTGCAATCTTGCTCTCATTTTTATAGGATGGTATCTTTATTGTGATTACAAAGAAAGGATGCCTCATATGAAGAATGTAGAAATTGGGCCGATTCGTCCACCCTCTGAGAACAGTAGTCTGTTGATCCGTGTCACACGGGGATGCCATTGGAATAAGTGTTATTTTTGCGGCCTCTATAAATCCATGCAATTCTCCATGCGGCCTATTGAGGAAACCATAGAAGATATTGCTATGCAGGCCCAAATTTACCATGAGAAAAATTTTACGTCCTGTTTCTTGCAGGACGGCGATGCTCTGGTGCTGAAAACCGACTATCTGCTCCACATACTGGACGCCCTCAACCGCTATTTCCCCAATCTGCAATACATCACGACCTACGCCCGCGCCGACAGTATCACCCGCAAGACTTTATCCGAATTGCAGGCCCTACGGCAAGCTGGCTTGAATCATCTGTACTGCGGGATGGAAACCGGCTCCGATCAGATATTGAAACTCATTAACAAGGGCTTTCAAGCTGACACGGTGGTGGAAAGCGGCTGCATGGCAAAAGAGGCCGGTATGATCTTGTCCGAGTTTATTCTGCTGGGCATCGGCGGCAAAGAGCTATCCGAAGAAAATGCCGCCGCTACCGCCGAGGCGCTGAACATCATCCGGCCCGACTATATCCGTGTCCATGCCACTGGAATCAAGCCGGAATCGAAGTTAGGCGAGTTCGTCCGAAACGGCTCATTCACGCTGCAATCGGAGGAAGAAATTGTAGTAGAGCAAAAATCCTTTTTGCAACAGCTTCAGCCAATGGACAGTTTCTATATAAACGAGCATATCATCAATCTTCTTCTGGAAGTGCGAGGCAATTTGCAGACGGAAAAGGCGCAAATGCTTTCTGTGATCGAACGCTTTTTACAACTCCCGCCAGATGAAAAGCTCCTGTTCGCAGTTGGTAGGCGGCTGAACATTTTCTTTCTGCTGGACGATTTGAAAAAGCCCGCCTTGCACCGGCAGGCAGAAGAAAGTATGCAGAAGATCTTAAAGGAGAATCCAAAGATTGATTTTGTAGTGCTGTGCAATTACATCCGGCAGTCACAAATTTGATATAATGAGAAGGGGCGTAGCTGCTTACTGACAGCTATGCCCCTCTTATCATGCCTCAGCGCCACAACACGGCTGCTGAACATCCAATCCATCCAAATAGTTTGCTCCCCATTGGCACATCGCATCCAAAACCGGGATGATACTCTCTCCAAATGCAGTCAGAGAGTAAACCGTTTTAGGTGGTTTCTCTGGGATAACTTCTCTATGCACCATGCCACATCCCTCAAGCTCGTGTAAATGCTGGGACAACATTTTAGGCGTTGCGCCTGGGATTTTTCGCTGCAATTCCATATAGTGCAGCGGCTGTCCCACCAAATGCCAGAGGATCAGCGGCTTATATTTCCCGCCGATCAGCGAAAGCGTAGCCTCAACAGGGCAGTTGAATTTTGTTTGCTTCATAACCTCACCTCAACAAAAAGTATATCACGATATGTTCATTCGGAAAAGGACTTACATTTTGGGTAGTACCTTACAAAAAAGTGCAATCTTGCATACATTTCTAACTATGCTAAAATTGTCTCAGATGGTTGCCTTGACATGGCCCATGATCAATTTATCAGAAAGGATGTTTTACTATGGACTTTATCACAATTGCAAAGACCCGCTGCTCCATCCGCAGCTACACCGACCAGAAGGTGGAGCCGGAAAAGCTGGAAAAGATTCTGGAGGCCGCTCATGTGGCCCCCACCGCTGCTAACCTTCAGCCAGTCCGCCTGATCGTAGTTCAGAGCGAGGAAGGGCTGGCGAAGATCGGCAAGGCCGCTGGTATCTACGGCGCGCCCCTGGCCATCATCGTCTGCGCCGACCACAACAAGGCGTGGGTGAGGCCCTTCGACCAGAAACAGACCGGGGACATTGACACGTCCATCCTGACCGACCACATGATGCTCCAGGCCACGGAGCTGGGCCTGGGCAGCGTATGGGTGTGCTACTTCAAGCCGGATGTTCTGTGCCGGGAGTTTGACCTCCCCGCCAACCTGGAGCCGGTCAACATTCTGGCTATCGGCTACGCTGGTGAGAACTTCGCTGACCCGGAGCGGCACAGCCAGACGCGCATCCCGGTAAGCGAACTGGTTTCCTACGAAAAGCTGTAAACGAATCCTGCGGGCGGGTGCATTGGGGAAATGTCCCTATGCACCCGTTTTTTAGCAGTCCTATTGCTCCGATATGTGATCGTAGGTTTTTTCCAAAATCCATCTGATATGTTCATCGGCCAAAGTATAAAACACATTCTTGCCTGCCTTACGACCGTTTACCAACCGGGCGCTCCGCAGAATACGAAGCTGATGGGATATGGCCGATTCCGTCATCTTCATTTCCCCCGCCAGTTCGCTGACGCACCATTCCCGCTCCATCAAGAGCCACAAAATCCTGATACGGGTATAGTCACCCAGCGTCTTGTGAAGTTCAGATAGTGCGTCCAGTTCCTTTGCGGCAGGCTTTGATATTAAATTTCCTTTGTTCATGGCTATCCCCAATCTTCGACCATTTGACAGATACGGAAGGACAGGATATGATAGAGGCAGAAATGGAGGTAATAGGATGTCCCACTACCATCTTCCGCACAATCACGGGCAGAATATCGAGCGCGTCCTGGAACGGATGCCGCCTCCTGACGGGTTTCAGACAACCGCCGCTATTTTCCAGCAGCTTGGCGACCCGTCCCGCCTGCGTATCCTCTGGCTGTTGTGCCACAGCGAGGAATGTGTGTGCAACATCGCTGCCGCTGTTGGAATGAGCGACCCCGCCGTATCCCACCACCTGCGGATTCTGAAAAAGGGCGGAATTATTGAAAGCCGCCGGGATGGAAAAGAGGTCTACTACACTTTGGCAGACACCACCCAGGCGAAGCTGCTACACCGGACCATTGACGCACTGTTTGAGATCACCTGTCCTACCGATTGATAGAAGAAATGCGCCGCGCTTACGAAAGTGCGGCGCATTTCCTGTTATAGCTTTACTCCTGCGCCGGAGTTTCAAACTGCTTGACCCGCATGGCGCGAATGGCGTTCAGAATGGCGATCACCGAAACGCCCACGTCCGCAAATACCGCCGCCCACATATTGGCGCGGCCCACCGCCCCCAGGATCAGCACCAGGAATTTGACCCCCAGGGCAAAGACGATGTTCTCATTGGAAATGCGGATGGTCTTACGGGCGATCTGCATAATAGCGGCGATCTTGGACGGTTCATCCGTCATCAGTACCACATCAGCGGCCTCGATCGCCGCATCGGAGCCGAGAGCGCCCATAGCGATACCCACATCGGCCCGCGCCAGCACAGGAGCATCATTGATACCGTCACCCACGAAAGCCAGCATCCCCTTATCGCTTTTCTGTGCCAGCAGTTCCTCCACACGGTCTACTTTGTCGGCGGGGAGCAGTTCGGTGTAGGCTCGATCCAGACCCAGGCGGCGGGCCACGTCCTGCCCAACTGCATCCGCATCGCCGG
>CAJTTS010000223.1 GCA_910579155.1 uncultured Oscillospiraceae bacterium | reverse complement strand
CGGCTGCACATCACCGCCACCACCCTGGACGGCATTCTGACTGTGAAGGGCCAGGGCCGGAGCTGCGGGAAGAAGTGACCGCTGGCGGCTGGCCGGAAGGAGCGTGAGAATATATCTTTACGGCCACTGACTTAGCCAACGCAAAAAACACCGACCTCCCTGACCTGCTGACCTCTCTGGGCTATCAGGTCCGGCGCATCGGCAGCTACTACACCACCAAGGAGATGGACAGTCTGCGCATCAAGAACCGGCGCACCTGGTTCCGCTACTCCGAGGGAAAGGGCGGGGACGCTATCGCTTTTCTTCAGCGGTTCGAGGGCAAGAGTTTTCCGGAGGCAGTCGAATTCCTGCTGGACTGGAATGGCCGGTCAAGAGACCATCCCGACAGACCCTTACCCAGACCTGCGCCGGTCCAGAAGAAAACGCCGCCTGCCCCATTGGAGCCTGTGCCGTTTGTTCTTCCACCGGCCAATGAGGACCAGCGGCGGGTGACGGCCTACCTGAAAAAGCGAGGCATCGCACCATCGGTCATCCGGGGCTTTGTGGAGGCCGGTCTGCTGTACGAAGAGGCGGAACGCCACAACTGCGTCTTTGTCGGCAACGATGCTGATAACAAACCGGTATTCGCCGCCAAACGGGGAACCTACGACTTGAACGGAGCATCTTTTCGGGCGGGTGTTCCCGGCAGCGACAAGGAAACCGGTTTCCGCCTGCCCTGCGACAGCACCATTGACCGGGTACACGTCTTTGAGGCCCCCATCGACCTGATGAGCTTTTGCACGCTCCACCGGGATGCCACCCACAACGCCGTGGCCCTCTGCGGTCTGTACGAGGGTCCGCTGGATACCTATTTGCGGGAAAATCCCCAAATCAAGTACATTTTCCTTTGCCTGGACGCTGACGCTCCCGGAAAGGAGGCGGCGGAGCGGATGAAGGAAAAATACACCCAGCAGGGCTGTGTGGTGTCCTACAAGCCCCCTCCCCATGGGAAGGATTGGAACGAATACTTACAGCACCGGCAGAAGTGCCGAAGAAACGAGAGGTAAAAATCATGCAGAGCAGAAAACTTCTGCTGCGTAGGCTGGTGGTCCCACCCTAGCCCACCGGCGCGGCCCCATCCTGGCGGAAAGGAGTGATCGCCCATCCAGGAAGAAGTGGAAAATAAAACTGTGGCCCTGGCAATCAATGGCACAAAAATCACCGGGCGGATGATAAAGGCGGCGATTGCCTCATATCTCGCCCATCGCAAAGCGGCCAAATCTCAGGATGTCATCCCTCATGGGAAACAGACGGTCAAGCAGCTCATCGGGCAAAATCAGGGCGTGTCCAATGTGGAGCTGACAGACCCCAGTATTCGAGCCTTTGAGCGTATCGCCCGCAAATACGGCGTGGACTATGCCGTCAAGCGGGACAGGGCCAATGACCCGCCCCGGTTCCTGATCTTCTTCAAGAGCCGGGATGCGGACGCCCTCACCGCCGCTATGCAGGAGTACGCCGGGAAGAAGGTCCGCAGAATACAGCGGCCCTCAGTGCTGCAACGGCTGGCCCAGCTCCGGTCTCAGGTGAAAAAGCCCACCATCGACCGGGAGAAACGGAAGGAGCAGGTACGGTGAAACAGGTCAATCTGAAAAAACTCATCATTCCCAATCTTCCGTATGCCATCCTGGGTCTCTACGCCACCAAACTGGGACAGGCGTGGCGGCTGGCCCCCGGCGTCAGTCTGGCGGATAAGCTGCTTCGCATTATGGACGGGCTGGTGCTGGCGTTTCAGAGCGCCGCTCCCAGCTTTCATCCGGTCGATCTGCTGGTGGGCATCGCCTGCGGCGTGGGTCTGCGCTTTGCCGTCTACATGAAAGGCAAGAATGCCAAGAAGTACCGGCAGGGGGCGGAGTACGGTACAGCCCGTTGGGGCAACGCTCAGGATATCGCCCCCTATGTAGCCCCGAAGTTCGAGGACAACATCATCCTCACCCAGACGGAGAGCCTGACAATGAACAGCCGCCCGAAGGACCCCAAAACGGCCCGGAACAAAAACGTGTTGATCGTGGGCGGTTCCGGCAGCGGCAAGACTCGCTTTTGGTTGAAGCCCAACCTCATGCAATGCACGTCAAAAACTTATCCGGTTTCTTTTGTTGTCACAGACCCGAAAGGTACACTGATAATTGAAACAGGAAAGATGCTGCAACGCAAGGGCTACCGCATCAAGGTGCTGAATACCATTAACTTCAAAAAGTCCATGAAATATAACCCTTTTGCCTATATTCATGATGAAAAGGACATTTTGAAACTGGTTACGACCCTGATCGCCAACACCAAAGGGGACGGAAAAGGCGGGGACCCGTTCTGGGAGAAAGCCGAGACGTTGCTCTACACGGCGCTAATTGGCTACATCCACTATGAGGCTCCGGAAGAGGAACAAAACTTCTCTACACTGGTGGAGTTTATCAATTCCATGGAGGTCCGGGAGGATGATGAAGAGTTCAAAAACAGCGTTGACCTGATGTTTGATGAGCTGGAGGAAAAGTCCCCGGACCACTTTGCCGTGCGCCAGTATAAGAAATTTAAGTTAAGCGCTGGCAAGACTGCTAAAAGCATCCTTGTGAGCTGCGGCGCACGGCTGGCCCCCTTCGATATTGCAGAGCTGCGGGAGGTCACGGCCTATGATGAGCTGGAGCTGGACACCCTGGGCGACCGAAAAACCGCCTTGTTCCTCATTATGAGCGACACGGATGACAGTTTTAACTTTTTGATTTCCATGGCGTATACACAGCTGTTCAACCTTCTTTGCGAGAAAGCGGACGATGTGTACGGAGGCCGTCTGCCGGTCCATGTGCGCTGTCTGATCGACGAGTGCGCCAACATCGGGCAGATACCAAAGCTGGAAAAGCTGGTGGCGACCATCCGCAGCCGTGAGATTTCTGCCTGTCTGGTATTGCAGGCGCAATCCCAGCTCAAGGCCATCTACAAGGACAACGCCGATACCATCATCGGCAATATGGACTGTTCCATCTTCCTGGGCGGCAGGGAGCCGACAACGCTGAAAGAGCTGTCCGCCGCCCTGGGGAAGGAAACGATTGACACCTACAACACAGGTGAGAGCCGTGGGCGGGAGACCTCCCACTCGCTCAATTATCAGAAATTGGGCAAGGCACTCATGGACGTGGATGAACTGGCCGTTCTGGACGGAGGCAAGTGCATCCTTCAGCTGCGGGGCGTGAGGCCGTTTTTGTCCAACAAATACGACATCACCAAGCACCCGCTCTATAAATATCTGTCCGACTACGATAAGAAAAACGCTTTTGACATTGAGCGCTTTCTATCCACAAGGCTAAAGCCTAAATCCGATGAAGTTTACGACGTGTACGAAGTAGACGTAGAAACAGATGGAGCCGAGTAAGTAAGCGGCGCTGTTAAAGTACACGAAAGGACACGGAGGATGTGCCTTCAAAAATTTCATTTATTTTTGGAGGAACGTATATGGCTTTCTTTACTTCTGCTATCAGCACTTTGCAGACTCTCGTGGTGGCTCTGGGCGCGGGCCTGGGCGTGTGGGGCGTTATCAACCTGCTGGAGGGCTATGGCAATGACAACCCCGGCGCGAA
>CAJTTS010000222.1 GCA_910579155.1 uncultured Oscillospiraceae bacterium | reverse complement strand
TTCTGGGGCGTGCTGGCGGTGGTGTGGATCAAGATCGTCTATCCCCCCATGTCCAAAGGGATCGAGTCCCTGCCCCCTCTGGCGGGCAAGATCGCCACCTGGATCGTGGTGCTCTTCATGGGCTGCAACGCCCTGCTCACCAGCGCCGCCATGCTGCGCTACACGGAACGGCCCGTCCACCCCGAGCCCGCCAACGCCTTCCAGGAGATCCTGGACCGGCAGTATGGGGACACGCGCATGGAGCAGCGCTGGCCCAACATGATCGTGACGGAGGGAGGCGGCGGCCGGTCATGACCCTCAAGCAGATCGAGTACTTCCAGGCCGTCTGCGCCCGGGGGAACATCTCCGCGGCGGCGGAGGACCTGTTCGTCTCCCGCTCCGTGGTCTCCCGGGCCATCTCCGAGCTGGAGGAGGAGTTCAATGTCCAGATCTTCCTGCGCTCAAAAAGCGGCGTCGCCCTCACCGAGGGGGGCAAGATCCTGGCCCAGCTGTTCTCCTCCTTCACCGCCAGCTGCGGCTCGGCCAAGGCCCGCATCTCCGCCCTCCAGACCGGGAGAGAGAGCTGGTCCCTCCGCCTGGGGGTCACCCCCACCAACGCCTACTGCATCTACCGCACCTGCCTGGAGTCCTTCCAGCAGCAAGATCCCCACATCCGCCTCTACATCGAGGAATACAGCGCCTATTCCGCCTGGCGGCTGCTCCAGGCCGGAAAGCTGGATGCCTTCTTCACCCCCGTCCGGCCTGACCCGGAGGACTTCGACAGTCTGGAGCTCTACCCCAATCCCTCCATGCTGGGGGCGGTGGACACCGACCCCCTCTGCCAGCGGGACAGCGTGGGAGTGGAGGAGGTGCTGGACCTGCCCCTGGGTTTCTTCAACGCCCCGGTGCCCATCGAGTCCCTGCTGCGCACATGCGCCGAGGCCATGGGCAAGGAGCTGAACATCGTCATACGCACCTCCGACCAGATGCTGCTGCGGGAGATGACCCAACTGGGCCGGATCTATCCCATCTTGCCCCTGGACATGATGGCCACCTGGCAGGGGATCCGCCAGCTCCCCCTGGACTTCGTCAACCCCAGCACCAACCGCCTGGTCTGGAGCCGGGCCCTCCGGCCAAGCCCGCCCATGGAGGCTTTTTTGGGCTTTATGAGCTTCATGCGGTGACAAAGGAGCGGCCCCCGAAATTTTCGGGGGCCGCTCCTTTTCAGTGTTCACACAGTCCGCACTCGTTGCAGATCCCGTCTTTCTCACAGCCCGGCTGGGGCCGCACAGAGCGCAGGAACGCCCGGGACAGCTCCTTTGGGTCCTCCGGCGGGGCGGGCGGCGCCCCGTCCGGCTCAGTGCAGCTTTCGTTCCACATTGGGCTTGTTGATGTCCTCCTGGAACTCCAGGTCCAGGGGCTGGCCCTTCTCCCGCTGCTCCTTGGCCAGCTTGGCCTTGTCGGTGTACAGGCCGTACTGGTGGGCCTCCACGCACTCCTTGTAGGTGGGGTCCTTGGCCTCGAACTTGGCGTTGCGGGGCAGGGGCACGTCCTGGTCCACCAGGATGTCCTGCACCTTCTTGATGTCCACCCCGTGGGCGGTGGCGCCGTCGGCCACGCCGTCGGCGGACAGGTGGCGGCCCGGACAGATCATGTTCTCCACCCCCTGGGGCAGGATGGCCCGGTAGGGGATCTCCACCGGCCCGCAGTCGTTGACCTGGCAGATGGTGGAGTGCCAGGCGATCACGTCCTCGTTCTGGAGAGCATAGCTGCCGCCATACCTACGTTTCCCAGTTCCAGGCGTTGGGCGTGGACATGGAGACGATTCAGAGCATGGTGGGCCACGCCGACATTGAAATGACCCAGCATTATTTACACGTCCAGGAAGAAGTGCGGCAGGCCGCCGCAGAAAAGTTTAGCAAGACCTTCAAAATCTCGTGTTCTCGCTGATGACTTAGAAAACTTGCTGTGTTCCCGCAAATTCTGGTACATACCAGAATTTCAAGCGGGCCAGTTTCAATAAATGACAGGCTGTGCCATTGAAAGCGGTTCAGCGTCAAGCCGTCTGATTTTCATTCTGGTATCATTCTGGCACAAACGGCATGGGGATAAAACACGGAGGGATAGCGGTTGAACAAAAAGCAAGAAAAAAGACCTAAAACCATATGATTTGAATCCTTTTCCATCATATAGTTCTCGTATTTCCTGGTGGAGATAAGCGGAATCGAACCGCTGACCGCTTGAATGCCATTCAAGCGGTCTCCCAAATCAACTATCTGGCCCCCCAATAATAGCGGAAATGAGCTGATGGCTCTGCACTTTTCTGGGTAGCCGCCCTTTTTCGATTCTAAAAAGGGCACTATGCCCAGTAACTAGGAAAATGCCTAAAAATAGTTTCTGCTTGACAAAGGACTTCTCATCAAGGCCTTAGCGCCCCTTTTGAATGTTGCTCGGTGTGAGTTCAAATCCCCCCCGTTTGGGTTTGATAGCAAAATTTCGGAGAATTACCGGGGTAAAGCGTGCAACATTTGACAAGATGGTAGAGATTTTACGGAAAGGCTATGCGGAAAAGCACCAGCGTCGAGGGAGAACGCCAAAGCTGAGCATAGAGGATCTGCTGCTGGCCACCTTGGAATATCTGCGGGAATACCGTACCTATGCCCATATAGCGGCAAGCTATGGAATAGCCGAAAGCAATATCTACCGCGGAATCAAATGGGTGGAAGATACCCTGATCCGGGATGGAAGCTTTTCTTTACCTGGTCGGAAAGCGCCGCTGAAATGTGAGACAGAGTATGAGGTGATTCTGGTGGACGCAGCAGGATTGCCAATTGAGCGTCCTAAAAAAAGCAAAAGCGATACTATTCGGGAAAGAAAAAGCGGCACACACTGAAGACACAACTGCTCGTCAGTCTTCTGAGTGGAGAAATCATTGCGCTCGCATTTTCCAACGGAAAGAAGCACGATTTCCAGCTATTCAAGGATTCCGGTATCCATGTCAAGGCAGAAACGGTGCTGGAGGCGGATACCAGCTACCAGGGGCTTGCTCACATACACGCGAATTCCCTGCTGCCAAAAAAGCGTCCCAAGCATCATCGCTTGACCAAGCAGGAACGCAATAAGAACCGTGAGATTTCAAGAAAACGGATCTTTGCTGAACACGCAATCCGTTTTGTCAAAAGGTTTCGTATCCTCTCGGAGCGTTACCGCAACCGTAGATGCCGCTTTGCTCTTCGCTTTTCCTTGATTGCTGGTATCTGCAATTTTGACCGCTTTGCCTAATTTCGCAAGAGGTCTATTGTAGGAGGTCTATTGAAAATCTGCTATGATCGGGGCTTTGACTGGAACGGCCTCTATGAGATTTACCACCGCTGTTCTTGTTGGTGCTGTCCCTTTCAACGGATAGGCGAGTTGAAAATCTGCGCCGCTACCACCCGGAGCTAGTCACGCCCAGATGCGGAACTCGTTGCACCGGACACATTTTCTCAGAGCGCGAAGGTCGGGCAACCTAACAAGTAAGAGCAAGAATTATCGTGAAACAGAAGGAAAGCACTGATGAAAACCGCCAGATGGGGCAAAAATAAGCATGGCAAAGTGGCAGATCAAACATCTGCAAAAGGCACGTATATGATAATTGCTTAAATAAATTATGGCAATCTGTAAAGGAAACTGACAGGATATTTAACCGTCAGATGTCGAGGCGATGCCCGGCCTGGGCGTATAGGGGAAACGAATCTGGCAATGAGCGCCTCCAAATCAGTTGGAGCAACTCTTCCGAGAAAAAAGT
>CAJTTS010000221.1 GCA_910579155.1 uncultured Oscillospiraceae bacterium | reverse complement strand
ACCTTGGCGATGGGGGCCAGGCAGTTGGTGGTGCAGGAGGCGTTGGACACGAACTTCATGTCGGGGGTGTAGGCGTCCAGGTTGACGCCGCACACGAACATGGGGGTGCTGTCCTTGGAGGGGGCGGACATGACGACCTTCTTGGCGCCGGCGTCGATGTGGGCCTGGGCCTTCTCCTGGGTCAGGAACAGGCCGGTGGACTCCACCACATACTCAGCCTCCAGCTTGCCCCAGGGGATGTTCTTGGGGTCGCGCTCGGCGAAGATGGGGATCTCCTTGCCGTTGACCACGATGGCGTTCTCGGTGGAGGAGACCTCGCCCTCGAAGCGGCCGTGCATGGTGTCGTACTTCAGCATATAGGCCAGGTAGTCGGCGGGGCACAGGTCGTTGATGCCCACGATCTCGATCTCGGGATGATTCACGCTGGCGCGGAAAACCATGCGGCCGATGCGGCCAAAACCGTTAATACCTACTTTGATGCTCATTGGTATCACTCCTTAAAAAATTATGGTGGTGATTGGCTTGCGCGGTATTATTATACTCTAATGGTTTGCCAAAGGGAAGGGGTATTGTGAAAAATTTTTCAAACTTTTTTCTCCCACCTTTGGCAAAATGGCAAATTCTCCGCGGATTTAGCGGCACATTCCCATAAATCGGGAATTTTCCCCTGCTTGACACAGATGGTACAATATCAGCAGATAGCGCGGCTGACGCGGCAAAAGGAAGCGGTGGATATGACGGAACAAATCAAAGCGCGTATACTGGCCATTCTTCCCTCCGTCCGGGCCCTGGCCCAATGGCTTGTGCTGGCGGGGCTGACGGGGATTGCCTGCGGCCTGGCGGGGGCGGCGTTCACCTGGTGCGTAGCCCAGGCCACCGCTCTGCGCTCCGCCCATCCCTGGCTGCTGTTCTGTATGCCCGTCGCGGGGCTCATCATCGTGTTCAGCTACCGGACCGCGGGCATGGCCAACGACAGCGGCACCAACCAGATCATTGCCAGCGTCCGTGGGCGGGAGCGCCCGCCGCTGCGGTTGGCCCCGCTGATTTTCCTGGGGTCGGTGCTCACCCATCTCACCGGCGGAAGCGCCGGGCGGGAGGGGGCGGCCCTGCAAATCGGCGGCAGCATTTCCGCGGGCCTCGGGCGTCTGCTCCGCCTGGGGGACCTCAACACCAACACCATCATCCAATGCGGCATGGCGGGGCTGTTTTCCGCCCTGTTCGGCACGCCCCTCACCGCCACGGTGTTTTCCCTGGAGGTGGTGAACGTGGGCCAGCTCCGGTACGCCGCCCTGTTTCCCTGCCTGCTGTCCGCGCTGGCGGCCAACGCCATCCCCCGGGCGCTGGGCCTGCCCGGCGAGGCGTACCACCTGTCCGGCGTGCCGGAGCTTGGCCCGGGTTCGCTGCTGCAATGCGGCGCGCTGGCGGTGCTGGCGGCGCTGATATCCATCGCCTTCTGTGCGCTCATGCACGAGTCCGGGCATCTCTATAAAAGGTACATCCCCAACCAGTACCTGCGGGCGCTGGCGGGGGCGGCGCTGGTCATCGCCCTCACCCTGTTGGAGGGCAGCGGCGACTACAACGGCGCGGGCGGCGGCGTCATTGAGCTGGCGCTGGAGGGGGAGGTCCGCGTGCCCTGGGCCTTTTTGCTGAAGATGCTGTTCACCGCCCTGACCCTGGGGGCGGGCTTCCGGGGCGGGGAGATCGTGCCCACCCTGTTCATCGGCTCCACCTTCGGCTGCGCGGTGGGGCCGTTGCTGGGGCTGGACCCGGCTTTTTCCGCCGCCATCGCCATGATCGCCCTGTTCTGCGGGGTGGTGAACTGCCCCCTGGCGTCCATCTTTTTGGCCATCGAGCTGTTCGGCGGGGGAGGGCTGCTGTTTTTCGCCCTGGCCTGTTCCCTCAGTTTCCTGCTCAGCGGGCGGTACTCGCTGTACTCCAGCCAGAATATCGTATACTCCAAGCTGGAGGCCCGGCTCAATGAGCATTAGGGTAAGGCGTTGTCACGTCCGTACGGCCCAAAAGATAATCGATGCTTGTCCCGTAGTAGTCGGCCAATTTGATTAAAACCTCTGTGGGGATATCCCGTTTACCAAGTTCATACTGCGAATAGCAAACTTGTGAACAGTTCAAATATTCTGCAAGAACCTTTTGTTTCAAGTCGGAATCTTCCCTCAAATCACGAATCCTTCTATACACCATTTGTGTACCCCTTCCAAAATGAAAGTATACACAAAGTATAGATAAAGCATTTTGCTCTATTGACTTATAACTCAAAATGCTCTATGATTGTCTTGAGGTGAAGTTTGTCATGCGGATATGGGACGGCACGGAACAGCTTTTATATGACGCAAACCGGGAGCAGGAACTGATGGACATTTTGGGGATACAGAGCATGGACGAGATCACGATTATACCCTGGCGTTCACCCGACACGCCGCCGCAGAACGCCCGCTATGTCCTTCTAAAATTCTATGATCCCGTCATGGATGAAATTTCCTTTGACTTTTTTTCTTATGAAAACGGCGCTTATTCTCACCAAATAGGGGATACCTGTTTTGAACTGCCCAAGGGGCATATTTTAGGCTGGGCCTATCCAATCAGTACACCTATGAAGTAAAACAAGGCCCTGTCCGCATGGACAGGGCCATAAAAGTTTCTTTTTTCGCTTCCTTTTTTCTTTCCAAAGAAAAAAGGAAGTCGCCGAAGACCCTTAACGTTGATACTCAAATTCCAGATTGTACAGGCACACGGTGTCCCCGTCCTGCACGCCCAAATCCTCCAACTGCTGATAGACTCCCGCGTCCCTCAGCCGCCGCTCGAACCAGTTGCGGCTCTCGTAGTCGGAGAAGTTGACGTTGGCCATGAGCTGGCGCAGCCATGGCCCGTCCACCAGCCAGGTGCCGTCCTCATCCCGTTCGATCTCCAGGGCGTCGGAGGTGTCGATCTCCGGGGGCCGCTCCACATAGGTGGGCTCGAACACGATGACCGGGGGGAGGTCGGCCAGCTCCGCCGCCGCCGCGTACATCAGCTCGCGGGTCCCCTGGTGGGTAGCGGCGGACATCTCAAACAGGGGGCAGCCCTTGGCTTCCACATGCCGGCGGAGCTTCTCCAAAAGCTCTGAGTCCTCCATGATATCCACCTTGTTGGCGGCTACCAGCATCCGCCGGGAGGCCAGCTCGGGGGACCAGCGCTGGAGCTCCTCACAGATGGCGTCGAAATCTTCCACAGGGTCGCGCCCCTCGGAGCCGGACACGTCCACCACATGGATCAGCAGGCGGCAGCGGTCCACATGCCGCAGAAAGTCGTGGCCCAGGCCCGCGCCGTCCGCCGCGCCCTCAATGATCCCGGGAATGTCGGCCAGCACGAAAGAGGTCCCCTCGTCCACGGCCACCACGCCCAGGTTGGGGGAGAGGGTGGTAAAGTGGTAGTTGGCGATCTTGGGCTGGGCCCGGGTGACCACGCTGAGCAGGGTGGATTTCCCCACGTTGGGGAAGCCCACCAGCCCCGCGTCGGCCAGCAGCTTCAGCTCCAACAGAACTTCCCGGTACTGCCCCGGCAGGCCCGCCTTGGCAAACCGGGGCACCTGCCGGGTGGGGGTGGCAAAGTGCTGGTTGCCCCAGCCTCCGTTTCCGCCCCGGGCCAGCACAAAGTCCTTTTCCCCGGACATATCGCAGATGATCTCGCGGGTTTCCAGGTCGCGCACCACCGTGCCCCGGGGGACGCGGATGACCAGGTCGTTTCCGTCCTTGCCGGAGCACCGCTTGCCCTGGCCGTCTTTGCCGTTCTCGG
>CAJTTS010000220.1 GCA_910579155.1 uncultured Oscillospiraceae bacterium | reverse complement strand
TTATTTTCGAGAAAATAACGGACAGCGGGCGATCTCTGTTGGGAATTGACTATACCGTGGGGGATACCTGGATGTTTCTGCAATACTGCTATGGCTTTTTCTTGAACAATGACAGCCTTTTTTTCATTACGAATGATGGGATTACGGAAGTAAGCAGGACGATTCAGCGAACGCAAGTGCTGGACATCCCCACCAGGGGGAATATAGCGTTTGATGGGCGGACGATCTACTTCATCAACGAAAATTCTTTGCTGACAGCGTATGACACCAAGACCCACGAGGAAAGGCCGTTTCGGAATATGGTTGCTTCCGACTTCTGCCTGACCGATCAGGGGCTGTATTTTATCAACCGTATGGATTCCGACTGCGTTTATTTATGCGGTAAAGATGGCGTTGGCAGTCTGAAGGTTTCAAACGACCCGACCCTGTCTGTTGATTATGACGGTGAGAAAGTTACCATGATTCTAAAATCGGACGGGAAGGAGGTGGTTTTTGAGCCGTGACGGTACGGGAGCGCCAAGCATCCGTCAGAGCAAGGCGAAAAAAGCGCGGCATAAAACTAATCATTGCCTACGCCTTGCAAAGTGTCAACGCCGCATTTTCCTCATCAACATTTCCCAGTCGCTGCCGCCAGTGAGGTCTTTCAGCTTTCTGACATGGTGCATACGGATATCGTGGGTTTTCTGGCCGCACAGTTCACAAACGCCGCACTTGATTCGGGCCGCGTTGCTGTTTGGGCTGGTGTACTTCCTGACATATGCCGGCAGGGTGTCGGCGTTCATCAACACCTTTTTGATGCGTTTGAAGCCATCATGGTAAAATTCACACCTTTTTGTGCCTGCTTTGGTCTGATATGGAACATAAAATATCCCGTTCTCCGAATACCTGTCGATGATTTTCCTCACCGTCGTGCGATATTAGCAGGCGAAGGTTTTATACATACCGACGCTTTTGTTCTTCTGTGAAATGGATGTAGGGCATTTTGACGCCTCCTTCTCTTGCGTCCGAAGGCCGCTCAAGGTATAATGTCCCTGTAACCTGACGGGCTTAGGGGGAGCGGCCTATGTTTGACTTGCCAAAAATAAGAATCACGGTTCGATCCCACGTACCGTCTGCCGGCGTTGAAAAAATCCCGTTTGAGATCGAAAGCCAGGGCTGCAAGCTGCGGGGCTTCATCCTGCGGCCCAGGCGGGCGGGCAGGCTGCCCGCCGCTATCGTCAGCCACGGGTTCGGAAGCTGTACGAGGGACACCAAAAAATACGCCCGCGTTTTTGCGGACGAGGGCTATGCGGCGGTCTGCTTTGACTTCTGTATGTCGGGCAGCGGAAAGAGTTCCGGCTCCAGCCTGGGCATGAGCGTGCTGACAGAAAAGACGGACTTACTCAATGTGCTGGACTACGTGAAAGGGTTGGATTTCGTGGACCCGGACCACATCATCCTGACCGGGTGCAGCCAGGGCGGGCTGGTGTCCGCGCTGGCCGCGGCGGCGCGGGAGGACGATGTGGAACGGCTGGTGCTGTACTATCCGGCCCTGTGCATCCCGGACGACGCCCGGCGGGGCCAGATGATCAACGCGAAGTTTGACCCAGGCCATGTGCCGCAAGAATTTCGGGCGCTGTTTGTCCGGCTGGACGGACAGGCCACGGCGGCGGGGATGCTGCGCAACTGGACGGTGGTCTACCTGGGCAACGCCGCGGGGGCCTTGCTGGTGGCGGCGGGGTGCGCCTTTGGCGGACAGCTTCAGCCAGTGGACCGCCTTCTCCTGGTCTTGGGGAATGTCCCCGCCCAGCAGGTACGCTTTGCCCAAAGAAAACTTTACCCTAACCAACTAAATATAAACAAACTAAAAGAGGGCCAACGAATGGGAGTGAAAGGTCAGAAGCCCCATCATGGACAGCAGCTCGGTCTCTCGATAAAACTGTTTCAGCGGGGACAGGGCGCGCAGCTCCACCGTGCCCTGCTCCAAGTTGGCGGCGGTCTGCTCCAGGGCCTTGACCATGGCCTCCGGGGAACTGGCCGACTCTCCCAGCAGGGCGGCGGCCTCGCCGCTGGCCTTGCAGGCGTCGAAGGTGATGAACTGGATCTGATGAAGCATCTCTTTTACTGTCTGCATAAAAATTTCTCCTTTGCTTTGCTTGTTTTTTGGATAAATTCGCTTACAATGTCATCAGCGAGGACGGCGGCAATATCTCCAAGGGGCAGAAGCAGCTTCTCACCATCGCCCGGGCCATGCTGTACGACACCAATATGCTCATTCTGGACGAGGCCGCCTCCAACGTGGACACCAATACCGAGCGTCAGGTGCAAAAAGCCATCCGCTCCCTGATGGCGGGCAAAACCTGTTTCGTCATCGCCTTTTACGGCAGAATCATCCTTGTATTTTCCCGCAAAATGTCGTATGATAAAAGAAAACGCCCTGGAATTTCCGTACACCGCTTTTCCGGCGGGAAAAAATACATAGAGGAGGCCATCCCATGGAAGAAAAGAGAATGATCACGGTCACTGTGGACGGCGCAAAGTACACCTATCCCCACGGAACGCCCTACCGCGCCATCGCCGCGGACTTCCAGAGCCGAATTCCCCACGACATCCTGCTGGTCAACCGGGATGGAAAGCTCTGTGAGCTCCACAAGGTGCTGGACCGGGACTGCACCCTGAAAATGGTCACCGCCCAGGACGTGCCCGGCATCCAGACCTATGAGCGCAGCGCGGTCTTTCTGATGCTAAAAGCCTTCTACGACGTGGCGGGCCGGGAAAATGTGGAGCGCATCTGCGTGGACTACTCCCTCAGCCGCGCCCTCTTTATCCGGGCCCAGGGCAATTTCACCCTGGACCAGGCCCTGTTGGACCGGGTGGAGGCGCGTATGCGGGAGCTGTCCGCCCAGGCGCTGCCCATCGAAAAGAAATCTGTCAGCACCGACGACGCCATGGAGCTCTTCCGCCGGGAGGGACTGGTCCACAAGGCCCAGCTTCTCAGCTTCCGAATCAACTCCCACGTCAACGTCTACTCCCTGGACGGCTTCGTGGACTACTTCTACGGCTACATGGTGCCGGACACCGGCTACATCAGATGCTTCGGCCTGGAGCTGTTTGAAAACGGCTTCATCCTGCGCCTGCCCACCCTGAAAAATCCCGACCGTCTCGGGGATTTCCACCCCTCCATAAAGGTGTACCGGACGCTGCGCGACTCCACCCTGCGCGCCGAATCACTGAATGTCTCCAACGTAGCGGCCCTGAACACCACCATTGCCCAAGGGAACACCATGCCGCTGATCCTGACCTATGAGGCCATGATGGAGAAGAAGATCGGCGACATCGCCACCGAGATCGCCGCCCGGAAGGACGTCCGTTTCATCATGATCGCAGGCCCCTCCTCCTCCGGCAAGACCACCTTCTCCCACCGGTTGTCCACCCAGCTTCGGGCCTGCGGCCTGCGGCCCCACGCCATCGCCACCGACAACTATTTCGTGAACCGGGACCGGACCCCCCGGGACGAAAACGGCAATTACGACTTCGAGGGCCTGGGGGCCATGGATGTGGAGCAATTCAACACGGACATGGTCCGGCTGCTCAACGGCGAGACCGTGGACATGCCCACCTATAATTTCAAAAAGGGCCAGCGAGAGTATAACGGCAACTTCCTTGCCCTGGGAGAAGGGGACGTGCTGGTCATCGAGGGCATTCACTGCCTCAACGACCAGTTCACCCACTCCCTGCCCAAGGAGAGCAAGTACAGGATCTACATCAGTTGCCTCACCACGCTGAATATCGACGACCACAACCGCATCCCCAC
>CAJTTS010000219.1 GCA_910579155.1 uncultured Oscillospiraceae bacterium | reverse complement strand
GGAGTCCATGCTCACCAGGGAGCAGACCGCCGCCTACGTCAAATACAAGAAGGCGGCGGAATACAAAGCCTTTGCTCTGGACCGGCGCGGCTCCCGGAACATCACCAACACACTGAAGGAGGCCCGCCCCATGCTGGCTATCACGCCACAGGAGCTGGATGCGGACTGCTATCTCCTTTGCACCCCGGAGGTCACCTATGACCTGCGCCTGGGGATGGCGGGTCGGATGGAGCATCGCCCCAGCGATTTCATGACCAAGGTGACCTCGGTATCCCCCGGCGACAAGGGGGCCGACCTGTGGCAGAAACAACTCGACCTCCTGTTCTGCGGCGACCGGGAGCTGATGGACTATGTGCAGCTCGTGGCCGGGACCGCTTGCATCGGGAAAGTGTTCATCGAGCAGATGATCATCGCCTACGGCTGCGGGGCCAACGGCAAATCCACCTTCTGGAACACCCTGGCCCGTGTGCTGGGAACCTACAGCGGCAACGTGTCTTCGGACGCTTTGACCGTGGGCAACCGCCGCAACATCAAGCCGGAGATGGCGGAGCTGAAGGGCAAGCGGCTGGTCATCGCCGCCGAGCTGGAGGAAGGCACCCGGTTGAACACTGCCACGGTGAAACAAATGTGTTCCACCGATGAAGTCTATGCGGAAAAGAAGTACAAGGACCCCTTCAGCTTTGTCCCCAGCCATACCCTGGTGCTGTATACCAACCATCTGCCCAAGGTGGGCGCTATTGATGCCGGTACCTGGCGGCGGCTCATCGTGGTGCCGTTCAACGCCCGGATCACCGGGAGCGGCGACATCAAGAACTACGCCGAGTACCTCTACGAGAACGCCGGTCCCGCTATCCTCGCCTGGATGATCGAGGGGGCCAAGCGGGTCATTGACCTGGGGTTCCATATCGCCCTGCCCCCGGTGGTGGAAACGGCTATCGCCAAGTACCGAGAGGAGAACGACTGGCTGGCTCATTTCGTTACGGACAACTGCGAAGCTGGCCCCGACATGACTGCCAAATCCGGCGAACTTTATCAGGCGTACCGTACCTACTGCGCCGATACCGGGGAGTTTTTTCGCAGTACGGCAGAGTTCTATGCCGCGCTGGATGCGGCGGGATATACACGCAGTCGAACCAACAAGGGAGTCATCGTGCATGGCCTCAAGCTGAAAAACCGCGATTTTGCGGCTTTTGATGACTTCTTGAACTAAGGGGCGTGTAGGTCGTGATAGTCATTTTACTAAAATCCTTATAGGTTAAAAAATATGGCCTATAAGACAGTTTATAGAATTAACTGTCACGACCTACACTGTTCCGATTTTTGGGAGGAACTATGGCAGCAGAAAAAACAATCGAGCGCAAGCTCGTGCAGGCAGTTCACCTGATGGGCGGGCTGGCTTTGAAGTTCGTAAGTCCGGGGTTCGACGGGGTACCCGACCGAGTTGTGCTGCTCCCCGGAAAAAAGGCGGCTTTTGTGGAATTGAAAGCCCCTGGAAAGAAAATGCGTCCGCTGCAGGTAAGGCGGAAAAATCAAATCGAGGCTCTAGGCTTTTCGGTGTACTGCGTCGACAGGCCGGAGCAGATCGGAGGCGTCCTCAATGAAATACAGTCCTCATGAATACCAGACCTATGCGACCAATTTCCTCCTGATGCACCCCGCCTCCGCCATCTTCCTTGACTGTGGTCTTGGGAAGAGTGTCATCACCCTCACCGCCCTCTTTGACCTATGCCTGGACAGCTTTCTCATTCGGAAGGTGCTGGTCATCGCCCCGCTCCGGGTGGCGAGGGACACCTGGCCCTCTGAGATCAAGAAGTGGGACCACCTCCGGGGCCTGTCCTGGTCGCTGGTGGTGGGGAGCGAGATCGAGCGGAAGGCGGCGCTGCACCAGCGGGCCTTCGTGTACATCATCAACCGGGAGAACGTCCAATGGCTCATTGAGGACAGCGGCCTTCCCTTCGACTACGACATGGTGGTGGTCGATGAACTGTCCTCCTTCAAGTCCTATCAGGCAAAACGGTTCCGCTCCCTGCTGAAAGTCCGTCCCGGCGTCAAGCGCATCGTGGGGCTGACCGGCACTCCCTCCAGCAATGGTCTGATGGACCTCTGGGCGGAGTTCCGGCTCCTGGACATGGGCAAGCGGCTGGGCAGATACATCACCCACTACCGCGCCCGGTACTTCCAGCCGGATAAGCGGAACGGCCAGGTGGTGTTCTCCTACAAGCCCCTCCCCGGAGCGGAGGAGGCCATCTACGAGAAGATTTCCGACATCACCATCTCCATGCGGGCCACCGACCACCTCCAGATGCCTGAGTGCATTACGAACGAGGTACGGGTGGTTCTCTCCGAGCGGGAACGGCAGACCTACGACACCATGCGTTCTGAGCTGGTGGTTTCCTTGGGAGGCGAGGAAGTGGATGCCGGGAACGCGGCGGCTCTGGGGAACAAGCTGTCCCAGATGGCGAACGGTGCCGTCTACGGCGAGGACAAGCGTGTGTTCCCCATCCACGACCGCAAGCTGGACGCGCTGGAGGACCTTATTGAAGCGGCGAACGGAAAGCCGGTGCTGGTGGCCTACTGGTTCCAGCACGACCGTGAGCGGATCGCCGCCCGGCTCCGAAAGCTCCACATCCCCTTCTCCCTATTGGACACATCGGAGAGCATCGCCCGGTGGAATCGCGGGGAGCTGCCGGTGGCCCTCATCCATCCGGCCTCTGCCGGACATGGCCTCAACCTCCAGGCCGGAGGCTCCACCCTGGTCTGGTTCGGGCTGACCTGGTCGCTGGAACTGTACCAGCAGGCCAACGCCCGCCTCTGGCGGCAGGGCCAGACGGACACCGTGGTCATCCACCATATCATCACCGCTGACACCATTGACGAGCGGATCATGTCTGCTCTGAACAGGAAAGAGAAAACACAGTCCGCATTGATTGATGCGGTGAAAGCAAATCTGGAGGTGCAGCCGATTGACCCCATATGAAAATCTGGCAAACGGCATCGTTCTCCGGGCCGTGGAGGATTACCGGGATGCGCTGCGGGATTTGAGTGTCAACCCCAACTATCCCCTTGCCCTGCGCACAGTTTCAGACGTTGAGCGGTTCTTCCGCTCCGGCTGGTTCTCTGTCCTGACCTCTCTTGACGGTGTGGTACTTATGGAAAAATTGCGGAAGGAGTGTAATGTAAAATGAAAGCGAAAGAATATCTGTCCCAGGCGTACCGCCTGGATAAGCGTATTAACTCCAAGCTGGATCAAATCGCCTCGCTGAGTGAACTGGCGACCAAGTGTACATCCACCCTGACCGGATTGCCGAGGAATCCGAATCGTGGCGGCTCTACGGTCGCGGATGCTATCGGGAACGTCATTGACCTCCAAGTGGAGATCAACAACGACATCGACCGCTTGGTGGATTTGAAGCGGGAGCTGATCAAGGTCATCAAGGCCGTGGACAACACCGAGCATCAGCTTCTCCTGGAGCTTCGCTACCTATGCTTTAAGACCTGGGAGCAGATTGCGGTGGAGATGGGCTACGATGTGCGCCACATCTACCGGCTTCACCAGCAGGCGCTGTCCGATGTGACCGTCCCGACAAACTGAGCAGTAAATGTCACTGTTTTTCATGGTGGCCTCTGTGCTATGATATAATCGACAAAACAGAATGAAGGACAGCCATCGTGGGAGTGATCCTGCGGTGGCTTTTCTTTTGCCCAGATGGAGGTGACCACCATGCCGAAGATGCCCCGCCGCCCCTGCGGTTTCCCCGGCTGCCCAAACCTAACTGACGGGCGGTTCTGCAAGGAACACGCCAAACAGGAGAACCGCCGCTACGAACGCTACCAGCGGGACCCCGCCACCAAGCGGCGCT
>CAJTTS010000218.1 GCA_910579155.1 uncultured Oscillospiraceae bacterium | reverse complement strand
CTATCTCTGCTGGAGGACGGGGACATGGACGCTTTGCCCCAGCCGGAGGAACCGGTCCCGCCCCAGAGACATACCTCCAAGAAAGCCCGGCCCCAGAGGTCCGGCCCGGTACGATAGGAAGTACACCGCTATGAAGAAGAAACGATTTCACTATTCCATCAGCGGCTACCGCTGGGCCCCGGAGAGCTTTCGCGCTGCTAAAGGACTTGTCGGACAGCCTGCCAGGAATATCCCTCTGACAGATGCGGAGCGGCATGAAGTGGGCCTGTTATCTTTAACAAAAGGCCCCGACGCGGCAATAGGCTATGTCAAGCATATCGAACGGGCGCGGGAACGCCAGCGCCGGAAAATCATCACCTACGGTTTTCTCACCAAGGAATCACCGGGGCAATTCGCATACTACCCACAACTCTGTTTCTGCGCCGACGCCCCCATTGGCGAACGTCTCCGCGTGTTCAAACAAATCCGTGATGTTTTAGGCGAGAATGATGGACGTGTCGTGACCTCTACCGAGTGCGAGCTGGACGGCCAATACCACCCCATCAATGTCAAAGAAAACACCGTCACAGCGGATTTCAGCCGTCCATTGACCATTCCCATGGGCGAGAAGTTCATCCGGGACGGCCTGGAAACTCCGTACCGCCCCCGGCCCAAGGCCCCGAAAAAGGCCAGACCCCATAAACGCCGGGACATGGCCCCGATACGGTAGACAGCGGAGCCGTTGGCTCCGCTGTCCCAGCAAGTACGGAATTTTGACAGCAAAATTCCACTTGTTAGGGGCACAGCCCCTAATACCCCGCTACCCGGAAATGCGTCTCAAGTTGAGACGCATTTTTTCGACGAATTTTGAAAGGAAGTGCTGCCTATGGCAAAGCCCTATAAGACCGTCACCCTGCGGCTGAACGCCAGCCAGTACGCCCACCTGCACCGTCAGGCAGAGGCGTCCGGGCTGAAAATGGAGCCGCTGCTCCGCCAGCTCATTATGGGCGTGAACCTCCGGCCCCGGCCCCCCGACACCTACGCCGCCCTGCTGCGGGAGTTGAACGCCATCGGGACGAATATCAACCAGATCGCCCACAACACCAACGCCAGGAAGGAGGCGGGCCAGACCGATATTGACGAGGCCGTGAAGCTGGTGCGGCAGGCATACCGGCTGATAAAGGAGGCCCTGTAATGGCCTATGACAAGATCATCACCATCCGCTCCCGTCTGGATCATTGTGTGGACTATGTGCTGAACCATGAAAAAACCGATATGGCCGCTGTGCTGGATTACATTGGCCGGGCAGACAAGAACGCCCTGCCGGACGGCCGCTCCGTTCTGGAGACGGCCATCAACTGTGATCTGGAGAGCGCCTATCAGGATATGCAGGAGACCAAGCGCCGCTGGGGAAAGCCCGGCGGCGTTTTGGGTTATCACCTGATCCACGCCTTTGCCCCTGGAGAAGTGACCCCGGAGCAGGCCCATAAGATTGGCGTGGAGTTCGCGGCCCGGCTGCTGGGAGACCGCTACGAGGCGGTTGTCTCCACCCATTTAGACCGGGACCATCTGCATTGTCATATCCTGTTCAACTCTGTTTCTTTTGTGGACGGGGCCAAGTACAAAAACACCTTCAAGGATTACTTTGGAGATATTCGCGGCATTTCCAACGAAGTCAGCCGCGCCCACGGCCTGTCTGTGATCGAACCGGGCGAGGGCGGCAGGCACTATGCGGAATGGGACGCAGAGGCCCAGGGCAGGCCCACTCTCCGGGCCCTTGTCCGGCAGGATATTGATGCGGCTATTGCCAACGCCTATACCATGAAAACTTTCTGGCAACGGTTAGAGGAGCTGGGCTACACCGTCAAGCGCGGGGCCAATGTCAAGCATACCGCCGTCAAGCCCCCCGGCGGCCAACGTTTTTTCCGGCTGGACGGCCTGGGCAGCGGCTACACAGAAGCGGACATTCAGGCCCGGCTGTCGGCTGTCCGTTCCGGCGAGGCCCCGCCGCCCCTTTCCCCCGGCCCATCCTTCTGCCCCATCCTCCAGCCGCTGACGCCGGGGCGGCGATACCAGGCCAGGGGCGGCATATCTGGCAGGCCCCGGAAGCTGAAAGGCTTTCGCGCCCTGTACTTCAAGTACCTGTATCTGCTGGGGGCCATCCCGGAACGACGCCCCAAACGGCGGGCAGCGGTTGTCTCCCGGACGGAGATTATCAAATTTGAACGCTATCAGCAGCAATTTCAATATCTGATGAAAAATCGCATTGAGACGGCGGACCAGCTCTCCATGCAGTATGACGCCCTGCAAGCGCAGATCGACGCCCTGACGGACCAGCGGCGGGAGCTGTATAAGATACGCCGCGCCGGTCATGGAGGCGAGGCCGTGACGGATGAGATCACCGGCCTGACCGCCAGAGTGCGGGAACTGCGCCGGGAGTTGAGATTGTGCGCCCGCATTGAGAAAGACATACCTGCGGTACAGGAGACGGTGCAGGCCAATACCAACGAGACAAGGAGCGTGATCCATGAAAAAACTGATAAAAGCAGACCTCAGCGGCATTTTGAGACTGACCGGAGCTTATCAGGCGGTGGAGGCCCCGGACGTTGAACGGGAGGTTGCCATATTGCAAAGTTCCCGGTACACCGACGATTTTTTTCTGGCCTGGAAGGGGCACTGCCGCCTGTCCACCCTGCCCGCCGTCTATGAGCCGGACACCCCGGCCAATCTGGACTGGCTGGCCTGCCGGAGCGTCACACCATGGCCGGTGGTTGCCCTCTATCTCCACACGGATAAATCGGTGGAGGGACTGCCCTGGGGCAGCGTCACCCTGCTGGACCACCGGACCGCCGTGGAGGACGTGCGTATCTTCTCCGCCCTGCCGGAGAGCCAGCGGGAGCGGCATATCCGCCTGATCGTCAAGCGGTATCAGCGGCGCGTCACCTACTGCTCCATGCTGGAGGCTATCCAATACCTGAAAACGGGAGGGGGTGAAAGTCAATGGATGTAAGCGGTGATGTGGCCGACCTGATGGTAAAAGAGAGCATCCAGCTCACCGAGGCCAGTATCAAGCTGCTGGCGGCGGGGAGCAAAAATCTGGCGGCGCTGCTGTGGGCGCTGGCGAAGGACAACAAGAAGCTGGTAGGTAAGACCGGCATGGGACGGCTGCTCCGGGAGAGCAAGGAGCTGAAGGTGTTCCATATCAAGGAGAGCGACCTTGCGGAGTTCCGGGCCTTTGCCAAGAAAAACGTTCTCTTTTCCGTGGTAAAGGACAAGCGGAGGACGGACGGCATGGTGGACCTTGTAACCAATGTGGATTTCGTGTCCCAGGTCAACCTGTTCATGGAGCGGCGAGGCTATGGCGCACCGGCCAGGGAGGACGCCGCGCCAAAAAAAGCCGTCCCCCGCGCTCAACCCGGCAGCTCCTCACCACAGCGCGGGAGTGGCTCGACGCCATCGCAGAGCGAGAGGAGGACGACGACGAGGACTACTGACGCCCCAACCGCCAAGATCGGGGACATCCCCACCGTCAAGGGACGGCTGGCCGCCCTGCGCGCCGCGTCCGAGGGCATGAAGGAACCGGGCAAGGCCCCCAAACGCCAACCCGGTAAGCAGCCACCCAAAACACGATAAAAAATGGAGGTATTTTTTATGGCAAATCTGGAACAGATCGTGACCCAAAAGGCAGAGAAGGACACCCGCTGGAAGGAACAGCAGCAGGCGGAACGGGAGAATACCGTCGCCTTGCAGGACGCGGGCATCACCCAGATTACCAGCAGCCCGGAGGCATACGCCCGCTACCTGGATATGCAGGGGGACAACCCGGCGTACAGTGTGGGCAACATCGCCCTGGTCATGGTGGCGCTGCCCAAGGCCACCGTATTCGGCACCCGTGACCGCTGGCGGGCCATGAACCGCTCTGTTATGGGCGAGGAAGTGAACAACGGCGTGAAGATTTTTGCCAAGGGCCCCATGGGGCGGGGCTATGTTCTGGCCGACGC
>CAJTTS010000217.1 GCA_910579155.1 uncultured Oscillospiraceae bacterium | reverse complement strand
ATCCCGGCGAGATGTTCCTGGACTGCCACGCCCTGGGGATCGAGATGCACCCCCTGGGCCGGGTGGAGCCGATGGACGCGCTGAACCCCGCGGAAATGGCGCTGCTGCGGACACTGAAGGAACACGCGGTGTGGTGCCTGGACGCCATGGCCGCCATCGGCGGCGCGGAGGATGGGGAGGCCGCCAAAAGCCATTGACAAAACAGCGGCGCACAGGTATAATCATGACAGAAGGGCACTGCTACGGCGGTCAGCCCTTACAAGACAGTGTGTATAAGCAAAGCCTATACTGACCGCTTGGGGACCAGCCAAGCGGTCAGTACGCTTTTGGGGCCGTGGCTATCATCAGCAACAGCGCGATGATGAACCAAAACAAGATACGCAGGGCTTTCACCCAGCGCCTGTGTCCCATTAGCCATCACCCCCTTTCACAAGGGAGTGGCCAACCGCTTTTTATGTAACAGTACCCTTCCGGCCCCTCGCGGGGCAATTCACATTATAACTGACGATTGGAATATTGTCAATTTATGCCGCCTGATTGCAGGCGGCATTTTTCATTCCCTGGAGGTGGTTTCCATCTATATCTACCCCAACAACCTGAAGGCGAAGCCCACCCTGTGGCTGTGGGCGCTGCGGGACGTGGCGGTGATCGGCGTGGGTTTCATCCTGTCAGTCCTGGCGCTGGCCCAGCTGGGGCTGGTGCCGCCGCTCATCGCCACAGTGCTCTACGCCTTCCTGAGCATCCGGCTGGAGGACGCCAGCATCCTGGACTTCCTGCGCTACGCCCTGTGCTTCCTGTTTTTGAAGCAGCAATACTTTGAATGGAGGGAAAACGAAACTTGAACCGAAAACAGAAAAAAGAGCTGCGGGAGCGCCAGTCCACCCGCCAGCTCATGGGGATCACCCAGCTCACCGAACACGGCGTGAAAACCGCCAAGGGGGAGCTGGTCTTTTTTATGCTCCGGCCGGACAACCTGTCCGTGCTGTCCCCGGAGGGGGTGCGGGGCCGGGTCACCGCCCTGACCAACCTGCTCCGGGCCACCCCCGCGGTGCGCCTGCTGGCCCTGGACTCCCGGGAGTCCTTCCAGGCCAACCAGGACTTCTACCACAGGCGGCTGGAGGAGGAGCAGCTCCCGGCTGTCCGGGAACTGCTGCGGCGGGACGCCGCCCACCTGGACGACATCCAGGCGTCCACCGCCTCGGCCCGGGAGTTCGCCCTGGTCTATCCCGTAGAAAGGACAGCGCCGCCGACCCCCGTCAGACGGAGAAAAGCCTCCGGGACGGGGGCTTCCACGTCCGGCTGGCGGACACCCAGGACATCAAGCGAATCCTGATGGTGTACTACCAGCGGGACATGGCCACGGAGTCCTTCCCCGATTTTGACGGTGAGGAGGCGGTGTGCCATGGCTAAGAAAATACAGAAGAAGAAAGCGGCGCCAAAGCCCGCCGCCGTTCCACGCCCCAAGGACTTCCTGGACATGGCGGCCCCCTCGGCGGTGAAGTTCAACACGGACTGCTCCATCATCGGCGGGGCGTACCACGCCTTTCTGTCCCTGCGGGGGTACGCCGCCTCCACCGAGGAGCTGGCCCTGCTCAGCCGCCTGGGGGCCAAGGACGGGGTGAACCTCTCCCTCTATGCCCGGCAGGTCACCGCCGCCGAGGAGAAGCAGATCATCCAGAACGCCAGCAACAAAAACCGCCTGACCCGCTCCAACACCAACGACCTCCAGCAGTCTGTGGCGGCGGAGAGCGACCTCCAGGACGTGGCCGCCCTGGTCACCCAGATGCACCGCAGCCGGGAGCCGCTGATCCACTGCGCGGTGTTCATCGACATCAGCGCCCCCGATATGGCGAAGCTGTCCACCCTGAAGGATTTTGTCACCGCCGAGCTGGCCCGCTCCAAGATCGCCCCCGACCCCCTGCTGCTGCGCCAGCGGGAGGGCTTCCAGTCCGCCAACCCCGCGGGCTTCAACGCCTTCGGCTCCCAGTTTGAACGGGTGCTGCCCGCCGGGTCGGTGGCGAATTTGTACTTTTTCAACTACTCCGGCAAGACCGACCCCCTGGGCTTCTACGTGGGCCGGGACCGCTACGGCTCCAATGTCATCGTGGATTTAGACCGGAGGGCGGAGGACAAGACCACTGCCAGCGTCCTGATCCTGGGCAATTCCGGCCAGGGCAAGAGCTACCTGCTGAAGCTGCTGCTTTGCAACATCCTGGAGAGCGGCAAATCCGCCATCTGCCTCGACCCGGAGCATGAGCTGATTGACCTGTGCGCCAACCTGGGCGGGTGCTTCGTGGATTTGATGGACGGGCGGTACCGCATCAACCCGCTGGAGCCCAAGGCGTGGAGTGTGGATGGTGAACAGGATGACGAAGCGCCGGAAACCTTCCGACAGCGGACGCTCCTGAGCCAGCACATCAGCTTTTTGAAGGATTTCTTCCGTTCCTACAAGGATTTTTCCGATGCCCAGATCGACACCATCGAGCTGATGCTGGGGCGGCTGTACGCCACATGGGGCATGGATGACAACACCGACTTCGCTTCCCTGTCCCCCGGCCAGTTCCCCATCCTCTCCGACCTCTATGACGTGATCGAGGGGGCGTATGAGAACTACGGGGACGAGGCCAGCCCCCTCTACCCCCGGGAGCTGCTGCAGGAGATCCTGCTGGGCCTCCACTCCCTGTGCCGGGGCGCGGAAAGCAAGTTTTTCAACGGCCACACCAACATCACGTCCAGCCGGTTCCTGGTGTTCGGTGTGAAGGGCTTATTGCAGGCAAGCAAAAATGTGAAGGACGCCATGCTGTTCAACGTCCTGTCCTTCCTCAGCGACAGGCTGCTGACGGTGGGCAACACGGTGGCCACCCTGGACGAGCTGTATATCTGGCTGTCCAACGTCACCACCATCGAGTACATCCGCAACACCCTGAAGCGGGTGCGGAAGAAGGAGTCCGCGCTGATCCTGGCCAGCCAAAACCTGGAGGACTTTGACGTGGACGGCATCCGGGAGCTCACCCGGCCCCTGTTCGCCATCCCCACCCACCAATTCCTGTTCAACGCGGGCAGCGTGGACAGGAAGTTCTACATGGACAACCTCCAGCTGGAGGGCTCGGAGTACGAGCTGATCCGCTACCCCCAGCGGGGGGTGTGCCTGTATAAGTGCGGCAACGAGCGGTACCTGCTGGAAGTCCACGCGCCGGATTACAAGGAGAAGCTGTTCGGAAAGGCGGGGGGACGATAGCCCGGCCCGTCTATAGCCCAAAAGCCGCGTCATACCTCATAGTGCCGTGCAGTTCCGCCGCCCCCGGGTTCAGTTTGATCGCCATAAAGTTTTCATCGGCCACATCGAACGGGGCCTTGATCCCGAAGCGGCTGACAGGACGGTAACCAGCCTTTGGGTAATATCCTGCGTGCCCCAGGACAACGGAATAATCAAAACCCAGTTTTGTTGCAATTCGATGCCCTTCGGCCATCAACGCCTGTCCGATCCCTTTCCGCTGATACGGCGGCAGTACAGACAACGGTGCCAGCGCCAGCACGGTATGCCCATCCACATCAGCTTTGGTAAACAGGATGTGCCCCACGATCCTGCCATACTCCTCAGCTACGAGGGACAACTCCGGTACAAATGAACCGCTGTCCCGCAGCGCTGTCACCAGGTCTTGCTCGTTGCCATCGCTGTGTTCTGCTGACGCAAACGCCGTTTTGATAACTGCGTAAACCGCATCATGGTCGGTTTTTCTTTCCTGTCTGACTGTCACGATTCCACATCCTAACGTTATTATTTTACGAATTGATCATATCACAGCACCATCCAAATTCCAAGTGGGCTGGCGCTGTATCTACATCGAGGAGGAGATATCATGGAGATCATTGAATTTGACCGCTGGAAGCCCTCCCTGGATAACCCCCGGAAGCTGGAGTACGTGGGCCAGCGCACGGCGGAGGAGGTGTTTTCGGAGCTGAAGCACCGGCTGGAGGGCATGGGCTATCTGCCAGACGAGTATTTTGAG
>CAJTTS010000216.1 GCA_910579155.1 uncultured Oscillospiraceae bacterium | reverse complement strand
CGTCCAGCAGGGTATAGCGGTAGCCCTCCCGCTCAAAGTCGGCGGTGGGGATGTTCGCCGGGTTGTCGGCGGCGGTGAGCAGGTAGACCTTCTCCAGACGGCGGCCGCCGCCAGTCTCGGTCTCCACCACCTCCGTGGGGTACAGGGCGGCGGGCCGGACGGGGGCGGTCCCCTCCGGCGCTTCCGCGGCCAGGGCCGGGCAGGTCAGGGCACAGGCCAGGACCACCGCCAGCAGCAGGGGCGTAATGCGTTTCATGCAGATAACCTCCAATTTTCATAAAATGTCGAAATGCGTCTCAACTTGAGACGCATTTCAGGGGGGCCGGGCCAGGACTTCCCTGATCCCGGCCATGATGTACTCCGCGCAGGGCAGGGCGATGGCGTTCCCCAGGGCCTGATGGCGCTGGGCGGCGCTGATGGCCTCGCCCTCCGCGCCGTATGCCGTCCAGCCTTCCGGCAGGCCCATGAGCCGTTCCGCCTCTGTCTCCGTGACATAGCGGATGCAGCCGTCCAGCGGATCGTCCTTGTAGTAGAAGGCGAAGGGATTGACCGAGCTGGCTAAAAGGGTGGGAAAAGGGTCATTTGGAAATCCAAAGCTGTCCCGGAACTGGACGTGGTATCGGTCTTTGGCGGCGCCGCGCATACGGAAAAGCTGGAAGGGCCGGACGATGGGTACACGCCCCCCTGTTTCAATAACAGGGCCTCGATCTCCGGGGGTGGCGGACAGCCCGCCTTTTCCGCAAGGCGGAGGAACTTGGAACATTGGGCGGGGCTTAAACAGTATTTCGTGAGCACGCCGCCCTCCAAAATCGGCCACGATAAAAATACGCTGCCGTCGTGCCAGCCGGGGGATTGACCAATATTGGGCGTCCATAAGCCGCCAGGAGAGGTCAGGGACATCCCCTCGCACCATACCGGCGTTTGCCCATCTTCCAGAAGGAGGCATTGGAACCTCGGTGTCTGTGAAGGCTGCGAGGACGGCTCTATAATCCAGCCGGTCATTTGAAGAAAGCGATCCCATGACGTTTTCCCAAACAGAGATAATTGGATAGAGATTTCCAGTGGCGCACCTCATTTCTCGAATAATTCTGATTGCGTGAAAAAACAGGTTTGATTTTTCCCCGGCAAGGCCGGACCTGTCTCCAATTTGAGATAGATTTTGGCAGGGGGAGCCGAAGGTGATGATGTGGACGGGCGGTATCTTCCCGCCGTCCAGCTCCGTAATATCGCCCAGGTGCTCCATCTCCGGGAAATGGCGTTTGGTGATGGAGACGGGGGCCTTTCGTATCTCGCTGGCCCATAGGGGCTTGACACCCTGCCGGTGGGCGGCCAGGGGGAACACGCCGATGCCGTCAAATAAACTGCCTAAAGTAAGCAAGGCCGCCTCCTTTCCATGTTGTCGAAATGCGTCTCAAATTGAGCCGCATTTCCGGGCCTGCCGCCCCGCCGACGGCTTACGGCGGGGCGCTTGGAGGGCTGCTGGTGCTCCCGTCAGGCCCGCCAGCCTCCCAGTATAGCAAAAGCCGCTGACAAGCGGCTTTTGGGGTGTTTTCCCCTTGGTGACTAAAAAATCCGGCGAACGGCCCCTGTCAAGGCCCGGCCAGTCCGCAGACTGGCCGGCTCGCGGGCGATTGCGCCAGCAATCGTCCGGCCTTGACTGGGGACGGGCGGCGGATTACTCTCTCGAAGGGGAAAAACACCCCCCGCTGGGGGCTTTACCTCACGGGGCGGCGGGGCGGGGTCCGGCTCCGCTGCTTATCTGCCTCCAGATTCTTGTCGATGGAGCGGCCCATTTTCTTGCTCATATCCTGAATTTTGTCCAGGGCGTACCTGCGGTCCTCGGTGTCCCAGCCGTCATACAGCTCCGGCAGGTTTTCCAGCTCCGGCATAGGCCGCTCAATACCAAACCTGCGGCAAAGGATGTAAGACACGCTCTGGGCGTCCAGCTCGCACTCGGCCCGGTTGTAGCCGGGGGTCGCACCCTTGGCATGGAACCGGGACTGCGCCACTTCCGCGATGATGGCGGCGAACGCCTCATGGTCGGGGAAATCGGGGTTGATCGCCAGCTCCATATTGCCGGGGTCATAGTAGGCGGGGACAGGCAGCTCCTTGTCAATGACTACGGGGGCCACGGCATAGTTGAGTACCGTAGTCAGCGCGGTCTCCATGCCCTTGCTGCCCTCTTTCAGAACAGGGCGTTTCAGATCCCGGCCCTGGGTCTGCGTCACATCGTAGGCGTCGGCCAGAACATAGCCCCGCCCCATGGGGCCCTTGGCAAAAATCTTCACGCTGTTGTTCATTTCCTCGCCCATGACGGAGCGGTTCAGGGCCCGCCAGCGGTCACGGGTGCCGAACACGGTGGCCTGGGGCAGCGCCAACATGACCAGGGCGATATTGCCGACGCTGTACGTCGGGTTGTCCCCCTGCATATCCAGGTAGCGGGCGTAAGCCTCCGGGCTGTTGGTGATCTGCTCGATGCCCGCGTCCTGCATGGCGACGGTGTTCTCCCGTTCCGCCTGCTGCTGCTCCCTCCAGCGGGTGTCCTTCTCTGCCTTTTGAGTGACAATTTGCTCCAGATTTGCCATGAAAAATTACCTCCATTTTTATCGAGTTTTGGGTGGGTGCTTGGTGGGCTGGCGCTGGGGGGCCTTCCCCGGCTCCTTCATGCCCTCGGACGCAGCGCGCAGGGCAGCCAGCCGTCCCTTGACGGTGGGGATGTCCCCAATCTTGGCGGCGGGGGCGTCAGTAGTCCTCGTCGTCGTCCTCCTCTCGCTCTGCGATGGCGTCGAGCCACTCCCGCGCTGTGGTGAGGAGCTGCCGGGTCGAGCGCGGGGGGCGTCTTTTTTTTGCGCGGCGTCCTCCCTGGCCGGAGCGCCATAGCCTCGGCGCTCCATGAACAGGTTGACCTGGGAAACAAAATCCACATTGGTCACAAGGTCCACCACGCCGTCCGTCCTCCGCTTGTCCTTTACAACTGAATAGAGGACGTTTTTCTTGGCAAAATGCCGGAACTCCGCAAGGTCGCTTTCCTTGATCTGGAATACCTTCAGCTCCTTGTTTTCCCGGAGCAGGCGGCCCATACCGGCTTTTCCTACCAGCTTTTTATCCTCCTTCGCCAGCGCCCACAGCAGCGCCGCCAGACTGGTGCCGCCTGCTGCCAGCAGCTTAATGCTGGCCTCGGTAAGTTGGATGCTCTCCTTTACCATCAGGTCAGCCACATCACCGCTTACATCCATTGACTTTCACCTCCTCCCGTTTTCAGATATTGGATAGCCTCCAGCATGGAGCAGTAGGTGACGCGCCGCTGATACCGTTTGACCATCAGGCGGATATGCCGTTCCCGCTGGCTCTCCGGCAGGGCGGAGAAGATACGCACGTCCTCCACGGTGGTCTGATGGTCCAGCAGGGTGACGCTGCCCCAGGGCAGCCTCTCCACAGCCTTGTCCGTGTGGAGATAGAGGGCAACCACCGGCCATGGCGTGACGCCCCGGCAGGCCAGCCAGTCCAGATTGTCCGGGGTGTCCGGCTCATAGACGGCGGGCAGGGTGGACAGGCGGCAGCGCCCGTTCCAGGCCAGAAACAAATAGTCGGTATGCCGGAACCGCTGCAACTCGGCAACTTCCCGTTCAACGTCCAGGGCCTCCACCGCCTGATAAGCTCCGGCCAGTCTCAAAATGCCGCTGAGGTCTGCTTTTATCAGTTTTTTCATGGATCACGCTCCTTGTTTCGCTGGTGTCAGCCTGCACCGCCTCCTTTACCGTGGGTATGTCTCTCTCAATGCGGGCGCACAATTTCAATTCCCGGCGCAGCTCCCGCACCCTGGCGGTCAGGCCGGTGATCTCGTCCGTCACAGCGTCGCCGCCATGACCGGCGCGGCGTATCTTATACAGCTCCCGCCGCTGGTCCGTTAGGGCGTCGATCTGCGCTTGCAGGGCGTCATACTGCATGGAAAGCTGGTTCGCCGTCTCAATACGGTTTTTCATCAGATATTGAAATTGCTCCTGGTATCGGTCAAATTTGATGAT
>CAJTTS010000215.1 GCA_910579155.1 uncultured Oscillospiraceae bacterium | reverse complement strand
TCCTCGTTGCTCAAACGGCAGTACAAAATCGTGATTTTCTGCTGATCCACGTTGTCTTCTCCTTTCTTCTGTGGGTCAGCTGACAGTACCGTAGTGCATGGCTCCATTGTAACATGATCCAACTGCTTTGTCGACATCAAACCACCCCCTTATCCGAAAAAATCAGACGGCGCATCATGCTGGGGAGCGGTTCGTCCCCGGCACACTCTGTCTCAATGATATACCAGGTGTTACCGATTTTGCGGGTCACTTTGCAGGAGAAGGGATTCCTCAGTCCATGCTCTCTGTACCATTCTTCAACAAAGTCGGCAGGCGCTTCAAACATCGGCTCATAGCAGGCGCACAGGTCGATGGGTTCGTACACATAGTTTTCAAAATTGTTCAATCAAGCACCTCCATAATTCGTAGTTTGTTGGGTCAGTCAGCTTTGCGCCGGACCCACTGAATGTCGTAGCCCAGCGCATCGGCAAGCTGGACGGCCTCTTTGTAGCGGAGGGACTCCCGCTGGAGCTTGTTGGACAGGTTGGACACGCTGTCCGACCAGCCGTACACATCAGAGAGTACGTCCACCACCTCCTGCATGGTCATCCCCTGGCGTACGATGTACGCCTTGATCTCGTTCCTCATATCGGATTTCATTCTTATCCCTCACTTTCTGATGAATTTGATTTTGTATTCCGTAAAGCGTTTTTACGGAATGATGAAGATTTTACGGGTTGCGATTTCCGCTCAGATTTGCTATCATGAAGCCCAGGTCACGGAGGCTACCTAATCGCTTCACGGTTTCGTGAAACACCCGCCGGAACCGTGGGAACAACCGCTTATCCGCAAAGCGGCTACACGGTGCCGTAAATCACCATTGGGTGTAATCTGTTCACCGCTGAATGATTTTTTTCACGAAAATCACAAGGATTGAATTTCACCCAGCTTTTTAAGGTCAGATTAGCATGACCGCCTATAAAAAGATAAAGGCGAACTTCAAACTATCCGTACATACGTACATCGGTACAGGGTCAGTCTCCCTTGTACGCCTGTACGCACGTACAGATAATTTCATTTCTTTTTTATAAAGCGGTCGGCTTTATCAAGACCTCAATTCCCAGGTAGCCCCGGCACCGCTTGCCGCTGCCGATATACACATTGTTGGTGGCCTCCAGCCGGTAGGCGTCGGCATTCTGTGCGATAAAGCCGGAAAAGCTCTTGGGGGAAAGCGGGTTCTCGGCATTGTCCTCACACCAGACCTTATAGGCGGCATAGAGGTCACGAGTAGCAGCCTCGCTGTCCGCTTTGAACTGGATATATCCGGCGGAGGCCAGGAAGTCCACGATGTTGTTTGCCTCCCGGACTACAACAGAGATGTTCTCTTTGGCCCGGTCGCTGATGGTGAAGCGATAATTGTTTACCAGCAGGCGGTGAAGCCCTTCCAGACACCAGAGGAATATCCCCTCGCGTTCGGCAATCAGCTTTTCAGAGAGGAACGGGTCATCCGTCCGGCCCGGAGGCTTGTCCTTCGTAGTCAAAACGATCTGGCGGCGAAAGAAACCGTCAGACCTGTCATGGAGGGCGGTCAGGGCCCCGTTGCCGAAACAGAGGAACCGCACATAAAGCTGGCTCTGGTAGCTCTGAATACCTTTGCGCTCCATGTCCATCTTACACTCCGAGGTCACGATGGATTTGATATAGTTGGTCTTGGGCAGGGCGCTCATGTCCATATCATCGTCCACCATCAGCAGCTTGCTCTCCAGGTCGGCGCGGCTGAACCGGTTGTTCTCCACCTTCTGGATGCTGGTGGTGTTCATGCTGTCCCCGAAGATGGAGCGCATCACCAGCCCGATCCGGCTCTTGCCCTCGCCGCCCTTGCCGATGAGCATCAGCATCTTCTGCCCCTTGGTGGTGGGGAGCAGGCAGTAGCCCAGGTACTCCTGCAAAGTGGGGATGTCCTCCGGGTACAGCAGCTCCGCCAGAAAGCGCAGCCACTTCTCCGGCGGCGGCGCGTCGGGGCGGTAGCTGACGGTCATGCGGTTGTTGCAGTAGGCTTTCTCCGGCGAGAAGCGGCCATCTACAAACAATGTGCCGTTGGCAACGTGGATACGGTCGCACTCCAGCTCTATCGGCTTGGAGTACGCCGCCATCCGCAGGGCGTTCAGAAGCTCGTCCACCTTCCTGGCGATTTTGGTTTCCAGCCACGGACTGATTTGCTCGTAGAGTTCCTTTTTCAAGCCGCTCTCGTCCGCCACCAGCCCGTCCACCGTGTAGAACCGCCCCCGGATACAGCGCATGGGATGTTCCCGAAGGAATGTCCGGCAGAACACCGGCTCCATGACCTTGTAGTCCTCTGTCAGTGTAATAGCAATCACCGCTCCACGCCGTGCCTCGTTGCGGACTGCGCCGCCCTTCGTTCCGCATCCTGTCTGGCAATCTCGGCTCTGCCCTGCTCCAGTTTGGCGAGGACGGACTCCCTGGCCTTCTCCTTGATCTGTCTGGTGGCAGCGGCTCTGACTTCCGGCTTTCGTAAAACGGCCTGCACTTTGGCAAGCACCTTTTGAGCGGCTTTGTGGATCAACTCCTGCGCCTTTCCCAGCACCTTACCGATAAGCCCTTTCTCTGCTGGGGAAAAGCGCCGCTCCGAGGCCAGACACCAGTCCTTGTAATCGGAGACGATCTTCTCGTCCTGCAATTGCGTCTCGGCGCGGACGGCATCGGTCACAAGCTCCACAGCCTTGTCATAGGCAATTTCTGTGACCTCATCAATCAGGGCCTCGGCATCCTCCAGCCGAAGCGACACGGCCTCTAACGCCTGTGCCTTTTCTTCAATCGCCGTCTCCTGCTCCGTAATCAATTTCTTCTGCTTCTGGATGATATAGTCGTTCTTCTTCAGATAGCTGCGCCCACGGTTGCCGGGGTCAGGTTCTTCCTCCACCGCCAGGCCATGTCGTTTGCAAATATCAAACAGAATGACCCGGCAGACCGCATCGAAAACCATCTTCCGGTTGTTGGTGCGCCCCGGCTTTTTCTCCGGGTCAGGCAGTTCAAATCCAAGGGCCTCCAGCGCCTTTTCCTGTTTCGGCTCCACCTCGCCATAGCGGTTCACATAGTCAAACACATGACGCTCATGGATATGGGGCGTAGCCTCGTCCAGATGGAGCGCCCAATCAATGACGTGGATGTGTTCCCCGAAGCGGCGCTCCAGCTCCATAATAAATTCCCCGACAATTTCCAGAAGTACATCCGGGGAAACGGAGTCCTCCATCGTGCCGATCTGGTAAATGGTTTCCTCCGGGCAGAAGCGTTTGTCTGCCAGCAGATCATCCACGCTCCGGTCACGCTCGGAGTGGCGGCGTTTGGCGTTCCGCTCATGCTGGCCGTCAAGGTAATCCGAGTAGCGGTTCAGATAAAAGGCCCGCTCCACATCCGCGAAGGAAACTTCCCCATCCTGCTGGGCCGGATAGGTCGCGCCCCGGAAACAGTCCCAATAGATGTTCTGCAAAATTCGTTCCCCGTCAATGTGGCCGGCGTGTTCGGTGTTGAAGGTTCGGTCGTTGTGTGTTGATTTGTAGACGCCGCTTTTTCCGGCTCTTCCGTTGTGCCGAGTCAATCTTTTTGCCATTCTGCTCTCCTTCCTGTTTCTCGTTTTTTTGCTGTTCCGGGAGTAGCCCAGGGGCGGCGAAGCCGCCGAATCTGGGTGCTTTGCGCCAGATAATAACCCAGTATGGATTGACGCGCGCATCAATCCTACCTGGGCCAAGGGTTTCACCCTCTGGACACCTGAGCAGGCGCTGCCGCCCTGCACCCGGCCCAAAGGTTTCACCTCTGGACTCCGCCCAGGGGTATTGCATCCCCTGGACCCCTGCGCAAAAGGCCTGCCGCCCTCTGCACTCCCGCCGTTCTTCCCGAAAGCTGTTCCTGCCCCTGTACTCTCAGCGGCGTTTTGTTCCCTTTTGCACGTTTCATGCGATACTTCTCCGGGGAACGTATCCCTTTCGGACGGTCATTCTGTTTTCGAGGTACATCGCTGCCTGACAGGAACATCGTAGCAGAAAAAAGGCCACTCTCCCGTATATCCAAGAGGTA
>CAJTTS010000214.1 GCA_910579155.1 uncultured Oscillospiraceae bacterium | reverse complement strand
TGGCCCCGGCCTTCGGCATGGTGGGCACGCTGGTGGGCCTGATCAACATGCTGCGTACCATGGACCCCACCAGCGGCGGCGGCGACCTGGGCGGCAGCATGTCCACGGCCCTGGTGACCACGCTGTACGGCTGTATCCTGGCCCATATGATTTTCGGCCCGATCGGCAACAACCTGCGTATCCGGGACGGCGAGGAAGTGCTGTGCAAGCAGATCATTGTGGAGGGCATCATGTCTATCCAGTCCGGCGAAAACCCCAAGGCGCTGAGGGAGAAGCTGCTGACCTACATCCCCCAGGGACAGCGCGAAGGCGCCGCCCCCTCCGGCGGCGGCGAATAAGCGCAGGTTCGCGTCATAAGGGGAGGTACTCACTATGGCAAAAAAGAAAAAGGGCGGCGAAGGCGGCGCCAACTGGATGGATACATACGGCGATATGGTCACGCTGCTGCTGTGCTTCTTCGTGCTATTGTACTCCATGTCCACCATCAGCGAGGACAAGATGAAGGCCATTATCCAGTCCTTCAACCCAAACGCCACCCTCGCTGTGACCGACCCCAGCGGCGTAGGCGGCCCCTACGCGGACCCGGAGATCGGCGATCAATATCCCGGCCTGGATCAGCCCGACCCCAACGAGCTGGCACAGGCGGACATCGACGCCATGATCGAAGAACTCTACCAGGCCATCAACGACATGGTGGCTCAGGATGGACTGGCGAGCACCATTCAGGTGGATATGGACGGCGGCCAGGTGTACATCCATTTCAGCGACGCGGTGTTTTTCGCCGGGGACAGCTACGTGATCCAGCCTCAGGGCCAGGAGGTGCTGAGCAAGCTGTGCGTCATCCTGGACACCGCCAAGGACGCCATCGACGAGATCCGCGTCCAGGGCCACACCGCCCAGGCCACCGCCAACGAGCGCAACCCCGTGGAGGGTGACCGGCGGCTGGCCAGCAACCGCTCCACGGAAGTGGTCATCTTCCTCCAGGAGCATAGCTCCATCCACCCCGCACGGCTCATCAACGAGGGATACGGCCAGTGGCGGCCTATCTCCAGCAACGCCACCGGCGAAAGCCGCGCCCACAACCGCCGGGTGGAGATGATTATCACCGGCGTGGACCTGAACGAGGAAGAGATGAATGATATCCTGGCGCAGTACATTACCCGGTCTGATGAGGACGGCGGTCTCCACAGCACCGGTTCCGCCGACTAACCAAAATCATGAAGATATGCAAGATAAGGTGAGGTGATTCGATGGCTGAGGTATTGTCGCAGAGCCAGATCGACGCGCTCTTAAATTCCATGCTCAGCGGCGGCGACGAGGCTAAGGCGGAGGAAAAACAGCCGGAGAAAAAATACCGGAAATACGACTTCACCACCCCCCGCAAATTTACCAAGGACCGCATTAAGATGCTTAACGGCATCTTTGAGAACTATACGAGAGTTGTCAGCTCCCGGCTCAACGCCCAATTGCGCACCAACTGCGAGATTACGGTGGAGAGCATTGAGGAACAGAAATTCTACGAGTTCAACAACGCCCTCACCGAGGGCGATGTGCTGGCCATGGTGGACGTTACCATCCATCCGCGGGAGGCAGACGGGACGGATATCCAGGCGGAGGATCCGGTGATGGTGTACCTCTCCACCTCTACCGCGCTGGGGATGATGGACCGGATGATGGGCAGCGAGAGCGACCTGGAACGGGATGTGCCCATGGGCTATACCTACACCGATCTGGAACTCCAGCTCTATGAGCACCTGATGAAGGACATCGTTGTGCTGATGGGCTCCAGTTGGGAAAACTACGTGCCCATCAGCTTCGAGTACGAGCGAACTCAGGTGAACCCCACCTTGGTCCAGCTTCTAAACCTGGACGAGACGGTGGTGCTGGTGGACATGAAGCTCACCTTTCCCCAGAACGAGGGGCGCATGAGCGTCGTGCTGCCGGGGGACGTTCTGATGAGCGTCTTTGGCGAGGTGAACCGGGAGAGCATGGGTAAGAAGGCGACCAGCGAGGACAACTCGCATGAGATTTTCGACACCCTGCGCGATTCCAGTCTGGAGATCATCGCCGAGCTGGGCGATACCCAGCTCACCCTCAGCGATATCTATCATCTCAACGTAGGCGACGTGGTGGATCTGGGCCGTTCCAAGGATTCCCCTGTGTTCCTGGAGATCGGCGGCTACCAGTGGTTCACCGGACGCATGGGGACCCATAAGAAAAACATGGCCATCAAGATAGACGAGGTATGCTATTCGGCCGAGCAAAGGAGCGAGTAAGCGATGGAGAAGGAACTGTTCAGCCCAATGGCGATAGACGCCTTGGGCGAAATGATGAATATCAGCCTGGGCTCCTCGGCCACCGCCGTGTCAAACATGCTGGATCACCGTGTGGACATCACAACGCCCACGGTGTCCGTGGTGGACGTGAAGGATTTCTCCCTGGGCAACCTGGAGCCGGCCATCGGCGTGGAGATCAAGTATGTCGAGGGGCTGGAGGGCAGCAATATCATGCTGCTCAAGCGCAGCGACATCAAGATCATCGTGGATATCCTCATGGGGATGGAGACCCCTGATGAGGAATTCGAGCTCAACGAGCTGACCATCAGCTGCGTGTGCGAGGTCATGAACCAGATGATGGGGTCCGCGGCCACCGCCATGTCCGACTTTTTGGGCTTCCGGGTGGATATCTCCACCCCCCAGTCCTTCGAGCTGGACAACCTGGACCAGTTCAAACGGGATCACCTGCCCCAAGGCGCGGACCAAATCGTAGTAGTCCGGTTTTTCCTGAAAATTGAGAACGCGCTGGAAAGCGAGTTCATGAACGTGATGAGCGTATCCCTGGCCAAGGAGCTGCTCAAGAGCCTGGGTCTGGAGGACGAGGTGTCCGTCGGAGCGTCGGGCGCCGCCCGCCCGGAAGCCCCTCCCGCCCAGCCGGATACCAGCAACCGGACGATGAGCCAGGAGGAGATTGAGGCCATGCTCCACGGCGGAGCCGACGCCCCCGCCCCTGAGCCGGAACCCAGCAACCGGATGATGAGTCAGGAGGAGATCGAGAAAATGCTGGCGGGCGGTGTCGCGGCGGAACCTGAACCCGCGCCCGCACCTTCCGGCGGCGAGAACCGGATGATGAGCCAGGAGGAAATCGAAAAGATGCTGGCAGGCGGAATGCCTGAACAGCCCGCCTCTGCGCCCGCTGCATCCGCCCCTTCTCCGGCGCCCGCTGCATCCGCCCCTTCTCCGGCGCCCGCCCCTGCCGCACAGCAGCCTCCCGCGCAGGCGGCTCCCGTTCCCCAGATGGGCCAGCCGGGACAGATGCCTCCCTATCCTTACCCCCCCATGCCGGGTCCGGACGGGCAGATGCAAGGCGGCTATATGGGTTATCCCCCCATGTACTACCCGCCTTATCCCTACCCCTATCCGCCCCAGCCAGAGGCGCAGAAAGCGCAGCCTGAGCCAAAGGTCATCGCTACCAAGCCCGTGCGTATGGAGCCGATGGACCCCGTCGCTCAATTGGGTGCGGAACAGGCTCAAAACCTGGACCTCATTATGGAGGTGCCCCTCCAGGTGACGGTGGAAATCGGCCGGGCGCGCCGGAAGGTGCAGGATATCCTGGAATTTGCCAAGGGCTCCCTGGTGGTGCTGGATAAGCTGGCCGGCGACCAGGTGGACCTGTTTGTCAACGGCAAGTGCATCGCCCGGGGCGAGGTGGTGGTCATTGAGGATAACTTCGGCGTCCGGATCACCGAGATCGTCCAGACCCCCGGTATCGAAATGCTGGCAACTGGCAGATAACACACTTCACCAACCTTGCCCCGGCCATGATTGGCCGCGGAGCATAACATATCATAATAAAAAAGGATGGATTAAACCATGGCTAAGAAAATTCTGTTAGTGGACGACGCCGCCTTCATGCGCAAGATGATTAAGGACACGCTGACCAAGAACGGCTACACTGAGGTGTTCGAGGCCGTTGACGGCGCCGACGCGGTGGAGAAGTTCGGCGAGATCGGCCCCGACCTGGTGGTCATGGACATCACCATGCCCAACATGGACGGCCTGGAGGCCTTGAAGGCCATCCGCGCCAAGGACGGCAGCGCCAACGTGGTCATGTGCTCCGCCATGGGCCAGGAGTCCATGGTTATGGACGC
>CAJTTS010000213.1 GCA_910579155.1 uncultured Oscillospiraceae bacterium | reverse complement strand
ATGGCCTCCACCAGCCCCTGGCAGTCCCGGGGGAACAGCTTCACCTGTTCCTCGGTGGACTTGTTGGAGCCCAGCAGACCGTATTTCTCGTTATATCCGCTGCCATGGACGGGGGCGTTCAGAATCTCGTCCAGGCCGAACACCTTTTCCGCGCCGGCGGCTTTCAGCAGCCGTTTGGTACGCCGGCGGGTGTGGATGTCGCAGCACAGCACGTTCCTGGCGTAGGGCAGGACGGCACGGGGATCGTTGGCGAAGATAATTTCCACCTCGGCCCCACAGCCCTCAATGAGCTCCTGGTAGTAGGCCACATAGTCCACGCCGGTGAAGGGGTGCTTCTCATAGCCGAACAGCTCCCGGTACTGCGCCAGGGTGAGCACGTCCTTGTAGGGATCCACCCCCTTCTCGTCCACAGCGTCCAGGCTGATGAGGTGGTTGCCCACCTCGTCGGAGGGGTAACTGAGCATGAGGACGATCTTTTTGGCCCCTTTGGCAATGCCCCGCAGGCAGATGGCAAAACGGTTGCGGCTGAGGATGGGGAAAATCACGCCTACCGTCTCCCCGCCCAGCTTGGCCCGGACATCGTCGGCAATTTCGTCCACGGTGGCGTAGTTGCCCTGGGCCCGGGCCACGATGGCCTCGGTCATGGCCACAATGTCCCGGTCGCGGAGGGCAAAGCCATCCTCGGCGGCGGCCTCCAGCAGGGAATCGGTTACGATCTCCACCAGATCGTCCCCACTGCGGATGATGGGGGTGCGGATGCCCCGGGATACGGTACCGACCATACGACTCATAAAGGGAACACTCCTCATTTTCATATCGATTATCCAGGAAAACTCCAGCAGCTTTATATAATACCACGATGTTGGACGATTGTAAACATATTTTTCTGTTGATTTACCATTGATTAGCGCGGCGCCAGTGCGCCGCCGGGCATCCAAATGTGGACAAACTGCCCCGGATATGGTATATTGTCTGGGCATTGCTTTGCGGAAAAGGAGGGGGAATCGCCATGTACACACTGGAGGATTGTCTGATTGAATTTACAGGTTCCTTGATTTCCCACGCCATCCTGGTGGTCTACCTGTTTATGATTATGAACACGCGGGGGCGGCAGGTGCTGAAAAAGCTGCCTGCCCTGGTGTTCTCCCCGCTGCTGGGTACCTTGATCGAGGCGGGCCTGTATGCGCTCATCCCCGACCGCGGAATCGTCCGCTATTGCGCGCTCTCCTGCTCCATCCTGCTGATGTGTACCCTATGGGTCCGGTGGGCGTGGCAGACCGGATTCTGGCAGGCCTTTGCCGCCACGTGCATGGCGGGCGTATTCCAGGTGGCCGTGTCCAACCTGCCCCAACTGCTGCTCCTGAACAGCGAGCTCCAGTATGCGGCGGCGATGGTTATCTATGGGGCCGTCACGCTGACCTCCGCCGCTCTGCTGTACCGGCTCCGCTTCGGGCACTGGTTCCGCCTTCTGCTGGAGGAGGGTTCCATCCAGCGCCGCATGGCCCTGTTCTCCTTTGCCCTGGAGGCGGTTATGGAGGCATTCTTCATTTTACAGTTGGGGATTCAGCCGGAGTATCTGGTTCCCTACTATCTGCTTGTCGTAGTGATGGCGGCGCTGGCGGTGGGATTGGTCATTTACCTGGCCCAGCGGCTGGACGCCGCCCGGAAGGTGGAGGCCCAGCGGGATATCATCGCCCAGCAGCAGCTTTACGAGCGGGACCTGGAGGACATCCGCCGGGAGGTGCGCGCCTTCCGCCACGACTACAAAAACCTGCTGGCGGGGCTGTCGGAGCAGGCGGACGAGGGTGAGCTGGACCAGCTTCGCGCCACCCTGGCGGAGCTGGACGCAGGCTTTGACCGGCGCATTGGGGAGAAGATACGGGCCTCCGCCCAGATCGGCAATGTGCGGGTTCCCCAGGTGCGCAGCCTGCTGCTGTCCAAGCTGGCGGCTATGTCGGAAAAGGGAATCGACTGCCGCCTGGAGGTGCTCTACCCCGTAGAGCGGGTGGGGATGGACGTGTGGGATTTTGCCCGGTGCCTGGGGATTCTGCTGGACAACGCCGGCGAGGCCGCGGCGGAGACGGAAACGCACTGGGTGGAGGTGGTCCTGCTGGCCCAAGGGGAGGGGCTGTCCCTGCGGGTGTCCAACCCCTACGCCGGAGCCATCGACCCGGACAGCATCTGGGCAGAGGGCTTCTCCACCAAGGGGGAGGGCCGGGGGCTGGGCCTCCCCAGCTATCAGCGGATTCTGGCTAAGTGTCCCAACGCCGCCTGTTCCACCGGCTGGGCCGGAGGCGTGTTTGTCCAGGAGCTGACGGTGGAGGGCAGGGCATGATCCAGATTTACTTATGCGACGACGAGGAGGCCGTCCGCCACCAGATCAAAACCGCCCTGGAGTGGAAAATCTTTGTGGAGAACTACGACATGGAGGTGGCCTGCGCCGCCGCCACGGCCCGGGAGCTGCTGGACGCGGCCCGGGACGGAAGCCGGAGCGTCTACTTCCTGGACGTGGATTTGAAGGACGGGGAATGGGACGGCTTCCAACTGGGCCGGGAGCTGCGGCGGCGGGACCCCCATGGCACGCTGGTATACATCACCAGCTACGGTGATCTGGCCTGGAAAACCTTCCGGTATCATCTGGAGGCCTTTGACTACATCGTGAAGGTGCCGGAGCGCACCGGGCCGTCCGCCGCTCGGTGCCTGGAGGCGGTCCACGCCCGCCTGCTGGACGAGCGGCGGGACCCGGTGGAGGTGTTTTCCCTGCGGACGGGGGATGAGACGCGGCACGTGCCGCTGGCGGACATTCTGTTTTTTGAGACCGCCCCCAAGGCCCACCACGTCTTTCTCCACACGGCGGACAGCCGGATGGATTTCGTGGGCAGCCTGAACGAGCTGGAGCGGGAGCTGGGCGGGCGGTTCATCCGGGTCCACCGGGCCTATCTGGCGGCGGCAGACAAAATTGAGGCGGTGGACTGGAAAGGAAATCAGGTCCGGGTGGGCGGGCGGACGTGCCTGCTGTCCCGGGCCGGGAAGGCGGAGCTGCACAAAAGGCCGGGAGGGGAGCCGTGAGGCTCTCCCCCGGCTTTTTGCCGTTCAGGAACGATTTGTGCCGTTCAGGAAATCTGCCCCACGCAGAACCAGGGCTGTGGTATGCTCCTTTTCGCAGACAGGCAGGATGGGAAAGGAGGGAAACGCAATGGCAAAGGAGCGCTTTGTGGAAGTCTATAACCAGGGCATTGTGAATGTAATAAAGATCGTCGTTGATACGGAAACCGGCATCAATTACGTCCTTGGTTCCCATAACAAGGCAACCGGCACCGGGATGACCGTCTTGCTGGGTGCGGACGGCAAGCCCCTCGTCACCCCCGTTGACTAAACGGATCCATTCAATACGGCAAAACACGAATTGCTCCCGCCTGTCCGCACCAAACATGAACTGGAACGATTTGGAGGTATATACCATGGCAAATGAAGTTAAAAAATTTGTCCAGGAGCTTGGATACCAGCCCCTGGAGGATCGCTGCATCATCATCAAATACGCCCCGGAAAACCTGAGCGAGCAAATTATGGCATTTTTCAACTCGGAATTTTATGTTCTCCAGATGTGTGAACACGAAATCGTCCTGCTCCCCTTCAACACCACATGGGGCAACCTGCGCAAAGACATATCCCTGGTCCTTCCCTATGAGGACATCCAGTCGGTGGAGCTGGGAGACAATAAGCTCAACACGGTCATCACCATCCGCACCGGATCGGACACCATCCGCCTGACCACCCAGCAAGCGGCACTGAGCGACCTGCGGAGTTCCGGCTACTACGCCACCATATTTGCCGGTTCCTTCAAAAACTGGCACAAGGAAAACCTGGATGGCACGCTAAAAGCACTGACTGAGTTGGGAAAAAGAGGGTAACACGAGGCTTGATTTGTCTAAGACCAGCTTAAATAGACAATCAATACGCTACTTTGTTATACCGAGAAAAATATTATACCGAATTAAAGGGAGAAATCCTTGTGGCATAAGGGATTGTGGTCTGAAAACTCGGTATAACATCACACTCAACTACTGCGGTATTTGAATCGTTGTTTAGTTCACAAGAGAAATAGTGCCTCTCCCTATTATACCGAGTTTTATCTCCGCTGGACTTCTCCAGCGGGACATAGCTGCGATGGGGCTTTATTTATACATCTGCGAGGGATTGTGCTATGCGCTCTTTGCAACATTGGCGACGC
>CAJTTS010000212.1 GCA_910579155.1 uncultured Oscillospiraceae bacterium | reverse complement strand
CCTTCACCTTCATCATGGCCATCCTGGTCATGCCCACCCAGGTGACGGCCCTGGGTTTCCTGCGCCTCATCACCAACATGGGCATGGACGACTCCCTGCTGCCCCTGATCCTGCCCTCTGTGGCCTCCCCCTCCGTGTTCTACTTCATGCACAGCTATATGCAGTCCTCCCTCCCCAAGGAGCTCATCGAGGCCGCCCGCATCGACGGTTCCCACGAGTTCGGCACCTTCAACCGCATCGTGCTGCCCATCATGAAGCCCGCCATTGCGGTGCAGGCCATCTTCACCTTCGTGGGGTCCTGGAACAACTACTTCATCCCCGCCCTGGTCATCACCTCCAAGAGCAAGCAGACCCTGCCCATCATGATCGCCACCCTCCGGGGCGCGGACTACATGAACTTCGACATGGGTAAGATTTATATGATGATCACCATCGCCATTGTGCCCATCATTATCATTTACCTGCTCCTGTCGAAATTTATTGTGGAAGGCGTCACCCTCGGCGGTGTGAAAGAATAGGACGATTTGAGGAGCGCCGCCAGCTTCGGTGGCGCTCCTCTTTTAAAAAAGGAGGAAATTCCATGGAAAAATGGATCCGTGCCCAGTATCAGCCCAATCTGCCCCTGAGCAAAGAGGGCTATGTCACCGCCGGCCCCGCCCATATCGCGCTGTCCCGGCAGACGGCGCAGGAGGGGGCCGTCCTGCTGAAAAATGACGGCGGTCTGCTGCCCTTGCCTCCAAGGACCCGGGTGGCCCTGTTCGGCAAGGGCAGCTTCGACTACGTGAAGGGGGGCGGCGGCAGTGGCGACGTCACCGTGGCCTATGTCCATAACCTTTACGACGGCCTGAAAGCGGAAAACGTGCCCCTGTTTGAGCCCCTGTCCGATTTCTACCGGGACTATGTGGCCCAGCGGTACGCCGCCGGGGACGTGCCCGGCCTGATGGCCGAGCCGGAGCTGCCCTATGAGCTGCTCACCGCCGCCCGGAAGTCAGCAGACGTGGCGGTCATCGCCCTCAGCCGGTTCTCCGGCGAGGGCTGGGACCGGGAGCCGGAGCTGTACCTGGAGGAGAACTACCCCTGGCCCGACGAGCTGTCTATGCCGAAAAAGGCAAAAAGCATCTTCCCCCGGGGGGACTACTACCTGAACGACGGGGAACGGACCCTGGTAGACCAGGTGTGCGCCGCCTTTGACAAGGTGGCGGTGGTGCTCAACGTGGGCGGCGTGATGGATGTGTCCTGGTTCTGTGACAATGACCGCGTCGGCGCGGCCCTGCTGGCCTACCAGGGGGGCATGGAGGGTGGGGACGCTATGGCCGCCCTGCTGACCGGCAAAGCCAACCCCTGTGGCAAGCTGCCCGACACCTTCGCCAGGGATCTGGCCGACTACCCCTCCACCGACCGATTCCACCAGTCCCCCCACTACGTGGAGTACGCGGAGGACATCTACGTGGGCTATCGCTATTTCGAGACGGTTCCCGGCATGGCAGAGCGGGTGGTCTACCCATTTGGCTACGGCCTGAGTTACACCAACTTTGCCCTGGAGACGGTCCACACGCAGGCGGAGGACGGAAGGATCTGGGTGGAGGTCCAGGTCACCAACACGGGGGACCGGCCGGGCCAGGAGGTGGTCCAGCTCTACGCCTGCCCGCCCCGGGGGCTGCTGCAAAAGCCCGCCCGGAATCTGGTGGCGTTTCAAAAAACCCGGCTACAGGCCCCCGGCGAGAGCCAGACGGTGAAGCTGTCCTTCGCTGTGGCCGATATGGCCAGCTTCGATGACCTGGGCAAGGTCCGCAGATCCGCCTGGGTGCTGGAGAAAGGCCGGTATGTGCTGTACGTGGGAACCTCTGTCCGGGACGCGGCCCCGCTGGCCTGGGCCTGGGAGCAGAAGGAGACCGAGGTGGTCCGCCAGTGCGGCGGCTGTCTGGCCCCGTCCCAGCTCTCCAAGCGCCTGCTGGCGGACGGCGCCTATGAGGACCTGCCCGCCGCGCCGGCCGTGGACCCCAACGAGAACGTGTTCCAGCCCCTCACCGCCGCCCAGGCGGAGGCGGTGGCCCCCGCCGCACCGGGCCGGGACCGCTGGATGCTCACTCAGCCCTTCGCGCCGGGGGCAGAGCCCCTGTCCGCCGTGGCGGAGGGAAAGCTGACCTTAGAGGAATTCATGGCCCAGCTCAGCGACGATGACCTGATCCACCTGCTGGGCGGCCAGCCCAATGTGGGGGTGTCCAATACCTTCGGACTGGGGAACCTGCCGGAATATGGCGTACCCAACCTGACCACCGCCGACGGCCCCGCCGGACTGCGGCTCCAGCCCGAGGTGGGAGTGTGCACCACGGCGTGGCCCTGCGCCACCCTGCTGGCCGCCACCTGGGACCCGGAGCTGGTGGAGCGGGTGGGGACCGCGGGGGCGGAAGAAGTGAAGGAAAACAACATCTCGGTCTGGCTCACCCCCGCCGTCAACCTCCACCGCAGCCCCCTGTGCGGCCGGAATTTTGAGTACTACTCCGAGGACCCCCTGCTCACCGGAAAGCTGGCCGGGGCCATGGTGCGGGGCATCCAGTCCCAAAACGTGGCCGCCACGGTGAAGCACTTTGCCTGCAACAACAAGGAGACCAACCGAAAGCACAGCGACTCCCGGCTGTCCCAGCGGGCTCTGCGGGAACTGTATCTGCGGGCTTTTGAGATCGTGGTGCGGGAGGCGGACCCCTGGGCCATCATGAGCTCTTACAACGTTATCAACGGCCGCCGGGCCTCTGAGAGCCGGGAGCTGCTGACGGATATCCTGCGGGATGAGTGGGGCTTCCGGGGCATGGTGATGACCGACTGGTGGAACCGGGGAGAGCAGTACAAGGAGATCCTGGCGGGGAGCGACCTGAAGATGGCAAACGGATACCCGGAGCGGGTCCGGGCTGCCATGGAGCGGGGGCTCGTCACCCGGGCCGATCTGGAGGCTTGCGCCCGGCGGGTGCTGGAGCTGATCTTAAAGATCGACTGAGGACGATATTCCCGAATAAGAACCGATCTGTGAAATTGGATGGGCAAGGGCCGGTGCAACTGCGTCGGTCCTTGCCCAAAAAAAGAGCACTACGACGGCCTGAGCCACTCCTCAAATTCCTCTATCATCTAAGCGTGCTGACGGACATATCGTCAGGCGGTCCTTGAGCACCTCGGACATTCATTTTGTCACAGATCCGCTCCATGCCAGTCTAATCTCATTAGGAGGTGTTTTTATGAACACAAAAGAAGATCGAGAGCTGTCTGCTCTGATCGAGCGGGCCACCGCTGGGGATAAGGCCGCGCTGGAGACGGTGCTGGCCGGTGTGCAGGATCTGGTTTTCAACCTGTCCCTGCGGATGCTGGGCACGTTCCACGACGCGGAGGACGCGTCCCAGGACATCCTTTTGAAGGTCATGACCCACCTCTCCTCCTTCAAAGGGGACAGCGCCTTCACCACCTGGGTGTTCCGCATTGCGGCAAACCATCTCAAGGACTACAAGAAGCATATGTTTGCCCAGTTTCCTCTGAGCTTCGAGTTCTATGGAGACGACATCCGCAACGGGAAGATCCAGGACGTGCCCGACCTGACCCAGAATGTGAAGAGGGCCATCCTGGCCGAGGAGCTCAAGCTGTCCTGCACGAACGTCATGCTCCAGTGTCTGGACCCGGAGAGCCGTTGTATCTTCATCCTGGGCACCATGTTCCGGGTGGACAGCCGGATCGCCGGGGAGATCCTGGGCATCACTCCGGAAGCCTACCGTCAGCGCCTCTCCCGGGTGCGGAAAAAAATGGCCGACTTCCTTTCGGAATACTGCGGCGAGTACGGGAAGGGGAGCTGCCGCTGCGCCGACCGGGTGAATTACGCGATCCGGAACCACCGCATCGCGCCCGGCCGGCTGGACTTTACCTCCGCCAAGCCCAGCGATACCGCCGTGGCGGTGACGGCGGCCATGGAGGAGATCGACGGATACGCCCAGCAGTTCTTGTTCTGCCGGCCGTACCAGTCCACAGAGCGGCTGAAGAGGATGATCCGGGATTTTCTGAACGGCCCGGCCTTCTCCGCAGTGGCGGACGCGTAGGGGAGGAAGAAAATGGATACTCAGTTGATCATGGACTATCTGTCCGGCTTGAGCGCCAACAATGACCTGGAGTGGTATCACGCCCACAAGGCCGAATATCAGGCGGCCAACGGGCAGTTTGAGGAGCTGATCCAGACGCTGATGCTCCGGATCGGAGAATTTGATGGCAGTGTCCTGGGCCACGCCCCCAAAGACCTGACCTTCAAGCTGGTGCGGGACACCAGATTCAGCC
>CAJTTS010000211.1 GCA_910579155.1 uncultured Oscillospiraceae bacterium | reverse complement strand
TTTCATACTCCTCCAGCGGAAGCAACTGCGGAAGATAAATGCGGTCCATGTGCGGTGTTCCCCTGCGGCCTGGAATCGCTGGCAGTAAGGGCTGCCCGCTCCCATACCTATACCCGCTGTCCATAGCAGATACCCCGGTTAGAGAACGTCTCGCCATGGTCATGCGCAGGCATATTGGTATGGATACCTCTGCTTTCTGTTACTGATTTCATTACTAGATACAACTCCCTTCAAAACAATTTTGCCCTCAGCCAGGGCAGAGACATTTATATAAAAAAGCACACGGGCATCGCTGCTCGTGCGCTTTGTGGCCAAACTGGCAAAGATATTTTATACTGGGCAAGAAAAAAGCATCCAAAGGCCCACTGGCTCCTGGATACTGGAAACACGGATACTGGAACCGCTGATAGCAGGTTACGGATACTGTATGAGGGCATTATATATCTTTTCTCCCATTCTGACAAGCGCTTTTTGTAGGGATAGCATTGACGGATAGTCGTTGCAATGTTATAATGCAGGCATAAAGTATCAGTGCCGCCTACGAAAGCGCGCATAGTCACCCGTGTATCAAAGTGCCATTTGCATGTTTGCAGATGGCACTTTTTTGTTTTCCGGCTCTATATCATAACTAAGATGAATCGCCATAACAGGCACAACGCACACAGGCCGCCGTCTGTGTGCGTTTTTATATATATTTCTCACCGCCGGTAGCAGGCGAAAAATTTGATTGGAGGTATCTTTCATGCAACAAATCGTGCTCCTTGCCCCTTGGAACTCCTATGCCGACGCCGTGGACCACTACTGCTACGTCCGCTGTCTGGACGTTGGCAATCTCTACGAAGTGGTTCGCGTCACCCACGACAAGCATGGCCAGCAGGCGGAGTTCGTACATCAGGTCATCTTTATGACTGAGTACAGCGAACCGGCGCTGGCCGAGATCTTGCGAGGCTTCGGTTTTGAAAAGCTGGACGCCTTCGTATGTGAGGCGAAAGGCACCGGTACGGATCCCGCCGGGTTTACGGTTCGGCAGGACGGCAGTATTGACAGAGCCGCAAGTCCGTCCTGGCAGATCGACTATATGCTGCTCGCCAGCCTGATGGCCGAACATTTTGACGGCCAGATTATGACGCCCCAGGCTGCGGATGACTTGGCCCGGGCCGTAGTGGAGGGAAATCCCATCGCACCCAGTCCCTTCTGCATCCGGCGGACATTTGGCGGCCAACTGGTCACAATTCCTCTGACGGAGAAAGAAGTCGATATGGTCTGTACCGTCAAAGACAAACAGGCTCAGATGGCATATCTGAAAGACGAGATAAGCGACCTGGACAAGGACGACCCCTGCTTTGACGGCCGCGGCCAGGCTACCCTGCTCAACGATGAAGGACTTCTAACTGATGTTCAAAGGCGGTGGCATCGCTACAACGGGAATGGCGGCGATCATGCGGAGAATCTGCGGGAGGCGATCAAGGTGACCATCCATGCTCGCTTCCCCCAATAATTGAATCAGGAGGGACTTTTCATGTTCACTTTCGCAACACCAAGCCCGACAGGAACGTCCTGTCAGGCTCATTTTTACACATGGACGCAGCTGAGTGAGTTGTGCTCCACACTGTTGACCGGCTTTTTCGAGCGTCCCACCCCTGTCCAGGCCGTCGGAGAAACCAACCTCGACAGCTGGAGCCTGAAGTTTTTGGAGGCCCCCATATCCCATGATGACTTGGAGGCCATTTTCACTGCCCTTCAAGCTGATGACTATGATCGGGATGTAAATGATATTGGCAAGTGTCCGGCTTGGGAACTCTCCCAAGCTCTGTCCCAGAGGCTTGTCTCACCAACACTGCCTTTTCCTGTGGACGCATCCCACGCCTCCGATGACGGTATCTGGTTCACAGGTGTGGCGATGTATGCCCGCCAGCAGTATGAGGGGCGGAATTATGAGACTTCTCGGAATCAAACAGAGGGGGTAATTTGATGTATCGCTACTATTCAACCGAGTACCCAATCAGGCCCGATACATTCCCGCTTTTTGCCAACACAGTGGTCAGCTTCAAAGAAAAAACGGACATTCCGGGCGTTGGTTCTGTATGGGGCTACCTGGAATATGAGCAGCAGCTCTCCGCAGGAGTCGCCGAAACGTGCGGACTGACCCAAGCGAAGACGCGGACCTTTACTGTGAAGGTTACGTCAGTCCACACGCTTGAGGTCGAGGCAGAGAACGAGGAGGTTGCGATTGAGCAGGCTTGCGGCATGGCCTGGGAGCATGATGCTGATGAAATCTGCGGCGAGGTCATCGCTGATGGAAACAATGGCTGGGCAGTCGCCTTTGAACTTGGCTTGGCTGACAACCTCAATGAGGTCATGAAGCAAGACGAGGAATTCCGCTATCGGCTCCTTTCCCGGATGCAGTCAGACTGCAACTACTTCCTTGGACATGGAAATCGATGCAAAAAATACCTGTGGGGCCAGGACGTGGACGCGCACATTGCCTACATGAAGGCCCTGTGGCTCAGTTTCCCGGCTGGCAAAAAGCCGGAATGGCTCAGTTATGAGGAGATCGAGGTATATGCAAAAAGGATGTCCGAGGAGGCGGAATTGTGAGATTTTCTGAAATCAAGCAGAAGCTCTATCAGATTGGATTTGATGATTTCTGCCAGGCTGGGTCTGTCAGCAAATTCCATCCCATGAACATTGTCGCAGAATGCAGAGTTCTGAATTTGCAGTTTTGGGTCTGCGCTGACGGTGGGTATGGGGTCTTAGAAACCTATCACATTTCGGAAAGGCCACTGAACAACTACATGGCACCGGCAAAGCGAACCAATTTCAGAACGCAGGCCGAGGTTGTCACCGCCTTAGAAGGGATCCGGCTGAGGATTGTGGAAGCCCAACGACTGAGCAGTGGGGAAGAAAACTTGAATACAGACAAGGAGAACTGAAAATGAAATATAGCATTACGATGGAACGCACCCAGCGTGTGGCGTTCTCTTTTACTGCGGACAACGATGATGAAGCCCTGAAGAAGGCGGCTGAACTCAATCGCACATCAGCACCTGCGGATTTTGAGGGCGGGGATGACGAGCATGACTACGCCCTTTGCGATGGTGCCGGCAACTTGCTCGTTGACTGGGATTAAGGTCAGGTGACATCATGTTTAAGATTAACACCATCCCGGGACAGGCAGCACAGGAGAAAGGCTATGCCCGCTATCCAGAGGATTTTCCCCACCTGACTCATGGCGCCGACTTTGCGGCGTGGAGTTCCGGCGATGACTGGGAAATTGAAACCATATTGGATGGACAAGCGCTTGTGGATCAGTGGAACAGCTTTTGCAAGTGCTGCGAAAATGGCATCCGAGTGTGGGAGGTCAAATACCAGCATCAGGATGGCAGCGTGGACTTCCTCTGGTACGGCAACCTTGTTGACGAGGCAGAAGCAAAACGCCGGAATCAGGCTATGGAGGCAGCCGGGCTTAAAATTTTGAGTATGCGGCCGGTCAACAGACTGCCTACGAATAAAATGTACCTGGAACTGATCAGAGAAGCAAATGAGGAGGCTGGAGATGAACAAGCTCAAAAATAACCAGGCATCGGACAGTGCAAGTGCAGATGCTGAACTGACTGCGCCTTCCGGTATTGCAGAACCAATACTCCATTGCATGGGTCTGAAAATCAATAGAATCAGCCTGTATCGCAAGGACGAACTGATGGCCATTCTGAATAAGTATGGCGCCTTTGATTCGACCTTGGACAAGGTGCGCGATACTTATACCGAGCGGTTTGGCAATCATCTGATCTGGAAATACCCCTTCTCCGATAATATGCAGGGTGGCGGCACGATCATCCCCGTTCAAGAAGGTTTCGTGTTCCTCCCCTAACCGTCAATGAGGATGATTGTAACGGCGGCCCGGCCAAATGCGTAGCTGCCAGCCTTAAATTTATACCCTGCACAGAAGAAATATGATAAAGGAGTATCAGATCATGAATTTTCCAAACAGAGAAGTAGTCCAGCACATCCGAGAAACATACCCGGTCGGCTGCCGTGTGGAGTTGATAGGAATGGGGCCGGACCCGTACAGTAAATTGGAGCGTGGAAGCCAAGGGACAGTCAACCATGTGGACGATACCGGCACCGCCTTTGTGAACTGGGACTGTGGCTCCGGGCTGGGGATGGTCTACGGCAAAGACCATATCCTGCGCATAGACGGGAAGGTAGGCGAGAGCATTTCTGTTCTGGATGGCCAGCCAGTTCCCGCACCGGCTGGCTGGGATGGCACAATCAACAGCCTGTATGCGTGCATTGATCATGCGCTTCAAATTGCACAGGCATTGAATGCTCCGTCT
>CAJTTS010000210.1 GCA_910579155.1 uncultured Oscillospiraceae bacterium | reverse complement strand
AGATGATCTACATCGACCCGCCCTACAACACGGGGAACGATTTCGTCTACGCCGACGATTTCGCCGACCCCCTGGCCCGGTACAGGGAGGTCACCGCCCAGACCACCAAGTCCAACCCGGAGACCATGGGCCGGTTCCACACCAACTGGCTGAACATGATGTACCCCCGCCTGCGGCTGGCGGCGAACCTTTTGCGGGATGATGGGGTGATTTTTATCTCCATTGATGATGCGGAGATATATAACCTCAAGAAAATCTGTGATGAAGTCTTTGGCGAAGAAAATTATGTTGCAACTCTGGTTTATGACAAGAACCGCAAAAATGACGCAAAATACTTTTCGGTCGGGCACGAATATATGCTTGTCTATTTTAAGAGTGCCGCAACAATTTATGAAAATGGGACTATTTTCAGGGCCACAAAAGAGGGAATTGATGAAGTCAAGTCAGAGTTTGACCGCCTGCGTCAGCTTTACAATGATGATTGGGCAAAAGTAAACGAAGGCTTAAAGGCTCTCTATGCTTCCTGGCCTGTCGATGACGAGCGCAAATCCCTTGCCCGGTTTACTCGTGTAGATGAGAAAGGGCCTTACCGTGATGATGGGAATATTAGTTGGCCAGGTGGCGGTGGTCCCAGTTATGATGTGATTCACCCAGTAACCGGAAAACCTTGCAAAGTTCCGTCAAGGGGCTGGGTATATCCAAATCCGAAACGAATGCAAGAAGAAATCGAGCGTGGGCGAGTCGTGTTCGGGAAAGATGAAACGACAACGCCGAAAATTCGTACGAATCTATTTGAACAGGACAAGGAAGTCATGCGTTCTGTCTGCTTTAGCTATGCACAGACAGCAACACAGGAATTCAACAAACTTTTTGACAATGTGCGCATTTTTGAAAACCCTAAAAATCCAAATGACATTAAAAAACTTGTAGAATATGTTACTGCCCAAAACGATAACGATATTATTCTCGACTTCTTCTCCGGCTCCGCCACCACGGCCCACGCCGTCATGCAGCTCAACGCCGAGGACGGCGGCAACCGCCGATACATTATGGTTCAGCTTCCTGAACTCTGTGACGAAAAAAGTGAAACGTTCAAAGCGGGCTACAAAAACATTTGCGAAATTGGAAAAGAGCGCATTAAAAGGGCAAATTTAAAGATTTGGAATGATTGTTTTTCTTCTGCTGCCCTTGATTTGGGGATGATTCTTCTTGATAAAGAATTAGAAGATGAGATGGGTGAAAGCGCAGAAAAGAAGATGGATAATGCAGCGTCTTTGGATGTGGGCTTCCGTGTGTTCAAGCTGGACAGCTCCAACCTGAAAACCTGGGGCGCCGCCCCCATCGACCCCCAGGCGGGGGACGTGATCGGCGAGCTGGCCAACCGCATGAACGCCATGATCCACCGGGTCAAGCCGGACCGCTCCGACCTGGACATGGTGTTTGAGGTCATGCTCAAGCTGGGCGTGCCCCTGGACTTCCCTGTCAGCGAGGTGTCCGTCAACGGCAAGACCGCCTACAGCGTGGGGGAGGACTGTCTGCTGCTGGTGTGCCTTACCCCGGACATCCAACCCGAGGACGTGGAGCAGATGGCGGAGTACGCCCCCGCCAAGGCGGTCATCTCCCGGGACAGCTTCGCCGACGATACGGCGATGGCCAACGCCTGGTACATCCTGCGGGACCGGGGCGTGGATTTGAAATTGGTGTGAGGTGTTTGAAATGGATAAAAAACTGTTACCTAGGAACTTTTTCCGGGATAATCCACTGGACAAGATGTCCGCCCCGCTCATCGCCCATTTTTCTATGACGGCGGGCTTCAATGAAAAGCTTCAGAATGCGATATGGGATATTCTGGAGGGAGAGATCGAGCCCGAGCGCAAGGCACGGATTGAGGAGGAAAAAGCAGAGATCGCCCGGCTTGAAACGGGTGACGCAATCGTCAAATTTATTCGAAATGACTATGACATCGCCAACCGTGAAACGCTTTGCAAAAAGATTCTGACCATGCAGGCGGAGGTGCTGCCGCCTCTGCTGCGCCGCTTCCAAACCAGCTTTCAGGACAACGTGACGGAAACCACCGTATACATCCTTGGCCACGCGGAGCAGGAGTATGTTGATCATCTGATTGAAATGTATCCAGAGATCCGGAGCCCTTACGCCCAAAGTATGGCCTGCGTGGCGCTGGGCGTTCAAGAGCGGGAGGACACACTTCCGCTTCTGCTGCGGGAGTATGAGCGGTTAAAGAGACAATACCCGGAGGAAAGCTATTGCCAAGGGCCGTTGCTGGCGATCTATATTCTGTATGGAAAGGCGTAGCCCGCCATGAAACTGAAATTCAAGGATCAGGATTTCCAGACCGCCGCCGTGGAGGCGGTCACCAACCTGTTCGCCGGACAGGAGCGCAGCCGCGCCACCTTCTCCGTCATGGAGGAGGGCCAGCTCCCGGATCAGACCAGCTTCGGCCCGGCGGAGCTGGGGGTGGGTAATGTCCTGCGGCTGACTGACGACGCCCTCACCGCCAATATGCGGGCCGTCCAGAAGCGGAACCTCCTGCCCATGACGGACAGCGCCGCCTCCCGGCAGTTCTGCGTGGAGATGGAGACGGGCACCGGGAAAACCTACGTCTACACCAAGACCATCTTCGAGCTGAACCGGCGGTACGGCTTCACCAAGTTCATCGTGGTAGTGCCGTCGGTGGCCATCCGGGAGGGCGTGTACAAGTCCTTCCAGGTCACGCAGGAGCACTTTGCCCTGCAATACGACAGCGTGCCCTGCCGGTATTTCATCTACAACTCCGCCAAGCTGTCCGACGTGCGCCAGTTTGCCGCCAGCGCCAACATCGAGGTGATGATCATCAACATCGACGCCTTCAAAAAGGCGGAGAACATCATCAACCAGGCCCAGGACAAGCTGAACGGCGAGACGGCCATGGGCTTTATCCGGGACACCAACCCCATCGTCATCATCGACGAGCCCCAGAGCGTGGACAACACCCCCAAGGCCAAAGAGGCCATCGCGTCGCTGAATCCTCTGTGTGTGCTGCGCTACTCGGCCACGCACCGGGAGAAGATCAACCTGCTCTACCGCCTGACCCCGGTGGACGCCTATCAAATGGGGCTAGTGAAGCAGATCGCCGTGTCCTCCAACCAGGTGTCCGGGGGCTTTAATCAGCCCTATGTGCGTCTGTTTTCGGTGTCCAACGAGAAGGGGTTCCGGGCCAAAGTGGAGATGGACGTAAAGGGCAAAACCGGCGTTGTTGCCCGGAAAACGGTGACGTTGAAGCCGGGGGACGACCTGTTTCTCCTGTCCGGCGGGCGGGAGCTGTACGAGGGTTACACCGTGGACGGCATTGACTGCACCCCCGGCTATGAGCACATCGAATTCGGCAACACCCAGGAGGTGGCGCTGGGCAAGGCTATCGGGGACATTGACGAGAACGTGGTGAAAAAGGCCCAGATCCGCCGCACCATCGAGGCCCATCTGGACAAGGAACTGCGCTATATGGGGCGTGGGATCAAGGTGCTGTCCCTGTTCTTCATCGACAAGGTGGAGAAGTACCGCCATGAGGACGGCACGCCGGGAGTCTACGCCGGGATGTTTGAGGACTGCTACCGGGAACTGATCGCCAGGGAGAAATATGCCCCCATCCGGGAGCGGTTTTCCGCCGACGTGTCCAAGCTGCACAACGGCTACTTCTCCCAGGACAAAAAGGGCCGCCTGAAGGACACCAAAGGCGACACTCAGGCGGACGACGACACCTATAACACCATCATGCGGGACAAGGAGTGGCTGCTGAGTTTTGACTGCCCCCTCCGGTTCATTTTCTCCCACTCCGCGCTGAAAGAGGGCTGGGACAACCCAAACGTGTTCCAGGTCTGCACGCTGATCGAGCAGAAATCCACGTTCACCTGCCGCCAGAAGGTGGGGCGCGGCCTGCGGCTGTGTGTCAACCAGGCGGGGGAACGGGTGGAGGACCGGGACATCAACGTCCTACATGTCATGGCCAACGAGAGCTTTGCTGAGTTTGCTGCCACGCTGCAACAGGAGATCGAGGACGAAACTGGCGTAAAGTTCGGGGTCCTGAACCTGAGCCTTTTTTCCGGCATGGTCTACGAGGAAAAGCGCCAGGAGGAGCGGACGGTCACGGCGGAGCAGGCCCAGCGGGTGGTGGAGACCCTCAAGACCACCGGGGCCATCGACGAGGGTGGCAAGGTCCAGCCTGCCGCCAAGGTGGAGGAGATTGTGCTTCCCCCGGAATTGGAGGAAGTGCGGGAAACCGTCCGGGCGGCAGTAGAACAGAAAGAGCCCGTTACAGCCCAGGCCCTCGTTGGTACAGTCTACACCGCTACGGTGGTGGA
>CAJTTS010000209.1 GCA_910579155.1 uncultured Oscillospiraceae bacterium | reverse complement strand
ACATTGTCCGATGGGGACGAAATATTGTACGACATTTCAGCGAAAACGGGAAATAGAATAAAAGTCTTTTTCACAAAGGATGAGCAGAAGGATGTGTCCTATTGGTCGGTGAACAACCTGCGCCAGCCGGGTGAACCGCTGGAATGTATTGCGGATTTTACCGTTGGGCCTCCGGCAACAAAGCCCGGAACCTATCAACTGTACCTCCAGGCCCCGGACGGCGCTTTGGAAAATGTGAGGGGTAGTGTTTCGATTGTGTCAGCAGACGTATCCTGATACAAAGGCCGTGAACTGCTGCCTCTGGCGGTGAGCGATGCGGCCCGCGCCGGGGATGCCGATGCCGTGGAGCAGGTCTTGCGGTACTATGAGGCTACATAAACAAGCTCTGCACCCGGATGGTCTACGACGAAAGCGGCTGTCCCCACGCCTGCCTGGACGAGTACATGAAAAGCCGCTTGGAAAACAAACTAATCCGCGCCATTCTCGGCGTGAACTGATAACCGGCTCCAGCGGGAAGAAAAGCTTACCCTTTCCCTGTTCCCCCCACCTGCGGGCCTTGTCTTGCGTTTGGGAAAGGGGGAAATTATCTGTCAGAAGAACAGACTGAAATCAAAACTGAAACCTGTCAAGTCGAACTGCCGCAGGCTATTATAGAAATCTTTGCCCGTTTTCTTGTCCCGGAGATACGGAAATACTATGACAGCGAACAGGGGCAAAGGGAATTTGCGGAGTGGCTGGAAGCACAAAAAGTAAATCCTGCAAGATGTAAAAGAGAATAAAAGACATCCTTTCAGTTGTGCCATCCATGGTAACCCCCAGAACCACATACGCCGCCTTGGGCTGATACTGGTGGTTTTCCTTCACCTTGTAGTGGATAGCGTCCCGAAATACGAAGGGATACACTGCCTCCAGCGGCCGGTTCTGCCACGCTGTAACTTCTGGCATGATCTTCTCGCTGATCTTACTCACCAGTTCCGGCGAGATATCCACAACGTACAGGCTCTTGATCTGCTCCGAGATGTCCCGCTGGCTTTTTTCGTACCCCAGCTCCGTGTCCAGCTCGCTCTCCATTACCTGCTGCAAATCGTCCCGAAACATTTCCTTCATCGCATCCATGATTTCTGTGGTGCTGCTGAAGTGCTGGCTGTCCACGTAGGCCTTCAGCTTTTCCCCAGGCTTGTCTGTGCCGTGGCCGCCTCCAACATCTTGGGTTATGCTGACTTAAACGCGATAACCACAAAAATAATTGCCCTGACCCGGCCCGATTGGGCCGGGTTCTCCCTTCCCCTCATCATTATATCTGATATTGGCATTTTTCAGAGGTCCCTTAGTTCTGCTGTCCGGTCCTTTACATAGGCGGCGCAGACCGCCTAAATACATTCAAGGGAGGTCAAGCACCATGAGCAGGACATACCCACGGGACGATATGTACTACTTCGATAAATGCCAGCCTGATTTGAACCAGGATGTGGCGACCGGGAAACAGATTCCATGAATATCGGCACAGGCAGAGGCAAGATGGTAAGGACATAGTGGTCGTGGACGACATAGCAACATGCAAAATGGCTAGGGTGGTATCGCAAAAACGATACTACCCTAAAATTTGATGCATCGAGATTGATACAGGCATATTCGTGAGTATTCACAAAAAATCCCCCCATGCGGATGTTTCTGTGCACGGGTTAGCGTGTTCTAACTAAAAAGAAAGTTTTTCTGTTCAAGGGCTTGACATTTGTAGTTAGTCATAGTAAACTAATGCTGACTTCGAGGTTAGTAGATACTAACCCACTGAAGAGGGAGGCGAAGAAATGATGCCGCTGACAATGGCAAAAGCCGGAGAGACGGTCACGGTCCGCAAAATTTCCGGTAAAGATGAGGTGCGCCAGCATCTGGCGGAGCTGGGCTTTGTGGTGGACAGCGATGTGACAGTGGTCAGCGAGATTGCGGGAAACCTGATCGTACAGGTGAAGGACAGCCGGATCGCGCTGGACAAAACCATGGCAAACCGCATTATGGTTTAAAAAGGAAGCCGCGCGTTGCGAACAGGGGGCGTGTGGCAACAAAGCATGGTAAGGAGGAGAGCAATGTGAAAACGCTAAAAGATGTAAAGGTGGGCGAAACGGCTACCGTGGCGCGGCTCCACGGGGAAGGCCCGGTAAAGCGCCGGATCATGGACATGGGCATCACCAAGGGCGTGGAGATCTTTGTGCGCAAGGTGGCTCCGTTGGGCGACCCGATGGAATTGAACGTCCGGGGCTATGAGCTGTCCGTCCGCAAGGGCGACGCGGAGATGATTGAAGTCCAGTAAACCAACGCGGCGAAAAGCCGCTGTTATTTGCGGCGAAGGTTAGTTTCAGCTAACACTCGAAAGGAGAGGATCAACATGGACATGAAAATTGCTCTGGCGGGCAATCCGAATTGCGGCAAGACCACCCTGTTCAACGCCCTCACCGGCTCCAGCCAGTATGTGGGCAACTGGCCGGGGGTCACGGTGGAGAAAAAGGAGGGCCGGCTGAAAAGTCATAAGGAAGTGGTCATTCAGGACCTGCCCGGCATCTATTCCCTGTCCCCCTACACCCTGGAGGAGGTGGTGAGCCGGTCGTATCTGGTCAAAGAGAAACCGGACGCCATTCTCAACATCGTGGACGGCACCAATATTGAGCGCAACCTGTACCTCACCACGCAGTTGATTGAGCTGGGCCTGCCTGTGGTGGTGGCGGTAAATATGATCGACCTGGTGCGAAAAAACGGCGATGTCATCGACCTGGGTAAGCTGGGCGAGGCCCTGGGCTGCGAGGTGGTGGAGATGAGCGCCCTCAAGGGCGAGGGCGGCATAGCGGCGGCGGAAAAGGCTATGGCTCTGGCCCAAAGGAAACAGGCCGGGGAGCTGCCCCATGTGTTCACCGGCAGCGTGGAACACGCCCTGGCCCACATTGAGGAATCCATCCAGGGCAAGGTGGCGGAGGGCTATCTCCGCTGGTACGCCATCAAGATTTTTGAGCGGGATCAAAAGGTCATGGAGGAACTGAATCTCTCCCCCGACCTGAAAGCCCACCTGGAGCAGCACATCGCCGACTGCGAGAAGGAGTTGGACGACGACGCCGAGAGCATCATCACCAATCAGCGGTACTCCTACATCAACTCTGTGGTCACCAAAGCCGTGAAGAAGAAAGCGGCCAAGGGCAGTCTGTCCGTCTCCGACAAAATCGACCAGATCGTCACCAACCGTATTTTGGCCCTGCCCATTTTTGCTGCGGTCATGTTCTGCATCTATGCCATCGCCATGGGCGGCTATGCGATTGAGATTTCCGAGGAGCTTTCCATCCCCATCTCCATCGGAACCGCCGGAACCGACTGGGCCAACGATGTCCTCTTCGGTGAGATGGTCCCTGGCCTGTTTGACACCATCCTGGGCGCTTTGGGCGTAGCCGAGGGCGGCTGGCTCTACGGCCTGATCCAGGACGGCATTGTGGCCGGCGTGGGCGCGGTGCTGGGCTTTGTGCCCCAAATGCTGGTGCTGTTCCTGCTGCTGGCCATCCTGGAGGACGTGGGCTATATGGCCCGTGTGGCCTTCATCATGGACCGCATCTTCCGCCGCTTTGGCCTCTCCGGCAAGAGCTTCATCCCCATGCTGGTGGCCACCGGCTGCGGCGTTCCCGGCATTATGGCCTCCCGGACCATCGAGCAGGACCGGGACCGGAAGATGACCATCATGACCACCGGCTTCATCCCCTGCGGGGCGAAAATGCCCATCATCGGCCTGTTCGCGGGCGCGGTGTTCGGTGATTCTCCCTGGGTGGCCACCTCCGCCTTCTTTATCGGCATTGCCGCCGTGGTGATCTCCGGCATCATGCTGAAGAAGTTCAAAGCCTTTGCCGGGGAACCTGCCCCCTTCGTCATGGAGCTGCCCGCCTACCACGCGCCCTCCGCCTCCAACGTCCTGCGGGCAACCTGGGAGCGGGGCTGGAGCTTCATCAAGCGGGCGGGAACCATCATCCTACTCAGCTCCATTATCCTCTGGTTCCTTATGGGCTATGGCGTTGTAGACGGTGTGTTCCAGGCCGTGGAGGACAATAATGACTCCCTGCTGGCCGCCATCGGCAGCGGCATCGCCATCATCTTTGCCCCGCTGGGCTGGGTGGGCAACATGGCCTGGAAAGCTACCACCGCCACCTTTACCGGCCTGATTGCCAAGGAGGAAGTCGTCAACTTCTTCGGCGTGGCCTACCACTACGCCGGTGAGGCGGACTTGATGGAGGACGCCAGCGGCATCTATGCCGCCATCGGGGCGGACTTCGGGGCCATGGCCGCCTACAGCTTTATGATCTTCAACCTGCTGTGCGCCCCCTGCTTCGCCGCTATGGGCGCCATCAAGCGGGAAA
>CAJTTS010000208.1 GCA_910579155.1 uncultured Oscillospiraceae bacterium | reverse complement strand
TGGGTCTCCTGAGCCACAGCGCCGGCGATATCGCCGCTCTGGTCATGGGTGATGATCTCCACCTCATAGTCCGATCCATAGCCCGTTTCCCGAACAGTCCGGCAGACGATGGCGGGGATGTCCGGCAGCTCGGCGGCGGTGATCTCTCCGGCTACGATGATCTTCCCTGCTGTGGCCATGACCTCGCAGGCCACACGGGCGGCGGGGTCGTGCTTCAGGCAGGCGTCCAGGACGCTGTCGGCAATGGCGTCGCACAGCTTGTCCGGGTGGCCCTCGGTGACCGACTCGGCGGTCAGGATGCAGTTATCTTTCATAGCAGTTTCCTCTTTTCTTCTTTTGGTCAGATTTTTCTTGCTGGACCTGCTCCCGGCACTGGGGCAGATCGAAGCCCAGGGACAGGATGTCCTTGTCGGACATGGCCAGGGCCTCATGGAGAATGTCATACAGCTCGGCACTGTCGTGCTGCTCCCCCAGGTAGCCGATGATGGCGTCCATCAGCTCCTGCTGGGGTTCCAGCGCGTCAGCCACGTTGGCCAGCGCATCGGCGTAGCCGTGGAGCCACGCGGCATTGTAGCTGTCCTGATTCGGCTCCCGGCTGGCGCGGAGGCAGGCCAGTTCGGCGGAGGCGGACACCGCCCCGATGCTGGACAGGTCATAAGCGGGCATACGCGCCCTCCCATCTCACGGTGCTATCGGTCATGGCGGTTTCCCTTCCTCTTTCTTTCCTGCGTCCCGCGGTCTCCGGCCCGCTCTCGCACATGATCCAGAGCCTCCGCGAAACACTCGATCTTTTCTATTTTGCAGCCGTACCCTTCCAGTTGATCCCGCGCGTCCAGCACACATTGCTTCGAGAACATCTCGGCGCTGGCCGCATCTTTGTCCCGTCTGGCGAACGTATACTGCACTACAGCACAGCCGCCGCGAAAGGCAAATTCCAAATCACCCACCGTCCGTTCCGACAGGGCCTCATCGTTGTTGAATACCCCTGTGACATGGCTGACGAACGCGTCATGGGATGCGGGACTTGCCTTATCCTCACAGCGAATGTGGAACGATATCTGGCAGCCTACGGCAAAATGCGGCATGGCGTCCTCCGGCGCGATCTCCGTCTGGTTCTCAGGACGTTCCGCCGTCAAGACCATCACGTTGTCGTAGAGGTCTTTGTAATGCTGGATCTGCTCGTCTGTCAAAGAGACAAAATGCTCCCCGCTGACTCCGGTAATAAAAAACGTACCGTGGAGGATATCCAGCGGCATCAGCCCGCTTTCATCCAGCAGCGGGCGGTTATGGGGCAGGCCCAGAAGTTTCCCCTTCTCGTTGCAGACAATGGCTGACGCATACCGGATGGACGTGACGGCCTCAATGTCGCCGCCCACGATCTGACGCATGGCGTCCAGCGTGTCGGGGATCTCCCGCACCTCGCAGGGCTTCATCGGCTCTGCCACTAAAACTTTCATGTTCGTTCACCTCGGTTTTTCTTCTTTTTTGCCCTTTTGCGATAGGCATAGTTAAAATCCGGCTTTGGCAGGTCCTCCCTCATCCGATCCGCCTGGTAGCAGAAGATGTGGAATTTCCCCTTTTGCGGGAAAAGCCGCAAATGATAGCGGTACCGCTGGGTGTCGATGCGGAAGGCGTAGAAGGTCTGCCTGCCGGACATCCGCGCCTGGGGATGCCCCAGGCAGAATTGACGCATAGACTGGAAATTTTCCAGCGGCCCGCCGCATTGCAGGGTTTCGAGCAGATCCCGCAGTTCCGCGTCAAAAGCCGGCGATTGCAGCAGTCCGTTCCCTTCAAGCCAATCCGTTGTCAGCCCGCCGCCGTCAAACACGCCCCGCAGACAGCCCACGCGGGCGGCCTCCTGGAGTTTGGTCGTGAACAGCGGGGAGACATCACCCTCCGGCACATCGAAAAACGGATATTTTTCACCGCTCATGGCACTTCCCATGGTGTCAGCGGTCATGGCCGCCCCGCCGCTTGGGCGGCTTGGCGCGATCCGTGAAGATAGCGTTGATCCGCTCTGTCTCCTGATGTACCTCCTGGACAGCGTGTTCCCACGCCTTTTTCAGAGCGGCCACCGGCAGGCCGTTCTGCCGGTAGCCCTCCAGGATGCCGTTGTAGTAGTCGGGGGTGGGCAGCATGGGTTCCTGGAAGCGCCCATCCATGATATAGGCCATGACGGACAGAGAGCGGCCCTCACTGTCCCGGACGGTCACCATCTTCTTGTCGTAGAAGCGGGGATAGCCCTCATAGCGGTCCAAGGATCGTTCACACTGCGGCGTCAGGCTCCACAGCAGGCCGTGGACTCTTTCGCCCTCCTTGGGCGCGATGGTGGCGAAGCCGCCCCGCCGGAACAGCAGCTCATAATTGTCCAAAAATACCGGCCCCACCACCGAGGCGTCCGGGCAGCGGTAGTCCATCTGTCCCAGGTTGATGTTGCTGCCGTAGGCAAAATACAGTGTATTTTCCATGGTCACTCCTCCAGGATCGTCAGCGCCCCGGCCTTGGCCAGATGGGCAAACATGGCCCGCGCCTGCTCCTCCGCCCCGGAGTCCGGCAGGGGGCAGTCCAGGCCGGTGGTGCGGATAAAGTTGCTCCGAAGCTGGTGGATGTAGCTTTCGGTGTCCGGGTACTCGGTGGGGTCGAAGGTCTGCTGGCGGAGCTGGTCCATGATCTCCGCGGCGCTGCCCTCATAGGCGCGCTCATCAATGCAAATTTTCATCGTCATCTCTCCGTTTCACGTTGTCGTTTTTTCCTCCTGTTGACCTCGTAGCTGTCTTTATCGTGGCGCCACGCGCGGTCACCCTCCAGGTGGGCTAAAAGGTGGTCACGGGTGTGCTTGAACTCCTCGCCATTGAGGCCCAGCCGCACCAGCCACACCCGGAAGGTGAACAGTTCGTTCTCGCTGTGGGTCTTGCGCATGACGGTGCTGCGCTGGGCGATGGCCTGGGCGGAGATGGCGAGGCACAGGTTGACGTATGCGGCCACCTTCCCGGCGTGGAGGGTAGAATTAAAGCACCGCCATTCCACGGTGCCGCGGTAAAAGACAGAATGTAAATTCAAAGCGTAGTAGCGCGTCCAGTTGTAATGATCTGTGCTTTCCACATTGCCCCCGTACCAAATCTGCTCCAACTGCGTGAGGTCCTTTGTCTCATCGGAGGACAGTGTCCGGGCCTGCCGCAGCATGGGTTCCCGCACCTTCTGGCAATAATCCCTGGCACGGGCCGGGTCAACCTGCAGCGCTTTAAACAGAATATCTTCCTTGGAATACATAATCCCGATCAGGTTCTTCAGGCTCTGGCGGTTGTGGTTGGAGGCGTCCACATGGACGTGGATGCCGCAGGAGGTATTGGCCTTGGCCCCCGCCTTTCGCACCCGGCGCACACATTCCTGGAGCTTGGGCAGTTCGGCGTAGGTCAGCTTGGGCGTGACCATCTCCACCTGACGCTCACGGCCCTCTGAGGTGTATTCTGAGATCCTTACATATTCACCCTGGATCTTCTGTTCCGGCTCGATGCTGCTGTCGCTCATCAGCTTCCAGACCTTGCCCTCCGGGTCGGTCACGCCCCAGGTATCGTAGTAGGTCCCCAGGTATTGGGGTTCTGTCCCAAAATACGCGGCCAGCGCGTCGGCGGCCTGCCTACGGGTGATGCCAGTCATCTCCACCTCCACACCGAAGCACTGATCCTTGATGCCGACCTCGCTCATGCGGCCGCGTCCTCCTTTCGGAGCTGCTCGTCCACCGCCCGGATTCGCTGCCCGATGGCCTCGATCACATTGACAGTGACGCTATTCCCGGCCTGCTTATACGCCTGGGCGTCCGAGGTGATGGCCAGCAGGCGGTCGATCTGGCTCTCATCGAAGCCCTGGAGGCGGAGGCATTCCCTGGGCATCAGGCGGCGGATGCGCCCGCCGCGCTCCACGATGCCCTGGATGCTGCTGGTCTCCAAGGTGTGGGCGATGTCGCGGCCCACACGGCCGCGGCGGGTGTTGATCCCGGCGTAGCCCAGATCCACGGTGTCGCCGGGACCTGCCTCCTTGTAGCCCCGCTTGGTGGCCTCCTTGATCAGCAGCACACCGGAACGCTCCCTGGGGTGGGTAGACAGGCTCGTCTGCCCATACCGGGCAGTGAGACACCGGGCGATCTCTGTCTGCTCCGGCTGCCCCTTGCACAGATCCACGAGGTAAAGCCCCGTTTTGCCGCCCATGCCGCCTGCGCCGGAGGTCTGGGTGCAGGCTAACCCTTCCGGGTCGTAGACTCTCGATCCCTGCGGCCCTCCGAGGACTTGAACAAGAGCTTTTGCGTCTGTTCCGAAGACAGGAAGTATTTTTCCGGCGCATCGGGGATCAAGATAGCAGATAAGGAACACCCGCTTCCGCGATTGGG
>CAJTTS010000207.1 GCA_910579155.1 uncultured Oscillospiraceae bacterium | reverse complement strand
GCTGCCGTTTGATGCGGTCAAGCCACGCCCACTCCGCTGGGGAAACACGGCGGGCGGGCCTGGGAGGGGGCTTGCTCTGCGGCACTTTCACAGGCATGGAAAACACCTCTTTTTTTCAGATGGTGACGGCAAATTACGGTGTTTTTGCCGTCATGGTTGGTTACGGTCAAAAAAGCGTGACGGCACTTTCAGCCGTTTTTGCCGTCACATGAAATTATCCAGAAAGTACATGATGGTATCGTCCATCCCATCATTGTCCGCTGGCTCCGGCTGCACAGGCTGAACGGGTAACTGCTTCAAAGCGGCGGTGAGTTCTTCCTGAATGATGCTGCGGAGCATACTTCGGACACGATTAGCCCGTTCTGCCTGATGGATGGTAGCCAGCACAGCCTTATTCATGGATGCCGCTTTCAGGCTTTGCAAATACTCCCACGCCTGTCTGTCCTCCGGGCGGTCAAGGTCAAAGCGCAGGGTCATCTTTTTACGCTCCATGAGGAACGCCATCCTTGCGGAGTGCCATCTCGCACAGGTATTCATAGCCCTTGGCCGTGGCGCAAATGTCCTCGTTGATGGTTACGCGGTCGGCGTCATACTCGCCAAAGTTGCGGATTAGACAGCTCGCACCGCCCAGCACATAGAGCCGCATGAGGGCGGGGTTATACTCACGCTCCCGCAGGATGCGGAATATCTCGCGGACGTACTCTGCGGCGGTTTCCCGGATGGTATTCAGGTAGTCCTCCTGAATGTCCGCCGTGCCAAAGCGCAGCACCCGGTTGATAATGGAGTCATCCACCGTGGCGTGGTGGGTTCGCATGACGTTCTCCCGGACGGCCAGCATACATTGGTGGGTTCCGTACTTCTCCGTAAACATTCGGTCAGCGGCGGGCTTGCGGTCATTGATAAACATGATGTTCATGGTGCCATTGCCAATGTCGCACAGCATATTCACGCCCTGGAAGTCCCTGATCTGGCTGGCTACCGCCGCAAAGCCCTGGGGGAACACATCAACGCCAGCGATCTCCACCCGGTACTCTTTCCCCCGGAAGGTAAAGCCCACGTCCCGGTCACGCAGAAGATACGCCTTGAAGTCCTCCCGCTGCTGGCTCACCCAGGTCAGGGGCAGGCCCACCGCCAGCCGCACCTTGGCGGAGGTCAGACCGTACACGTTCAGCTCACGGGCCACCGCCGCCAGGGTCAGGAGATAGTAGTCATCGTCCCCGGTCTTGTCGGCGGCAAATTCCTTGTGGCCCGTGCCGATCAGGTGGTAGCGGCCCCCATAGACCAGCAGATCGTCCTTGAACACCGGCTCGGCGTCATAGCTGGTCAGCCCTGCGGGGAAACAGCAGTTGGCCGTCTTGATGTTGCCGTAGCCGTTGTCAATGCCGATGATCTTCATGCCCTGATACTCTTTCACCGGCTCCATTCCTCCTTTCTCTGCGTCAGCCCCAGCTTTCGCCGGAGCAGGTCATTTACATCTTTTCCGCAGGTGGGCGGCTGGTCTAACACCGTGTAGCGGTCTTTCAGCCCGCCCATGATGCCTGCCGCAGCGCCCCGGCCCACCTCGTCATTGTCCAGGTGGAGTTGCAGGGTGTGGACGTTGGGATGCTCCTGAAGATACCGGCTGAGAGCGACAGGCACCACGTTCTCCCGCTTGGTCTGATAGACACCGGCCAGAGAGAGCAGGCTGTCTTTCTGCCAGTCCCAGCCCCGGCCTAACATCAGGGTGGCGTAGCTCATCAGGTCGATGGCCGATTCAAACAGGTGGAGCCTGCCCGATTCCTTGGGAGCGGAGATGGAGAACGAATAGTGCTTATCGCTGCCCGTCACCTCGCCCTTGAAATTGCCCATCGTCCCCCGGAGAGCGGCGTAGCGCATTTTGCCCTCCCGGTCATACCCAGCGAACAGGGCGTTGTGGTACTGCTTTGTTTCAGCCAGTAACTTGTGTTCCAGGCAGTAGTCCAGGATAACAGGGTGGATGCCCCGGCCCATGAGGTAGTTCAGCGCCCGGTCATTGTTGCTGTTGAGTTCCGGCATAAGCAGTTTCCGGGGCGGGTCAGGCTTGGGGGCGGCATGGGAAACGGGCGGCAATACTGCCGCCCGTCCCACCAGCATTTCCACCGCCTGGGTAAAGGGAACACCCTGCACCTTAATGAGATAGTCCAAAGCGGTTTTGCCGCCGATCCCCTGGGAAAACCAATTCCACTTTCCGTTGCTGATTTTCAGGCTGTCATGCTCACGGGTGCAATAGGTGCTGCCGCCAACATGGACAAGCTGGTGCGGGTCAAAGCGTTGCAGGTAGGTCAGCAGGTCGATCTCCTTGGCCTGGGCGATCTGCTCCGGGGTTACATAGCCCATCTACCGTCCCTCCCGCTGGCCCTTTTCCTTTTCAGCCCGTATCACAGTATCGGCGCGGGCTTCGATCACGTCCCGCAAGTCCTCCATGTGGTGGGTTTCCGTCTTGTTCCACTCCTTGTAAACGTCCGCCAGCGGAGTACGGGATTTCAGCAGCGCCCTGGCCTGGATGTCCGGCAGTTCCAGCGCCGACATCTCTATCACGATGTCCTCTCGGACAGTGTACTCGGCGGCGTGGTTCAAGATTTCGCCGGGGGACTGTCCCAGCAGCCACGCCCGGTACTTTTCCTGCTCCGCCGCCATCTTTTCGTACAGCTTGGTTCGCAGTTCCTCGCCTGTCATGGTTCATCAGCTCCTTTTTTGATAGTAATAGCCGGGGGATTTTGTGAAAATCTCCCGGCTATGTAAGTATTCTGTTGTATGGGGACGAAAATAATGGTATAATTTCAAAAAAGGAAGAATTGCGTATGGAGGTGCCGCATGGCAGACTATAAGTACATCCCCGCCACAAAAAAGACGGCGTATCTGGACAAGCAGATGTTTGCTACCATCATTTGTATGATACCCGCAGGAAAACTTACCACCCTGGATGCTATCTGCGAGATGTGGGCCAGACGGAAGGGAGCGGACTACTGCGAGATTGAGAATGGCGGTATCATGCCATTTGACAAAAGGATGTTCTGGACGCCTGCCGATGTCCAGCGCGTGGACTTTATCACAGAATTGAAAGGCTATGGCAAAGCAGACACGGACAGCCTGATACCCTATTGGCGCTTGATCTCGCTCCGGGGGATGCTGATAGACTATGGCAACTATTTTGACAAGGAGACGCAAAAGACGCTATTGGAACGGGAGGGCCATGTGATTGAACAGCCCGATCCCAATAAACGGCTGTACCGGGTTCAGAATTATAAAGCGGCCCTCTTTGATTTGAATAAGCTGATAATTAAAGAATGAAGTATGAATTTTTAGATTTGCTGGTATGTAAAGGGGCGGCGCTGGTGTATGCCAACGCCGCCTTTGTCATAGGATGCCAGCCTTTTTGAGATAACCCACGCCATCATAGCAGCCCCGGAAGTAGATCGCCTGCGTTTCCATCTCCACAAGCTGGTTTCGCAGGCCCACCACTGTAATGAGCGCCGCGCACTCCTGTTCCGTCAGCGCCGCCGCCTGTTCGGTGTCGAATACATCCATTACCTTGGGATACTGCTCGTAGATACCGCTGATTTTGTTCTGAATAGAGCGATAATCCTTATCTGTCTTGGGCAGCTTTGCGATAACAGAACTCACATACTCCTGAAATGCTGTGCTTTGGGCGTCCACAAAGGTTTCAAACATGATTTTGTCAGACACCATTTTCACCTCCACCTGTTTGCTGCGGCCATTATACACCATGTCCACTGGCACGGCAAATGTGCGTTTTACCGCTCCCGGTCGGAGGGTTCCCGTGCAGGGCCGTCGCCCTCATTCGGTTCGCCGTCCATGATCTCATTCTCCTGCTTATCCATATTCAGCAGAATATTGAGTTCGTCCAGACGGGCGGATTTTGCTTTCAGCTCGTCCTCCTGGGGGAACGGCTTTTCCACCTCCACCTTTGCGCTGGCAAGCTGGGTTTCGTAGGTGGCAAGGTCGCGCTGTGCGGATGCAAGGTCATTTTCAAAGCCGCCCAGCAGATTGTCCAACCGCAGGATATTTCCGAGAATGTCTGTACCCAGGGTCAGACTGTGTTCATGGGCACCTGTCAGGCTTACCTTGTATTCCTTGAAAAGCGAGTCAAAGAAAATCTCCATTTCAAAGCCCCGGTACTGGCCCAGGGGTACGGGGGTGCTGTCTGTCAAGGTCTTTCGGATTTCAAGAATAGCGGTGCCCGCCGCCTTTCTCTCGGTATAGGTCACACCAGCCACCACCATAGGAGAAAAGCCGTCCTCATTGGGGCGGGTGTTGGCGTCCCTGACGGCTATATCCTCCTGGGCGTTTTTGATCCGCCCTTTGGCGATGGCGATAGCCTGGGGAAAATGCTTAATGATGTCGTCCTCCAGCGCATACTTTTGGCTCAAATGGTTTGATTTCAGCAGTTTTAGCCGCTGTACCTCAATATCCAAGTCCATCTTTTCCTTGATACGTTCGTCCC
>CAJTTS010000206.1 GCA_910579155.1 uncultured Oscillospiraceae bacterium | reverse complement strand
TGGGGAATAATGAGACTTCCTCACGGCCTCCCAAGGACTAGGGGGGAACCCTGGGACGCACGTTTCGCACGGCGTTCTGGAGTTATGACGGCCTTGCCAAAGGCGACCCATGAATAAGAGGCAATACCCCCATCGCCGGGGATGCGTGGCAAATGCGGCGAATTGAGAAGTAAAGCATCGACAATTTATATCGACAATCGGGACAGCCGCGCCGGGAAACCGCCGCTCAATGTATGCGGACACACCTTTTCCCGGCGCGGCTGTTTCTCCCTCAAAAGCTACAACCGAAAATATTCGGTTTGACGATATGGAGATACACCATGAAAAATGACGCAGCTAAAGTCACGACTTCTTACAAGGAAGTCCGTATCGGAAACACGATCTATCGTGTCACCAGCGTATTTACCGGGGAGAAAGACCTGGGCAAGTCCCTGGAGCAGTTGGCTATCCGTCGCGCTATGGAGGAACTGGCATCTGCCACCGCTTATTAGCGTCTGTCACATTCCCTGCGGCTGGCCGCATCCTTGCATGATGCTCTGACTATCTGTTATCATAACAGCACTGGAACAATCCAGTGAGAGCCAATCGCCGCACAGGGTATGAATCTGACAGGCCGGGAGGTAAAAATAAATGGCTGAGACTACATACAATGTCGGCATCTACTGCCGTTTGAGCAACGATGATGAACGGGCTGGGGAGTCTCTTTCTATTGAGAATCAAAGGCTTCTCCTTCAGCAGTACGTTTGTGACCAAGGCTGGAATGAGATCGACACCTATATTGATGACGGCTACTCCGGGACAAATTTTGATCGTCCTGGCGTTCAGCGGCTGATTGCGGATGCCCAAGCCAAGCGGATTAACCTTATCCTGGTCAAAGACCTTTCCAGGTTTGGCCGAAACTACATTGAGTTTGGCCGGTACATTGATTATGTATTTCCGGCCATCGGTTGCCGCTTTATCGCCCTCAACAACGGCGTTGACACCGCAAACAACGACAGCAGCATGGATTCCATGTGCTTTTTGAACCTATTTAACGAATTTTACAGCAGAGACACCAGCAAAAAGGTCAAGGCAGTCAAAAAAGCCTGCGCCGAAAACGGGAAATTCATGGGCACTCACCCGCCCCTGGGCTACAAACGGGACCCTGCCGACAAGCACCATTTTCTGATTGACGAGGACACTGCCCCCATCGTGCGCCGCATTTTTTCTTTGCGGGCCTCTGGCATGACGTTCCGCAGGATAGCCACCATGCTGAACGAGGAGGGCGTCCCCTCCCCCGGCACGTTCTACTACCAAGGCAAGGGAACAGAGGACCCCCGCCGCGTCAATCACAAATGGGCGGAAACCACTGTGAAGGTACTGCTGCGGAATGAGGTCTACATCGGCAACATGGTCCAAGGAAAATGCGGCTCCCTCTCCTACAAATCCAAAAAGCTGGTGAGCAAACCCAAGGAGGAATGGATTCGGGTAGAGGGGACCCATGAACCGATTATCTCCCGTGAGGTTTGGGATACCGTGGTGAGTATCGACCAGAGAAAGGTTCGCAAGCCCGACACAGAGAACGGCAATCGAAGCATTTTTGTCGGCCTGGTCTATTGCGCCAAATGCGGATTCAAAATGCAGAATCAGGTTAAAAACTCTATCTCCAAGCGCACCGGCCAGCCCACGCGGTTAAGCTATTTCCTGTGTGGAAATTATCTGCGAAGCGGAAAAACTGCCTGCACCATACACACCATCTCCGAAGATGCGCTGTATCAGATTGTGTTGGAGGATATTCGCGCCAAGGCGCAATATGCGGCCTATGACCGCGACCGTCTTTTAGCCAAAATTGTCCGTTTGAGAGACAAGGAGCAGCACACTCGCAGGGCCTCATATGAACAGGAACTGCGCGTCACCTCTGCCCGTGTCGATGAGCTGGGACGGCTGATGCAGAACCTCTACGAGGACAAATGCTCTGGGGTCGTTCCGCAGACTGTTTTTCAGACCCTCATGCAGAAGTATGAAACGGAACGGGCGCAAAAGTCTGCCCTTCTCCCGGAACTGGAGCGGAAGGTGCGGGACCATCAGGAGCAGCACCGCGAGGCGGACCGCTGGGCCGATATTATTCAGCAGTACACGGAGATTACCAAACTGGACGAAAGCATTTTATTCGCCCTGGTAGACCGGATTGAGGTCAGCGAGGCCCGGAAGCTCGGCAGTGTTCGTATCCAGGATGTAAAGGTATCTTACCGCTATGTGGGCTGCGTAGATGACGCTTTGGATGGAAATAGCCGGGAGGCCGTATGAGCACGTTGTATAAGGTTGGCATTTACTGCCGGTTAAGCGTAGACGATGCCTCTAACTCGGCCAAGGCCAAGAATTACATCCCCGCCGACGAATCCACCAGCATAGAAAATCAGAAGGAATTGCTTTCCAAGTTTGTCATGCTCAATGGCTGGGTAGAAACCAAGACCTATGTGGATGACGGTTACAGCGGGGGAAATTTTCAGCGGCCCGGTTTTCTGGAGATGCTGGAGGATGCCCGGAAAGGTGTCATCAATCTGATTTTGGTCAAAGACCTTTCCAGGCTGGGCCGGGATTATGTGGAAGTGGGACGATATACAGATTTCGTGTTTCCAAGCCTGGGATGCCGGTTCGTGTCCGTCCTGGACTGTCTGGACAGCGAGGGTGATAACACAGATATGCTTCACTTCCGCTCCCTGATGAACGACTACCATCTGCGGGACCTGAGTAGCAAAATCAAGTCAGTCCTGCACAGTAAAAAACAGGCGGGGCAGTATGTTGGGGCCAGACCTCCCTATGGCTATCAAAAGTGCTGTGAGGACCGGCACAGGCTGGTAATTGAGGATACCGCCGCCGGTATTGTGCGCCGGATATTTGAAATGAGGTTGGCTGGCACGGCCTATGGTAAAATTGCGGCCACTCTGAATTTAGAGAACATTCCATCGCCCCGGATACATTGGTATCAGCTTGTCGGCCAAAGTACGGATGGCATTTCGCAGCTCTGGACGGATTCGATGGTGAAGATCATACTTCATAATGAGGTCTATGTCGGAAATCTCCGTATGAATTATACCGGGACCCGCTCTTACAAGGACCATACCAGCATACGCAAGTCAGAATCCGAGTGGATATGGCACGTGGGAACGCATGAGGCCATTATCTCTGCCGACACTTGGGAAGCGGTTCAAGAAATCAATGCTGCTGCAAAACGCCGCTCTGATGGCAACGAACCGCCAACGCTCAAGTTATTTTCCGGCAAACTGGTATGTGCTGACTGCAAATCCAAACTTGCAGCCACTACGGAAACCCAACGCAGGAAAAATGGCACAGTGAAGAAATATGTGTCGTACTGCTGCTGGCGATACACACGCTCTGGCAGAACAGTTTGCTCCTGGCATCGAATATATGAGCAGACGCTGGCGCAGATAGTGCTGGCAGAAATCCGAGGACAGGCCCAGGCAGTGACAGTAAATGAAGCCGCTGTGGTGGACAGTCTCAAACGCAAACTTACTGATTATGACGAGCATCGTTTAGCTGGTGTTCGACAGGAGATCACTAGATTACGCCGTCGTGCGCAAGAGTTGGAGGCCATCATCGCCAAACTTTACGAGGACAAATACGGCGGGGCAATCAGCGAAGACACCTTTGTTATGTTGATGCAGAAAAACGAACAAGAGCGGTTGTCCAAGACCAATCGGCTGAATGCGCTTCTATCCGAGGTAGAACAGTCCGAAAAGAAAATTGCCGCCATTCATAATTGGGCGGCAATCATAAAAAAACATCTGAACTTGCAGGAACTAGACCGGGCCATCATTGACGAACTGATTGACCATATTGAGATCGGTGAGCGTACCATTGTAGACGGTCAGCGCCACCAGGATATTAAGGTGTTCTATCGGTATGTTGGTCTGGTTGTGTGAAAATATATAGCCTTGTCGAAACTTAGGGGAAAATGTATTCCCGACTAACAAGCGACACTTGTTCTTCATAACATTTTTCAAAATGACCAGCATCTCGTTGTTTTTGTGAAAGATGTCCACGCCCCATATTCCCATCAGGCAATTCACTGTCCGGCGCAGGAGCCAGATGCTCCTTGATATAAAGCGCCCCGCATACCATTAAGAATGATCATCAGAGCCAGCAGAAGGAGGATCACACCGCGCAAAGCATAGGCGATCATCAGCCTTCTGCCACGCTTTTTTCGCCTTGTTCTGACGGATGCTTGGCGCTCCCGTACCGTCACGGTTCAAAAACCACCTCTTTCCCGTCCGATTTTAGAATCATGGTAACTTTCTCACCGTTATAATTAACAGACAGGGCCGGGTCATTTGAAACCTTCAGGCTGCCAACGCCATCCCTGCCGCATAGATAAACGCAGTCGGAATCCATGCGGTTGATAAAATACAGCCCCTGGCCGGTCAGGCAGAAGTCGTAAGCAACAACATTCCGAAACGGCCTTGCCTTGTGGGTCTTGGTGTCATACGCTGTCAGCAGAGAATTTTCGTTGATGAAGTA
>CAJTTS010000205.1 GCA_910579155.1 uncultured Oscillospiraceae bacterium | reverse complement strand
CCATCGCCGCCGGGGACAGCTTCAACGACCTGGCCATGATCCAGGCCAGCAAGGCGGGCTTCCTGTTCAAGTCCACCGAGGCCATCAAGGCCGACTACCCCGATATCCCCGCCTACGACGAGTTCGGCGACCTGCTCCGCGCCATCAAGGCCGCACTATAACGGAAAGAAGGCCGCACCATGCTTGACCGCGTCAAAAGCTCCTTGCTGTTCGCTCTCCTGACCACCATTGGAGCCATATTGGCGCGCCTCGTCAAGGGGGTTTACCAAGGAGCGGACCTGAGCCAATTTCTCGGACTTGAGTTTGTTTTCGCCTTTGTTTTCCACCTCCTGCTCACCCTGTTCCTCGAAACGCGCAAGACAAAAAAGCAGTAACGCACATCTTCCATTGAAAAGAGGTTTTCGCCATGAAAGCTGATTTCACCAACCTCCCCTTCCGTCCCGCCGACATCCTGCTGCCTCAGGACTGTGACTACGACAAGTGGTCGGTGGTGGCCTGCGACCAGTACACCTCCCAGCCCGAGTACTGGCAGCGGGTGGAGGAGCGGGTGGGCCGCGCCCCCTCCGCCCTGAGGCTGATCCTGCCCGAGAGCAGCCTGGACGGCCCCCAGGTGGAGATCGACATCATGGACATCAACGCCACCATGTCCCGGTATGTCCGGGAGGGCCGATTTAAACCCCTGCCCGGTGCCATGATCTACGTGGAGCGCACCCTGCACAACGGCCGCGTCCGCCGGGGACTGGTGGGCATGGCGGATTTGACCGCCTACGACTACGAGCCGGGGTCGGACGCGCTGATCCGGGCCACGGAGGGCGTGGTCATGTCCCGCATCCCGCCCCGGGTGGCGGTGCGCAAAAACGCCCCCATCGAGCTGCCCCACGCCATGCTCCTCGCCGACGACCCGGACCACACGGTCATCGAACCCCTGGCCGCCCAGACCGGCGCCATGGAGCTGCTCTACGACTTCGATCTGATGGAGCAGGGCGGGCATGTAAAGGGCTGGCTGCTGACCCAGGCCCAGCTCATGCAAGTATCCCAGGCCCTGTCCGCCCTGGCGGACCCCGCCGCCTTCAACGCCAAATATGCCACCGAAAACGAGCCCGTCATGCTCTTCGCCGTGGGCGACGGAAACCACTCCCTGGCTACCGCCAAGGAGTGCTACGAGCGGCAGAAGCGGCTCATGCCACCGGAGAAATGGGACGCCCTGCCCGCCCGGTACGCCCTGTGCGAGCTGGTAAACCTCCACAGCGACAGCCTGGAGTTCGAACCCATCCACCGGGTGGTGTTCCACACCGACCCAGAGGCCCTGCTGGACGCTCTGGTGCGGGCCTACCCCGGCGCCCGCAGGGGCAAGGAACCGGGCGGAGACGGCCTGCCCCTGCGCTACTTGTCCGCCGGGAGCGAGGGCGTGGTCACCGTGCCCGCCTCCGCCGCCCGTCTGCCTGTGGGGGCCCTCCAGAACTTCCTGGACAACTGGCTCATGGCCCACGAGGGCCGGGTGGACTACATCCACGGCGAGGACGTGGCCCGGGAGTTCGCCGCCCGGCCTGGCAACATCGCCTTCCTCCTGCCCCCCATGGACAAGGAGGAGCTGTTCCCCTCCGTCATCCACGGCGGGGCGCTCCCCCGCAAGACCTTCTCCATGGGCGAGGCCCATGACAAGCGCTTCTATCTGGAGGCGCGGAAAATACGATAGGAGGAACTCCGATGCGACAGCATCTGCGCGGCATTGCATGGATTCTCACCGTTGCCTTGAACATAGCCGCCGGGTGGACCTTCATCGGCCTTGCGGTCGGTGCGCTGCTGGTCTTTTCCCCCGACAGAAAATAGCGGCAAAAACCCCTCCCGGCTGGCCGGGAGGGGTTTTCCTGTCACAGTCACATAATGCTGTCGTCGTAATCGGCGAAGTCGTCGAACTCCTCGGGCTCGAAGCAGCGGTCAGCGCGCTTCTCCTCCACCTTGTCAATGATGGTGTCGAACAGATCCATGATCTGATCCCAGAACGCAAAGATGGCGCACACCACCGCGGCCACCGCCATGGCCGTCGCTACGATCTTCAAAATAAAGCGGGCAAGTTTCATTTCTATTCCTCCTTGTCAGTCGGCGTCCTGGAGGGACGCGCACAGGCGGGCCACCACCAGGCAGGCCACAGAAGCCGCCGCCAGGCCGATGGCCGAGGTCCTCAAAATAAAGGTCGCGATTTTCATAAGCGGTCCCTCCTCATATGGATATGTCTAGTGTACACGATTTCGGTGGAAAATACAACATATATTTTGGAAACCGCTGACAAAAACCCGACCTTGACAAACCGTCTCCTTTCGCCTATACTGTTTGTGGTAAAGGCAAGGAAGGGAAGCAGTACCCCTCCCCCCTCCGTTTCAGAGAGCGGCTGTTTTGGTGCGAGGCCGCAACGGAGACAGGGCGAAGTCGTCCCCGAGCCCCGGTCTTGAACCTCAGTAGAGACTGGCGGGTCCTCCCGTTACAGAGGCAATGAGCGTCCCCGTTGGCGGGGAAATTCAGGTGGTACCGCGGACTTTTTCAAGTTCGCCCTGAGCAAACTGCTTGGGGCGAACTTTTTTGCGCCCCGAAAAGGAGTGGAATCAAATGAGCAAAGAACTGCCAAAGGTCTACGAGCCCCAGGAGGTGGAGGGCCGCATCTACCGGGCCTGGGAGGAAAACGGCTGCTTCCGGGGCATCCGCGATCCCAAGAAGAAGCCCTTCACCATTGTCATGCCGCCCCCCAACGTCACCGGACAGCTCCACATCGGCCATGCCATGGACGACGCCATGCAGGACATGCTGACCCGCTACAAGCGGATGCAGGGCTACGCCGCCCTGTACCTCCCCGGCACCGACCACGCGGGCATCGCCACCCAGATCAAGGTGGAGGAGGAGCTGCGGGAAAAGGAGGGCCTCACCCGCCACGACCTGGGCCGGGAGAAGTTCCTGGAGCGGGTGTGGGAGTGGAAGCACAAGTACGGCAACCGCATTGTGGAGCAGCAGAAGAAGCTGGGCGTGTCCGCCGACTGGGAGCGCTCCCGCTTCACCATGGACGAGGGGCTGTCCAAGGCGGTGCGCCACGTGTTCGTCTCTCTGTACGAAAAGGGGCTGATTTACAAGGGCTCCCGCATCGTCAACTGGTGTCCTCACTGCGTCACCGCCTTGTCCGACGCGGAAGTGGAGTACCAGGACAAGCCGGGCCATCTGTGGCACATCAAGTACCCCATTGTGGGCGAGCCGGGGCGGTACGTCATTGTGGCCACCACCCGGCCCGAGACCATGCTGGGCGACACCGGCGTGGCGGTCAACCCCGCCGATGAGCGGTATCAGGATATCATCGGCAAGAAGTGCCTGCTGCCCCTGATGGACCGGGAGATCCCCATCGTGGCCGACGAGTACGTGGATTTGGAATTCGGCACCGGCTGCGTGAAAATGACTCCCGCTCATGACCCCAACGACTTCGAGGTGGGTCTGCGGCACAATCTGGATACCATCCGGGTGCTGGACGACCACGGCGTGGTCAACGAAAACGGCGGAAAGTACCAGGGCATGGACCGCTACGAGGCCCGCAAGGCGGTCATCGCCGACCTGGAGGCCCTGGGCCTGCTGGAGAAGATCGAGGACCACCAGCACAACGTGGGCACCTGCTACCGCTGCCACAACGACGTGGAGCCGATTATCTCCGCCCAATGGTTTGTGAAGATGGAACCGCTGGCCAAGGAAGCACTCCGAGTGGTGAATGAGGGCGAAACCAAATTTGTCCCCGAGCGCTTCGCCAAAATCTACACCAACTGGATGGAAAACGTTCGCGACTGGTGCATCTCCCGCCAACTCTGGTGGGGCCACCAGATTCCCGTTTGGTACTGCGCGGACTGCGGCCACATGACCGTCACCCGGAAGGACCCCGCGTGCTGTGAGAAGTGCGGTTCCAAGAACATCGAGCAGGACCCCGACGTGTTGGACACCTGGTTCTCTTCCGCGCTGTGGCCCTTCTCCACCCTGGGCTGGCCGGAACAGACGGAGGATTTGGACTATTTCTATCCCACCGACGTGCTGGTGACGGCCTACGACATCATTTTCTTCTGGGTGGCCCGGATGATCTTCTCCGGCTGCGAGCACACCAAGCAGCCCCCCTTCCACACGGTGCTCATCCACGGCCTGGTCCGGGATGACAAGGGCCGCAAGATGTCCAAGTCCCTGGGCAACGGCATCGACCCGCTGGAGATGGCGGACAAGTACGGCGCGGACGCCCTGCGCTTCAATCTCATCACCGGCAACGCCCCCGGCAACGACACCCGCTTCTTCGTGGAGAAGTGCGAGGCCATGCGCAACTTCGCCAACAAGATCTGGAACGCCAGCCGGTTCGTGATGATGAACCTGACCATTGACCAATGCGTCCTGCCGGACAAGCTGGAGCAGGAGGACAAGTGGATTCTCTCCCGGCTGAACCGGGTGGTCAAGGAAGTCACCGAGAACATGGACGCCTACGAGCTGGGCGTGGCCTCCGCCAAGGTGTACGACTTCATCTGGAGCGACTACTGCGACTGGTATA
>CAJTTS010000204.1 GCA_910579155.1 uncultured Oscillospiraceae bacterium | reverse complement strand
ACAAGGTGGACACCATCGTGACCGACAGGAACGGGCTGGCGTCCTCCAAGGCCCTACCCCTGGGCCGCTATACCATCAAGGAAACCAAGGCCCCGGCCAACTACGGCGCCACCGCCGACACCTTTACCGCCGTGTTGGAACACAGCGGCCAGATCGTGAAGCTGGAGATCACCAATAAGAGCGTGTCCACGGGGATTTCCATCGAAAAGACCGGGCCCAAGGAGGCCATGTCCGGCCAGCCTGTGCGCTATGTGTTCTCCCATATCGGAAACACCAGCAACGTGACCCTGGAATCCTTCTATTGGAGGGATACGCTGCCCGCCGCCGTGAAGCTGGACAAGATCGTGACGGGCACCTACAACTTCCCCGGAAATTACAAGATCGTATACAAGGTGAACAACACCGGGGACTACCTCACGCTGGCCGACAACCTGAGCACCAGCAAAAACTACATCCTGGCCGCGTCCCCCGTGGCCCTGGGGCTGGCATCCAACCAGCGTGTCACCGAGATCATGTTCGTGTTCGGGCAGGCCCCCGGCGGGTTCTCCCAGGTGGAGGCCCCCATGGTGTACTGCGTGGCCCTGCCCGGCCTTGCCCCTGGGAGCAGCTTCGTCAACGTGGCCGACGTGGGCGGCACCTATAACGGCATCTGGCAGCAGGCCGTGACCCGCTGGGTAACAAAAGTATATGGGAAACCCATCGTGCCCACCCTGCCCAAAACCGGCTATTAAAAACCGCCGGGGAAATGTGTCTCATCGTGAGACACATTTCCCCCTTTGAATAGGAGGGAAATATGCCCGAAAAAAAGTATATCCGCTTTATCAACAGCGACTACAAGACCCTGTTCCACCTCCCGGACGGCGGGCGCGTCAGGATCACCTACCCTGACGGACGGCAGACTGACCGGGTGTGCCGCTTCATAGACGAGTACCACACAGAGATTGGGGGCTGGTGCTACCATATCTGTGAATTTGCCGAGCGCATGGAGCAGACCGGCGCAAGATACGCGCCGCTGGACTACATCCGGGATATGGAGTTCTACCGCAAATATTTCTTCGCGGCCAGTGAAGCGGGCAGCGGCCCCGCTTATTACATCATTGACGAGACGCAGGCCCATGGTTTTGCCGTCGCCCCTGCGGGGGCCGGGAAGGGCATGAAATACTGCGTGTTTGAACAGGTGCAGGACGGCTACCGTTCCAGGCCCGGTAACGTTGTGGCGTGGGGCGGGACGCTCCAGGAAATCCGCCCCCAGGATTGGGGCTTTGATCTGGCAAAGATCAAGGCGGTGACACAGAGGCCGAAAAAGCACACGGGCCACAAACGTTGAGCAGGGACAGCATATCAAAGGCCCGGGCGCCCCCGCACATAAGCGGCAGCACCTATTTTCGATCACTTGCTTTGCGTCGGAATGAAATCTCACCATGAGACGCATTTCCGGCCCCTTTGAAGGAGGCGAAAACAATAAACAATTTCAAGGTTGTGCGCAGCAACTTATCCTTTCGGCGCTCCATCCACAGCGAACGGGAGCGATGGAATGTCCCGGCGAAAAGGTGGGGTGGACGGTGAAAAAGCAGACTGACAGCGGCTATATCCAATGGATATTCCTGGCCCTGCCCGTCCTATGGATGGGGGCGGTGCTGGCCTACGCCTACGAGGACGGCATAAACCTGTTTGAACTCCTGCCACGCTTCGCCGCCGCCATGGAGCATCCCTTTGCCATCGGGTGGACGGCCCACACCCCCCGCTTTGTGCTGGGGGCGCTGGTGGCCTACGGCTTTGCCGTCACCCTATACCTGATCGGCAGGCAGAACCGCCGCCCTGGGGAGGAACACGGCTCCGCCCACTGGGGGAACGTGCACCAGCTTGACCGCAAATACCGGGACAAGGACCTGCACAACAACGTTATCCTGTCCCAAAACCTGCACATGAGCTTGAATGGCCGGAAGCACTTCCGCAATCTGCTGCAAATCGTGGTGGGCGGCTCCGGTTCCGGCAAGACCCGGTATGTGGTGAAGCCCAATATCTATGAGGCCAACGCCTCCTATATCGCGACTGACCCCAAGGGGGAGCTCGCCCGCGCCGCCGTCCCGCTGCTCTTGCGGGAGGGGTATGTGATCCGGGTGATCGACCTTGTGGACCTGGACCACAGCGACCATTATAACCCCTTCCACTACATCCGCAGCGACGCCGACGTGCTTAAACTGATCGCCAATTTCATCCGCAACACCACACCCAAGGGGGCCCACTCCAACGATCCCTTCTGGGAGAAAAGCGAGATCGCCCTGGACTCTGCCCTAATGCTCTATCTGCTCCACGAGGCGCCCCCGGAGGAGCAGACCATGGAAATGATGTTGACCATGCTGGAATACGGGGCGGCCAAGGAGGGGGACGGGGACTACCAATCGCCCCTTGACCTGCTTTTCGAGGCGTTGGAGGAAGAAAACCCGAACCATATCGCCCTGCGCCAGTACAAAGTGTTCAAGCAGGCCCCCAGCGAGACGGCCATGAGCATTTTGATCACCGCCTCCGTCCGTCTGGCCCCCTTCACCTTGCCGGAGGTACAGCGGATCACCAGCAAAGACACCATGGAGCTGGACAAGCTGGGGGAGCGGAAGCAGGCGGTATTCTGCATCATCCCGGACAGCAACGACGCCTCGCTGAATTTCCTGGTGGGTATGCTGTATACGCAGGCGTTCCAGGAGCTCTACTATCAGGCGGACAAGGTGCATGGCGGCGCCCTGCCCGTCCCGGTCCGGCTGATGTTCGACGAGTTCGCCAATGTAGCTTTGCCGGACGGCTATGCCCGGCTCCAGGCCACCATGCGCTCCCGGAACATCATGGCCACCATTATACTACAGAATATCTCCCAGTTGAAGTCCCTTTTCAAAGACGACTGGGAGGGCATCATCGGCAACGCGGACAGCTTCATCTACCTGGGCGGGAACGAGCAATCGACCCACAAATACGTTTCCGAGCTGCTGGGGAAGGAGACGATCCAGACCCAGACCAGCAGCCAGAGCAAGGGGCGCAACGGCTCCTACAGCCAGAATTTTCAGCAGGCGGGCCGCGAGCTCTTGACCCCCGATGAAGTGCGTATGCTGGACAACCGGCTTTCCATCGTCCTGATCCGGGGGGAGGCCCCGGTGATGGACGCCAAATTCGATTTGGAACGGCACCCCAACCTCAAGTACACCGGGGACGGCGGGGCCGCCCCCTACGTCCACAACGCCAAGTGCCTCTATGACGCGGGCGATCTGGACTTTGAATTTACATCCCTGGACGAAACCGAAATCATCGACGAATTGGAGGAATCTGACCATGAAAAATGACCGTAACCATAGCCACGACCTGATCCGTTCCCGCGCCAAGGCCCGCCGCTATATGGCGGCGTGGACGGCCCTGGTGCTGGCCCTGGCCCTGACCACCCTTCCGGCCTTCGCCGCCTCTGGCGGCAGCGATCCGCTGTCCATCGTGAATAATTTGAGTGATTTTATCTTCTCCTGCATCAAGGCCATCGGCGTGATCATCCTGGGCTGGGGCATCGTCCAGCTCGGCATGAGCATCCAGTCCCATGACGCCAGCCAGCGCAGCTAGGGTATGCTGTGCGTGTTCGGCGGGCTGATCATAGCCTTCAGCAAGGAGATCTTGTCCACCATCGGCGCGCTGTGAGGCGGCCCAATATCAACCGGGGAATTGTGTCTCATCATGAGACACAATTCCCCGTGCGGAGGTGATTTGCATTAGCGACAACTGGATCGTCAATATCCTGGAAAACGCGCTGACGGACTGGAACGGCAAATTGTCCGAGATATGGGCCCTGCTGACGCAGACCCCGCAGAGCTTCAAAGGCGGGGACATCTGGACGATGATCACCGGCATCCACAACGCCATGGTGGGGATTGGCTATGGCCTGCTGGTGCTGTTCTTCGCCATGGGCGTGTTCCAGAGCGCCGCCAGCTTCCGGGACTTCCAGCGCCCGGAATTTGCCCTGCGCCACTTCATCCGCTTCGTGCTGGCAAAGGTGGCCGTGGGGAGCTGCATGGAGATCATGACCGCCATTTTCAGCGTGTGCGGCGGCGTGGTCGCCACCGTCATGTCCGGCATGGGCGGCTCGGTGTCCACGGCGGCCACCCTGCCCGGCGAGATCGTGACTGCCATCGAGGGCTTGGGCCTGCTGGAGAGCATACCCCTCTGGCTGGTGGCCCTGCTGGGCAGCCTGTTCATCACCGTCATGTCGTTCATTCTGCTGCTGACAGTGTACGGGCGGTTTTTCCGGCTCTATATGTTCACCGCCCTGGCCCCGCTCCCCCTGGCGTCCTTCGCCGGGGAGGGCACCGCCGCCAGCGGGAAAGCGTTCCTCAAAAACTACATCGGCGTGTGCATGGAGGGGGCGGTGATCGTGCTGGCCTGCCTGATCTATTCCGCGTTCCTGTCCAGCAGCACCCCGGCCGCCGACGCCAGCCTGCCCGCCGTCACCATGGCATGGCAGTACATCGGCCAACTCATCTTCAATATGCGTGCAGCGACACGTTGTCGCACAAACTCGACGTGGGAAAAATCCT
>CAJTTS010000203.1 GCA_910579155.1 uncultured Oscillospiraceae bacterium | reverse complement strand
CGGTGATGCCCTCGTCGGCGTAGACCTGGTACAGCTCCCAATCCGGCTGGCGGTCAATGTACTCCTTGAAGTAGCGCTGTTGGCTCTCGAAGGAATTGGCTTGGTCGTCCCGGTCGGTGGACACCCGGCAATAGGACGCCACCTTCATCATGGCTTCTCTCCCCTTTCTTCCGTGCTGTTTTGTTTTTTTATGTACGCTCGAAGCTGGGCCTTCAGTTTTTCTTCCGCATACCGGTACTGCGCCTCATCCAGCGCTCCGCTGTCCTTCAGCGACAGCAGGATGGCTCTCTGGTACTCAAACAGGAACTGGCTGTCCGTCTCTTTGGTAATCCTGCGGTCATGCTCGACTCTGACCAGACGCGCCCGTTCCTCCATCCCGCGTGCCCCCTTTGTTCCAAGGGTATGCATCGGACAGGCCTACTTTGATATTTGATTTGCTCCTTTCTTATCTGGCGTTCATCTGAGTGTTTGTCTGATATCTGCAAATGCTCATTTCGATCCTCCTATCTGGGAGGCTGGCGCGGTACCGACAATATACCGCACCCGCCTCCACAAGTCTATCAATTTTTTACATCGTCTGCTCCCAGTGTTGGTCGCCGCTGAACTTTTGACCCATGGCCATTTTCTTGATGGCCTCCCGACGGCGCTGTTTGCTGTCTGTCCAGACGAGCGGCACAGGGAGCTGCCAGTCGTCATCCCGCTCCAGGTCGGCTGCCACCCGGAACCATCCAGCGGCCAGCTCGCCCATCCAGCCCTCGTCCGGCTCCACCGTTTGTGGCAGAAATCCTGTGGCATGTCGGTAGACGAACAGCATCTCCAGATTCTCTTTGAGGAAGGTTTCATCGTGAAGGCTGCTGTCCCGGCACTTGCGCCCATTGGGACAGGTGAAAGTGATGTGCTTCCGACTATCCGACCAGGAAACCTCGAAACCTTCTATCTCCATGTTGGCAATGAAATCTTCCCGGGTGATGGCGTATTCCAACGCCTCGTTGATAGCTTGGATCAGATCCAGCTTCCAGCTGTCGCCGCGCAGACCGGCCTGGTATTCACCAGGCTTCATGCGCTTCTTTTTCTTCCGGGGATCGCACTCACCCAGCACACTCAGCCCATGGGCCAAACAGATTTCATCGTTCACCTTTCGGTGTGTCAGCAGGTCACTGTAGCTCTGGTGGAGCTTGTGCCCATCCTTGTGGCTGACGCTGTTTACCACCATGTGGTTGTGCAGGTGGCCTGTGTCAACGTGGGTAGCAATCACCACCTCGAAGTCCGGGAACTGCTTCTGCGCGAACTCCAGGCCGATGGCGTTGACCTCCTGGGGCGTGATGTCGTCCTCTGCGGAGAAGGACTGGACGAAGTGGTAGAACTGCGTCCCTCCTGTTTTGCGGAAGCGCTCTTTGGTCATCTGCATCTCGATGAACGCAGACTGCGGAACACAGTTGCTACCAGTGACCAGCCATGCGTCGCCCAGGCGCGTTTTCTTTTCCTGCTCCACGTAGTCGATCACGCCGCGCATCGAACTGGCAGACTGCTTTTTGCACTGGATCGCGGTGAAGGTCGCCATCAGCGCACCTTCAGAACCAACGCACCCAGCAGATCACACAGCCGGGTGTACTCGCTGAACAAATCGTCCCCGCGCAGGATGGTGATCCGTCCCATGTTGGCCAGGGTGGTGAGCTGGTTGAGGTTGCGGCCCTGGGCTTTCAGCTCAGAGAGGAGATCGTCCAGCCCCTCCACCCGGACGATTCCCTTCCCCAGCGCGCAGGTGGTAAGGTAGTCAGTGACGGTCATGCCAGCGGCCTTGGCCCGCTGGCGGATGGCTTTTTTGTCCGCTGGGGTCATTCTGGCGGTAATGATTTCCGTTTTCTTCTTCTGCATTGAACTCCTTTCTCCCTCGTCGGCGCAAGCTACATATCCCTCGCCCTGCCGCTTGCGGCAGGGCTCGTTCATTTCGCTGCGCCTCCTCTCCCCATCGAACCCGCTTCGCTGGGCTTCGATGGGGACCCCCTTGGGGGCAGGGGTGCCGGGGCAGCGCCCCGGCGAGTGCGGGCGGCGTATAGCCGGACGCGATGCTTGCCCCACCCAAAAGGTGGGCATCCCTCCATCGGGCCGCCTCTGCAATGCCCTTCGTTGGTGCTCCCCACAAACGCCCACAAAGCTCACACACCGCGCCCGGGCCGCTCTGCGGGTCATTTCCCCGCCTTGCCCCGCAGAGCGGACACAGGGCTGCACATGGGCCGACACGGCAGTCATACGGTCACAGGGTCAACAGGGACGATCTTTCCGGCCCCGGCGTTACCGGCACTATCGGCACGGTGGAGCTCGATCAACCGCCTCCCGTTGCTCCTGCGCACCACCGCAGTGATGCCCATTTCGTTTAGGGCCGCAACACTTTGCAGAATTTTGCGGGACACGTTTTTCGGTGTGACGCCCTCCTTGCCGTCAGGGTCGATGCGTTGCGCCAGCTCGGTGGGAGTGCCGATAAATTTAGGACAGTCACACAGCAATTCAGAGAGAAGAAAAATGATGCGGTCACCCAACAGCTCCGGCTGCTGATAACTGTCCGCCGTCACCTCCCACACGTTGTCGGCGTTGCGGTGGAGTTCAAGTTCCCGGTACTCGATGTCCCGACCGATGCAGGACAGCCGCGCCCTGCCGCTCCCCCGCTGCTCCTCCACCAGTGTGAAGCTGGCGTCCACCGCGCCGCTGATGGCGGTGGTGCCGGAAATGCGGTTGAACACATCGTCCGCCTTTTCCTTTCGCAGATGGTGGATCAGTAGGATGGCGATGCCGTGAGCGTCAGCCAGTTTCTTCAGCGCAGAGAGGTCGCGGTAATCGTTAGCGTAGGTGTTGTCGTAACCGGCGTTGCGGATCATTTGCAGAGTATCGATAATGACGAGCACGGTGTCCAGGTGTTCGCCAAGGAATTGCTCCAGCTGTTCCACCAGTCCGTCGCCCAGAATTCGGCTCTCGGTACAGAAGTGGACGTTGGGCGGCGCGTCCTCCGTCACGTCGAACAGCCGGTTCTGGATTCGCAGTTGGGAATCCTCCAGACAGAGATACAGCGTGGTGCCCTGCTTCACCGGCAGTCCCCAGACAGGTTCTCCCTTCGCCACGGTAACAGCCAGCCACAGGGCCAACCAGGACTTGCCCACCTTGGGCGACCCGGCCAGGATGTGCAGGCCGCCAGGATGTGCAGGCCCTGGGAGATCAGCGTGTCCACCACAAAGTTCAAAGGCTGGAGCGGTTTGCTCATCAAGGTCTCGCCATCGATGGTTTCTAATTTTTTCATGTGTTTCACCCCCTCATTTTCTATTGACATACTTGATCCCACGTGATAGACTCATCTTACAATCAATTTAGACACCTCCTGATAGTCACATCATAACACGGTCCATAGGCTTTGTCAAGACACAGGATAAAATCATTTTACGGTGTGTCGTTTTCGAGAGGAGCATCCGATGAATATGTGGAGTTATCAAATGTATTTTTCCGGCGATCAAGAACATTTTGAATATGATCCATGGGGAGGTCGTGGTTCCGCCGCCACCCAGAGATCGTACCCCTATCTGGAAAGCCTGCTGAGCTTTCTGGAACTGGACTGTGCGCAGGTAGAGGGACAGCTACAGGATATTCTGACATGTTGGAACCGCTTCTTCTCCACCGGGGACAGCACCCACGGGGACGAGGCTATGGCAAAAATGGGGGAGCTGGCAGCGCGGCATATCTACTTTCAACTGCCCTACCTGCAATGGTTCACACATAAAGCAGCCGGGACCTTAGTTCCTGAAATGACAGAGGAGCTGCTCCAGCTTTTGGAGCAGCTCCCAGTGTACCAACGGCAGGCACAGGCTTTTATAGAAGTGGTTTTGGATATTGACCGTGCCGGACGGGACACTCAGCGCAGTATGAGCGGGCAATATCGAATCAACGAACCCGATGCCCCCACTCTGTTTCAGTTTCAGGCGATCTCAGTGGGCTTCGGTTCCATTGGCGAGGAAATGTGCGGATCAATCTTGCAGCCGAACACGATCCGGGATCTGATAGACTTCTCTTTACGGGAATGCGTCACCAGCGGGACGTCTGTTCGCCGGTGCAGGAACTGCGGCAGGTACTTCCCTCTGACCGGACGGGTGACGGCGGAATACTGCGAGCGGCCCAACGCAGATAGGAAGCCCTGCCGGAACACCGGGGCCGTTCAAAAATGGACCGAGAACCGCAAAGACGATGTGGTGTTCAAAGAGTACCGCCGGGAATACAAACGCCATTTCGCGTGGATCCGGGCCGGAAAGCTGTCTGCTGAGGAGTTCGCTGATTGGAGCAAACGGGCCCAGGTGAAAAAGAAGGACTGCGAGGATGGAAAAATTTCGTTGGACGACTTGAAAACATGGATGAAAAACTCATAAGAGAAAAATGTTGACATGGCCAGCTTGACATATGTCTTATACCTGCGTCTTGAACTCGCTCCAGCTTTTCACCGCCTGCATCTCCACGTCGTTTTCCAGCGCCTCGAAGTGTTTTTTCCCGCAGCGGATTTTGAGCTGCTCCGGGGTGCGAAGGTCAAACAG
>CAJTTS010000202.1 GCA_910579155.1 uncultured Oscillospiraceae bacterium | reverse complement strand
ACAGGCCGTCATAATCCCGCCGCAGGTCCTCCAGATCGGCGTCATAGAACCGGCCTGTTTCGTGGACACGCTTGGTAAGCTGGTTGAGGTTGTTGCTGGACCGGCGCAGCAGGGATACCATTTCCCCCAGTTCCGGCAGCTCCAGGTTGACAACATAGCCGTCAATGGCAATTTTTCGGAGGTAGGCACTGAGATTGTTGGTGCTGTACTGCTCCATCTTCATTCTGATTTGTTCCAGTTCCTTCTCTGAGACATAGAATTTCAGCAGTATCCCACGGTTCCGGTTCACCACTATCACCGCTCCTGTTCTTTGGCCTTTTTCTTAGCGGGCGGTTTGGGGGCGGCGGACTGTTCCTGCAACTTCTTTCGCACAGACGGCTTCCGCAGCTGGAGCTTTTGAAAGCGGTTCTCGTCTTGGGAGATCAGAGCATAGGTCCCCCTGCGGCCCTCCAGGGTGGAGAAGGAGAGGGACTGAAAGGGCAGCATGGCCATCAGGCGGTCGGTATCCTTCGTTTTGGCCCGCGCCAGGAAGTCAGGCGAGATTTGGGCTATGTAGTGGGTCCTGCTGGGGCTGTTCGGTTCCCGTGCGTCCTGGAATTTGCACAAGATGTTCACCGCCTCCGCTTTAATGTCCTCCTTTGTCAGCGGCAGGGACAGCAGGTACTCATGCCGGGCCGTTGTCACAAAGCCGTCCACAAGTGCGGGGTGGCTCTGCACCACAAACTCCCTGTTTCTGTCTCCGCCAATTCTGTCCGCATCCTCAAAGACTGGAATGGTCCTCGCCCAGTCCTTGTTTTTGTACGAAAACCGGCCATCGTGTTTCTTGTCACGCACCGTTGCCGCCAGGACGTAGAGCGTCCGATCATAGCCGAACTTCTTCACCACGGCATGGACCGCCGCTTTGCAGTCAAAGGAAAACCCATCATGGCGATTGCTGATCTCGTTTTCAATGGCCTGTTTACAGGCGATATTGGCCTGATGGGATGCCCGGTACTGGTCCAGCTCGCCGTTCTCCTTCGCATAGTCAAAAGGATACTTGTAAACCGGGGACTTGCGGATTTCCTCTTCCCGCTGGATAAGGTCATCGGCGCGGGCCTCAATGGTATCTTGAATATCCTCCATATACTGAGGGTCATCCCGCTTGCACCAATCCCGGTAAATGTCGGCCAGAGGCGCAGACGAGGCCAGCAGCGTCTCCGCCTGGGCCGCTGTCAGATCATGGTCCTCCAGCGCAATCAGAATATCCTGCCGGATGGTGTACTCATAGGTGTGATTGAGGATCTCCGCAGGGGGCTGGGATAACAGCCATGTCCGGTATTTGTCCTGCTCTGCCTGCATTTTCTCGGCCAGGGCAGCAGTCAATTTTTTAGCGTCCACATGATACCTCCTGTTCAAAATGGTGCAGGCGGGGAGCGTTCCCCGCCTGTCTGTCACCGCTCCTGGCGGTCATTCTTTGGTTTGTCCGGTTTCTGCCTGGGCGGGAGAGGCCGTTTCAGTCCCTCCAGCACCGAGGGCCGTTCGCTCTTGGCAATGGACTGTTCCGCCGGGGGCGCTCCGTGGTCGATGTTGAGGGCGGAGTCCAGTTCAGCGAGGCGGGCGGACTTCACTCGTAGTTCTTCCTCCTTTGGGAAGGGCTTGCCCAATTCCGCTTTGGCGGCGCTCTGCTGCTGATAGAGGGTCTGAAGATGGGCCTCCATTCCTTGCAGACGCTCCGGCATCTTTTCCAGAGAATTGTCTATCCGGGTCAGATTGCCGAACACATCGTCACTCAGCTCCACCAAATGGGACATTTGCCCTTTCAGCGTCAGCGAGGTTTTCTCAAAAAGCTGGAGATGGGAAATGGACATGGTAAAGCCGCGGTAGGAGCCGATCTCCTTTGTTTCCCCCACCGTCAGTTCTTTGCAGGCGGCAAGCAAGGCTTTCCCGGCCTCCGCCCTGTCAGCGAAGGTCACGCCGCCGATCTCCATCCCGGCAAAGCCCTGTTTGACTTCCACAGCAGAGGGGGCCTCCAGCGTATCGGCGGCGGGCTGCTCTCCATCAGCGGTCTTGGCCGGAGAATTTTCCACGGTGATGATAGGGTGAGGGTGTGCCGCCAGTGTTTCCATATCGGCTTTGAAACCGGTGATAAACTCCTGGTCCTGCTTGATCTGCTCCGGGAAGTATTTCAGAAGATTGTCCTCCAGCCGGTACTGCTGGCTTTGGTGGTCGGCTTTCAGCAGGCGCAGACGGGAAACGTCAATGTCCAAATCCATCCGCTCTTTGATTCGGGGGTCCCCGGCGCACAAAGCCTTGATCTCAGCATAAGAGAGCGCCGTCTCGTCCACGTCCTCACAGGAACGCACCGGGGATTTAGAAGTCATAATTTGTGAGATAAACTTCTGCTTATTCTCGATGGTCTGGTCGGGTAAGAGACCGGCATTGCTGCCGGTCCCTCCCCTAAGAACCGTGCGTGAGAGTTTCCCCTCACACGGCTCAAGCCTTTCTAAAGCCTCCTTGTCGGAGACCCGGCTCAGAATCAGCATTCAGGGTATGAATTTGTTCGTGGCATTGCGCGTGTACCATGATTTTCTTTGCACCTTTCCCGGCTGGGGTATGCACCTTGAACCCGGTTTCGGATGTAATCGGTTCTCCGCAGACAGGACAGCGGCGGTTTTGCCGCCGCCAAATTGTAAGCAGCTTTTCCCGCCCTTTCGTGTTATGCAGCATCTTTTCGCCCTCGTGTTCCTCAAAATATTCCGTCCAATTTTCATCAAACGGGTTTGCTTCCGCAACGATTTTCTTAAAGCGGATGATTTTGGTATCGGTCGCGTATTCGAGTTTTGTGTAATAGGAATCTCCATCGGGATTTCTTGTGAGGGCGGAGAATGTCCACTGCCGGTCACCAATATGATGCCAATATCGTTTGGCAATCCATTTGCGGCCCTTTTTCTTGTGTCTGCGTTTGGCCCAGCGCCACAGGCATTGATAGATTTCATAGTCCACTCGGCTGAACACTTCTGAGGATACAACAAACCGCTGGTTGTTCACCCATCCCCGAATTACGGGGTTGAGCTTGTGAATGAGAATTTCCTGTTTCGCGGATTTGTTGTCCTTGATAATGTCCCGCACTTTACCGAGGAACGACTTGATTGCGGCCTTGGACGGCTTGATGAGCAACTTACCTTTGTATTTGCGGATATTTTTGCCCAGGAAATCAAAGCCGTCGTCAATATGGGTGATGACCGTTTTCTCCTCGGAAAGCTGTAGTCCCCGCTCTGTCAGGAACTCCCGAACGATGGGCAGCACCTCATTGCGCAGAAACTCCGGCGATTCGCCGGGGATGATGAAATCATCCGCGTAACGGACGAAATTCATCTTATTGAAGTGCGTTTTCCCGTTGATTTTCGTTCGTGTCGGAAGTTTTGCTTTCAGAAGCTGTTCCAGACCGTCCAATGTCATGTTCATCAATGTGGGAGAAATCGTACCGCCTTGGGGTGTACCTTCCTCCGTGGGAAACAGGCGGTGCGTTTCGATGAACCCACATTTCAGCCACTTCAGCAGAATTTGAGTATCCATTGGAATATTTTCCAGCAGCCATTCGTGGCTGATATGGTCAAAGCAGCCCTTGATGTCCCCCTCCAGTATCCATTGGGGAGATTTTGCTTTGTTCAGGTCGGTAAAGCACTGCTCGATGGCGTCATGGGTGCTTCTGCCAATGCGAAAACCGTAGGAATTGGGGTCAGCATAGGTTTCCGCTATCGGCTCTACCGCGAACTTATACAGGGTCTGCATGGCACGGTCTGTCATCGTGGGGATGCCCAGCGGCCGCATTTTACCGTTTTTCTTTGCGATGTAGTGCCGCCGGAGCGGTTGGGGCCGGTAGCCCCGCCGGGTGAGCTTTGCGATTGCGTTGAATTTTGCCTGCGGCGTCAGCCATAATTCATGGTCTACGCCTGATGTTCTTTTACCCTTGTTGCTTGTCACCCGTCTTACCGCCAAGGCTTTGGCATAAAACGAGTGGGTCAACAGCCATTGCAGCGATTTTACCTTGCTGTAATGACCTTCCTTTTGAGCCTTTACGATACGCATTTGCAGCTTTTTGACATAGGCGTTGGCCTTGTTCCAGTCGATGCTTTCCCAATTCTGCGCCCGGTCGGGAGATGCACACGGTTTCCCGTTCATTTGCGATTTCCTCCTTCAAAAGTTCTGAAAATTCTCTCGTAAAGAAAGACCAGATGGAAGTCTGCCCGCTTTCGCGTGGGGTGATATTGCAACCCCTATCCGCTCCCATTACAGGTGCGGCCTTCGCTTTTTCCATCCTGCTTTACCCGCACTCCCCTTCGGCTTCCCTTGCGGTAGGCTTTCCGGCACAGGGCCGGAGAGAATACGGGCTTACCACGTTCCGCGTAAATCAACGATGCGGGTTAGGTTCCGCCTCTCCGCCGGCAGTCATATTGTCCATGTGTCCCCACTGTGGAGGGGGACATCCGACTGCATTACCATTTTGGTTCAGGCTTATCAGCAACTTTAGCCTGTTCGGCTTTAACGACGTTTATCAGCGATTCACATTACATTAACCATACCGCACAGCCAG
>CAJTTS010000201.1 GCA_910579155.1 uncultured Oscillospiraceae bacterium | reverse complement strand
ACCTGGGGCGTGACCGACCCGGAGGGCAAAGAGTGGAAGCTGATGAGCGATGGCAGCATCAGGGCGGAGCGGAAAACTGCAGGCGGATATGAATCGGTGGGCAGAGGGGAATATCAGGTGGAGATGGTCACGCCCAAGCTGACCTACGCCGAGCTGCCCAAACTCCAGGAATGTGTGCGCCGGGTGCGCAAGGCCGGGGCCAAGGCCAATTCCTCCTGCGGCATCCATGTCCATGTGGACGCATCCAATCACAACCGCCAGAGCCTGAAGAACCTGATCGGTATCATGTATTCCAAGGAGGACATCCTCTTTAAAGCCTTGCAGGTAAACGAGTCCAGGGCGGAACGCTGGTGCAAAAAGGTGCGGGAACCCATGCTGCTGCAGGCCCGGACGCTATCCTCGGATGAGACCACTGATCTCACCCAACTGGAGCGAATCTGGTATGAAGGTAATGTGGAAAGCACAGAGCATTACAACTGGACGCGCTACCATGCCTTAAATCTGCATTCTGTCTTTTACCGCGGCACCGTTGAATGGCGGTGCTTTAATTCTACCCTCCACGCCGGGAAGGTGGCCGCATACGTCAACCTGTGCCTCGCCATCTCCGCCCAGGCCATCGCCCAGCGCAGCACCGTCATGCGCAAGACCCACAGCGAGAACGAGCTGTTCACCTTCCGGGTCTGGCTGGTGCGGCTGGGTCTCAACGGGGACGAGTTCAAGCACACCCGTGACCACCTTCTCGCCCACCTGGAGGGGGATAGGGCGTGGCGCCACGACAAGGACAGCTACGAGGTCAACAGAAGGAAGAAACGCAATCGAGAAGCAGAGAGGTGACACATCATGAAAATTCTTATTGACGAGCGCACCTATGAGGGCAGCGCCACGGAGATCATGGAGCAGCTCCGCCAGCAGACCTTTGACCCGACCGAGTACCCGGATACGGAGAGTTACATCTACCAGCTTCGGAGCAACTTCATTCGGGCCACGGATCTGGACTGCCCTCTGCCGGACTCTGGCGTGGAGGGGCAGGCGCGGGCCATGTTCTCCCATCTGGCCAAGGCCGGGGCGCTGACGATTCTGGAGGAATGAAGATGGAAAATACACTGTATTTCGCCTACGGCAGCAACATCAACCTGGGGCAGATGGAGTACCGCTGCCCGGATGCCTCGGTGGTAGGGCCGGTGGTGCTGGATGGGTATGAGCTGCTGTTCCGCAGGGGCGGCTTCGCCACCATCGCCCCCAAGGAGGGGGAACAGGTTCAGGGCCTGCTGTGGAGCATCACGCCGATGTGTGAGCGGTCGTTAGACAGGTATGAGGGGTACCCTCGGTTTTACGACAAGCGGATGGTGACCGTCCGGGACGCCGAGGGCCGCTCCCTGTCCGTCATGGCTTACATCATGGACGAGCGGTTTCGGGAGCCGATGCTGCCCACCGACACCTATTACAACGGCATCCTGGAGGGCTACCGGCAGAACGGCCTGCCGGTGGCCGCTTTGAAAAAGGCATGGGAACACGCCGTCCAGGAGGTGCATCAGGAGACAGGGCGCACCAACGCCAGCTTCACAAACTACACCAGACCACCCAAGCGGCGGGGTGGCCATGACCGCTGACACCATGATACGGCAGGAGGAGCGGTATGTCCAGTAAAACGATCTCGATGTCCGGTGAGGTGCATATCAGCACCGGCAGCATTTACACCACCGTGGACGCTCTGGAGGCTATGAAATGTATCGGCGTGGCCTACGGCCTTTACAGCCATGCGGAGGAGTTTCGGGGGCAGCGTGTCATGCTGGATGAGGGCGGGGATCACCCCGCCCTCGTTGTGCAGGAGGACGTCAGCCGCCATGGGACTCCCCTGTGGGAAACGGTCCGCACCTTGACCAATGACCCCCGGCAGATCCAGCGGTATCTGGCCTTCCGGGACACGCTGAAGATGATGCGGGAGATGGACCTGGAACGGGAGCGTCAGCCCGTACCGAAGCAGCCGTCTGGCAGTTATTCCGCGCCGGGTGACAAGAAAAAGAGGACTGCCCATGAGCGATGAAAAATATCTGTTTTTTGATGTGCCGGAGGGTGATGTTTCCCCGTTGTTCACGACCAAATTCCAGGAGGCCGCCCGTGTGGGCTGTCTGCGGGGCGCATTTGACAGCGGTGGGATAACAACAAATTGGCTTAAAGGGAATGAACTGCTGCAATCGCCGGCCTTTGATGCGGAACTGCGGGATCTGGTTGAAACGCTGCAATGTAGCGGGCCGCTGAAAAATTTTCAGTCTATGAGCCAATTCTGCCTGGAGCATCCCCAGGCGCGGATGTGCGGCAGGCGGACCTTCTACGCCTTCCGCATCGACACCCAGCGGTATCGATACCATTTGCGGTTTTTCCCTCAAAAAAGGAAATTCCACATCTTCTGCTATCAGGCAGACCGGATGAGGGAGAATCTGCCAACGCCGGATTTTAACTATGCCTATCGCAAAAAGGCAAAAAAGAAGAAAGACCGAGGGGAACGAACATGAAAATTTTAGTAGTAGAGCCGATGAAGCCCTGCCGCGTCCAGGAGATTCCCAACACCCAGGAGGCCATGGGGCAGGTTGTCGGCGGACGAATTGAGTCCTTCTCTTACCAGAGAGAGGCTATCATCAGCAATGAGCAAAGCAAACTTCTGGACCTGCCCCTCAACCGCCCGCTCTACGATGGCAGCGGAACGCAGATCGATATGCTTCGGGGGACGTTCTTCATTGCCGGAGTTGACGGTGAACACTTTACCTCGCTGACAGACGATCAAATCCAACACTTTAAGGCGCTCTATGACAGCATGGCGGCAGAACGGCCTGCTGCGCAGGCAGAGATCGCGCCGGAGGCCGCCATGCCGGACTTCGCCGTAGCCTGCCAGATATCGTTCCGCTTTACCCATGAGGATCAGGAGAATCACGGCTCACATGATGCGTTTATCAGCCACGTCACCGGGATATTTAACCAGGATCAGGCCCTGACGGAACGAACGGTAGGTGGTTTGGATGTTGCTTTCCAGGGCTGCTGTGCTGAAGTGCGGTATACGTTTGCCAGGCAGGACAAGGACGCAGCAAGCGCCGAGATGTTCTCCAAGCAGTGTGTTCTGGATGTGCGGGATCAACTGGAAGGGTACGGCTGCAAAATAGAAAAAATCGAGTGTTTCGCGGAGGAGTTGGAACCGGACTATGGGAGAGATCAGGCCAAAGGCCGCGGGACACAGGAAAAAAAGAGGAAGGGAGACCGCCATGACCGATAGCGCCGTGAGATGGGAGGCCGCATATGCCCGCCTATGACCTGTCCAGCCCCGGCGCGGTCTCCGCCTCCGCAGAGCAGGCCCGAATCCGCGCCGGCCAGGAGCCGGACCAGAACAGCTACAACGCCGCATGGCTCCACGGCTACGCCAGCGCGCTGGCCAATGTGGCTGACGCGCTGGAAACCCGGCAGGAGCTTGTGGACGCCATCATCGGCTTTATGGGAGAGCAGTACCCCAGCGCCGAACTGTACGGCATTCTCCATGACACCCTGGCAATGTCCAACCAGGACATCCTGTCCCTGGGATTCGACCTGCCCCAGTGCCGGGAACCGCCCCGCGCCCATCAGGGCATAAAATCTGCAAAAAAGAAGGGAATTCACTATGAGAGATAAGTACATCCTGACCGCCGAGTCGGTCACCGAGGGCCACCCGGACAAGCTGTGCGACACCATCGCGGACAGCGTCCTGGACGCCTGCTTGGGCAGCGACCCCGCCGCCCGTGTGGCCTGCGAGGTCATGGCCACCGCAGGGAAGATCATCGTGGCCGGGGAGATCACCGCCAGGGACCTGCCGGACATCCCCGCCATCGTCTGCCGGACTGTTCGGGAAACCGGCTATGGATCGGACTATGAGGTGGAGGTCATCACCCATGACCAGAGCGGCGATATCGCCGGCGCTGTGGCTCAGGAGACCCAGATGGGCGCCGGCGACCAGGGCATCGTGTATGGCTTTGCCTGTTCGGAGACGGCGGAGCTGCTGCCCCTGCCCGTGGCGCTGGCCCACCGGCTGACCCTGCTGCTGACCAACGCCCGGAAAACCGGGACCATCCAGGGCCTGGGGCCGGACGGCAAGGCCCAGGTGTCCGTGGAGTACCAGAACGGCAAGCCCTACCGGATCGCCACAGTGGTGGTCTCCTGCCAGCATGACGCGGACAAGGATATGGACGAGCTGCGCCGGGAGATCACGCGGCACGTCATCGTCCCCGCTCTGCGGGATCTGTACCCGGACCACAAGACGGAGGTTTTTATCAACCCCTCCGGGCGGTTCGTGCTGGGCGGCTTTGAGGCGGACACCGGCCTGACGGGCCGGAAGCTGATGGCGGACACCTACGGCGGCCTCGTCCCCCATGGCGGCGGGGCGCTGTCCGGGAAGGACGGCAGCAAGGTGGACCGCAGCGGGGCCTACATGGCCCGGTACATCGCCAAGAACATCGTGGCCGCTGGGCTGGCGGAACGCTGCACCGTCAGCCTCGCCTACGCCATCGGCAGGGCCGAGCCGGTGGCGGTGGACATCGACGCCCACCAGACCGGGAAGTACCCGGAAGCTGTGCTGGAACAGG
>CAJTTS010000200.1 GCA_910579155.1 uncultured Oscillospiraceae bacterium | reverse complement strand
TCCGCCCGTTCAGCGTGGAGAGGGTCAAAGACTGGAAGGGCAGCATCGCCATCAGGCGGTCATGGTCCTTTGTCTTGGCCCGCGCCAGGAAATCTGGGGACACCTGGGCCATGTAGTGGGTCCCGCTGGGGCTGTTTGGCTCCGGGGCGTTCTGGAACGCCGTCAGGATCTTCTGCGCCTCCGTTTTGATGTCCTCCCGTTTGAGGGGGAGGGACAGCAGGTACTCATGCCGCGCCGCCGTCACAAACATATCCAGGAGGCCGGGGTGACATCGGGTGATCAGATAGGAAACATCCCGTTTCCCGCTCTCAAACGCGACGGGAATTGTCCGCGCCCAGTCTTTGTTAGCACGGGAAACACGGTGTTCCTCCACCATGTCCTGCATGGTATTCGCCAGCACATAGAGCATCCGCTCATAGCCGAATCGCTTCACCACGTCATGGACCGCCGCCACAGTGTTGAGGCGGTTGTCGCTGTAGTGGTCGGCAATGGCCTGCTCAATCGCCGCCTTACAGCCGATGTTGGCGGTATGGGATGCAATGTGCCGCGTTTCCTCGCCATGCTGATAGGCGTACTGAAATGATTCCTTGTAAATTGGGGTCTTGTCCATTTCAACCCTCTCCTTTTCATGTTTTGTAGTGCGTGACCGCCGCACCTCGGACTTTTGCTGCGCCAGTTCCAGGATGTCCTCCCGCGCCGCATCAATGAACAGATCCACCTTGGCGGGGTGGCTTTCCAGGGTGCAGCTCTCCCGGCCCGGTGCCATCCCATGCAGCGAAACAGTGGCGGCCCAGCTTGCGTTGTGGCCGGAAAATCGGTTGTCAAAATTCTTCTCGCGGACCGTATACGCCAGAATGAACGACACCTTCTCCGGGCCGAACTCCTTCAAAACCCCTTTGGCGGAATCTCTGGCAAAATTCATCCCATTCCAATGATCACGGATGGCGCTGTCGATGGCACACTTGCAGGCGTCGAGGGATTTCATCGACGCCCGATACTGCTCCAATTCGCCGTTCTCCCGTGCGTAGGCGGCAGGATACGGGTAAATCGGGGTCTTATCCATGTTGTGATCCTCCTTGTAAAAAATCAACCAGGAGGCCGAAACCTCCTGGCTGTCCGTATATTTTTCGTTGTTACAGCTCCTGCCCACCCTTCTGGATGGCGGGGAGTTTGATGTGGAACATCCGGCAGTAGTCCCGCTGGGCCTCCAGTTCGCACTCAGCGATCAGTTTCACAAAGGCTTCGTCCGAGGGGGACCGCTTCCGCTGGGCCTGCTGCAAAGCGGTGATATAGTCATGCCGCCATACCGGGGGGATGGACACGATGCAATAGCCCTGGTTTATCAAAATCAGGTTCATCAGCAGCCGCGCCGTGCGCCCGTTGCCATCCTGGAAGGGGTGGATATCCACAAGACGGCGGTGGGCGTAGGCGGCGAACTCTACTGGGTGCATGGCCTCCCGTTTTTGGGGCAGCTCCGCCACGAACACCGTCATACACGCCGGGACATCCTCCGCGGCGGGGGGCACATACTCCGTCCCCGTGATGAACACCTGCCCGGTGCGGTACTCCCCGGCGGCGTCCGGGTCGATGCCGTGGTAAAACAGGCGGTGCAGACGGCGGATCACGTCCTCCGTAATGGACAGCTCCCCGCTGCGGGCGATGGAGAGCATATAGTCGTAGGCTTTGGCGTGGCCGGTGGCCTCGTAGCAATCCCGGATGGGCTTGCCCCCCACGGTGATGCCGTCCTCCAACAGCACCTTGGTCTCGGAGATGGTGAGGGAATTGCCCTCTAAAGCGTTGGAGGTATAGGTGGTGCCGATCTTATAGTAGGCATCCAACTCCTGCACCTCCGCCTCGGAGAGCGGGCGGTAGGCGCGGATCGCCGCCGCGTTGCGGTCAATTTTCCTCAAAAGATCTTGGTTTGCCATAGCGCCCTCCCCATTCCACAGCATAATTTGATATGGATATTATACCATTTTTGCCCGCGAAACGCAACGGAAACAGCGCACAGAATCCAGGCCGTCACAGCTCCGGCCCGGAGTGCTTGGGCGGCGTCCCCCGGTCCGGCCCCGGCTGGGGAGGCCGCTTCAAGCCGTCCAGCACCGAGGGACGCTCCCGGCCCCTTTTCACCAATTCCTCGGTACAGTTCTCGATCACGTCCCGGATGTCTTCCATGTGGTGGGTCTCCACCTTGCCCCACTCCCGGTACACGTCCGCCAGCGGTGTGGGCGAGGCCAGCAGCGCCGCCGCTTGCTCCGCCGGAAGCTCCAACACCTCCATCTCCACCAAAATGTCCTCCCGGACGGTAAACTCGGCGGCGTGATCTAATATTTTGTCGGGCGGCAGGGTAGTCAACCATGACTGATAATTTTCCTGCTCCTCGGCCATTTTGTCGAAAAGCGCGTCTCGGAGCTGTCCTGCATCCATCTTTGTTATATCCATCTTTGATTCCTCCATTCCATTTGAACGTTGTTTGTGATATAATGCGGAAAAATGTCGCAATAGGGTGTGAGCATATGGCGTACAGTGACGCGATGTGGGCGGAAGCGAAAAAGAAGTGCCGGTTAAATAACGAGGACATTGCCCTGGCAAAGTGCCTGGGCCTCAACCCGCGCAGCCTCATCAAAAACATTCCCAACAGGAGCGAACCATGGAAAGCCCCGGTGAAGGACTGGCTCCGCGAGATAGACGAAAAGCGCCAGAAAAAGGCGGCGCAGAAGCAGAAGCGGAAAGCAAAGTCAGGCGGGGGCGGCCCCGCCTGACTTGTCCCGTTATAGTTCCTACCCCACAGCTTTGGGCGTTTTCCGATCCGGCCCCGGCTGGGCGGGCCGCTTCAAGCTGTCCAGCACCGAGGGGCGGGCGCACTTGGCGATGGCCTGTTCCTCCTGCCTGTGCCCGCCGTCGATGTTCAGCAGGGCATCCAGCGCCGCGAGGCGGGCGGACTTCTCCCGCAGCTCGTCCTCCTGGGGGAAGGGCTTGCCCACCTCCCCCTTTGCCGCCTCCTGCTGGGCGAACAGGTTGTCAAGCTGGGCCTGGATCACTGCCAACCGCTCCGGCATCTTTTCCAGCGCGTGGTCGATGCGGATCAGGTTGCCGCGAATGTCCAGGCTCAGGTCGGTCTCATGGGTCATCTCGCCTTTCAACGCCAGCTTATGCTTGAACAGGCTGACGCACACCGACATGGAAAACCCGCGATAGCTGCCGATCAGGACCGGCTCCGTGTCCTTGATCTCCTTGCAGGCTTCCAGCAGCGCCGCCCCCGCCGCCTCCCGGTCCTCATAGGCCGTCCCCTTTATCACCATCCCGGCAAACCCCTGGGAAACCTCCCTGGTAACGGCGGCGGGTGCCGCAGGTTCCGCACCCTCGCCCGGCCCCTCCGCCGTGGGCGCGGGGACGGGGATCTCCTTGATAATGGTGGGATGGGGATGCTCCGCCAGGGTTTTCATGTCGGCGTTCAGCCCCTCAATATAACCCTGGTACTGCCTGATCTGCTCCGGGAAATGCTTCATCAGGTTGTCCTCCAGCTCATATTGCTTGCTTTGGTGGGCCGCTTTCATGATTTTCAGCCTGGACACGTCCACATCCAGCTCCATGCGCTCCTTGATGCGGGGGTCCCCGGCGCACAGGGCCTTGATCTCGGCATAGGACAGCGCCGCCTCGTCCACATCCTCGCAGGAGCGCACCGGGGATTTGGAGGTCATGATCTGCGAGATGAACTTCTGCTTGTTCTCAACCGTCTGCCACAGGTAGGCGTCGAAGGTGCCCTCGGTGACATAGCGGTACACACGGACGATTTTATTTAGATTCCCCCGGCGCTTAATGCGGCCCAAACGCTGGATCAAATCACGGGGCCGCCAGGGACAGTCCAGGTCATGGAGGGCAAACAGCAAGTCCTGGACGTTGGTGCCAGCGCCCATCTTGAAAGTGCTGCCCAACAGGACGCGCACCTGCCCGGAGCGCACCTTGGCGAACAGCTCCTTCTTCTGCACGTCGGTGTTGGCCTCGTGGATGAACGCCACCTGTTCTGGGGCCATGCCCCCGGCGATCAGCTTCTGCCTGATGTCCTCATAGACGGTGAAGGGCTTCTCACGTTCCAGCGGGATGCCCTGCTCCAGCATATGGAGGGTGGGATCGTCCAGCTTATCGCCGCCCTTTAGCGCCCGTTTGGAGGGCGCGGCCTTGGGTGTGCTGATATCGCAGAACACAAGCTGGGTCAGCTTTGCGCTGTCCCCGTCCCGCCAGCATTGCAGGATGTTCTCCACACAGCGGTTTACCTTGGTGCCGTCCTGGTCGGGCAGCAGGGGGTCGATGATCCGCTGGTCCAGGCCCAGCTTCCGCCCATCGCTGGTGATTTTCAGCATATTGTCCTCCCGGGGGTCCACGGTGCCGGAATGGACTTTGGTGGCCCGCTTGGAAAGCTCCTTCACCATCTCCTTCTGAATTGCGGTGGGCTTGGAGGCGATGGTGTGATACTCCACCTCCGGGGTGGGCAGGTCAAGCTGGTCGGCGGTTTTGATGTCGGCCACCTCTTTGAACAGGTTCATCAGCTCCGGCAGGTTGAAGAACCGGGCGAAGCGGGTCCGCGCCCGGTAGCCGGTGCCCTCCGGGGCCGGTTTGTCAAGAGGATTTTTTGATTTCC
>CAJTTS010000199.1 GCA_910579155.1 uncultured Oscillospiraceae bacterium | reverse complement strand
GCGCCCCGCCCATCACCCGCCAGCTTGCCCGGTGGGTGAACAACAAGCGGATATTCCGTGTTGTCCCGAATTTTGCCGACTATATCCCTAATCCCAACAAAAAGAGCGCCAGACCGTGAACAGGATAAGACCCGGAGGGGGATGGGCTTAAAGCCTGTCCCTCTCCTTTTGATTGGAGGGATGAAAATGCCATTGAAAATCAAGCCTTGCCACTTGCGGGCCGCAAGGGACTATGTAGGCCGGTATCACCGGCACAGCATCCCGCCCGTAGGCGGCAAGTTCGCCGTGGCCTGTTATGACGGGGATAATTTGTGCGGCGTCGCCATTTGTGGCCGTCCCGTCGCCCGGTACCTGGATGATGGGCTGACCCTGGAAATCCTGCGCTGCTGTATTGACGCGCTCCCGGACAGGGACAGCATCACAGAGGACAATAGGGCTGTAGCGGAGGCCCAGCTTGCCGCCATTGACGAGGCAACGGCGGAGTTAACGGACGAAGAAGCCGCCCAGTTGGATACTTCCCGCTATGAGACTGCTGCCACCACTCTGACAGATCAACCAGAGACAGACGGACTTATGCCCCTGGAAACGACAATACGGTTTATGACCGGCTGGAGGAACAGAGCTTCAGCGGCGACCCGGTTGTAGACAACGTACTGGAATACTATCTGGCCCAGGCCAGGGAGAAAGATATTCCTGTCAAGTGCCGGGTGTCCTTGGAGAACGGCGGCAGCGGCGTGGACGCAATGGATATGACGGTGCTTCTGGGCAACTGCCTGGAAAACGCGTTGGAAGCCCTGCGGCCCCTTCCAGCCGAAGTACGGCGGCAGCGCACAATTCCAGCGGAAGAACAGGGAATTTACCGCAAGGATTTCCCTGTGTATGTGCTGGCAGAATGACATTGGATAGGGGGGCAAGCCCCCCTATCCCGCAGGGGTTCCCCTGCGGGATGATACTTCTTGTTCTACTTCTCTCACGGAGGTTTTGATGATGAAGAAAAGACTATTAGCCGGTTTCCTGACGCTTGCCATGCTGGTGAGCCTGTTCCCCATCCCCGCGCTGGCGGCAGAGGAGGAGCGGCCCGAATGGACGGTGACGGCCTTTGATCCGTTGGACGAGGGCGCGGCGTTTCAGACCATCCCCCAGGGCGGCGGAGAGCCGCTTTTGCCTGACACCCTGACCGCCTGGGCCTATCGCATCGAGGACGATACAACGGTGATCGTCCCCCCGGAGCAGACGGCCCCGGAGGAAGAACAGCCCCCGGCTGATGAACAGGGGCCGGAGGGGGAGCAGACCCCGCTTGACAGCCCGGAGGAACAGCCCGACCCCGGCGAGGCCGACCCTGCGCCCGTGGAGGACGGCGGGGACGTTCTGACCGCCGCGCTGGTGGAGAACGCCCCGGTACCGGCTGAACAACAAGAGCCGGACATTCAGCAGATCACCATTCCCGGCGTGACCTGGACGGCGGAGCCCGAGTACGACCACAACACCCCCGGCGAGTACATCTATACTCCCGTCCTGCCCGCCGCCTACATCGTGGACGAGGGCGTGGAGCTGCCCGCCGTCACCGTGACCGTGGAGGCGGCGCGGGAGCAGACCCCCGTGGAGCGGGTGCAGACCCTCATTGACGCCCTGCCCGCCCCAGAGGGCATCACCCCCGACAACCGCGCCAACGCGGAGTACCAGCTTACCGACATTGACGAGGCAAGAGCGGAGTTGACAGACGAGGAAACCACCCAGCTTGATACTTCCCGCTATCAGGCTGTCGTTTCCGCCTTGCTGACATTGGACGGGCAGGCGTGGGAGGATGTACCTATGCTGACGGCGGAAGTGTCGGTGTCCTACCGCTCCTGCGACAGTAACGGGCAGAATTGGGAAACGAAAACAGTAACAGCCACAGATGTTACTGCCAGTGACACCGCATGGAGCAACGGCTGGTATGTTGCCAGAGACGATGTGACCATTGGTGCCGAGAATACTCCCCAGCGTATTACCGTTACCGGAGATGTCCACTTGATTTTAGCGAACGGCTGCAACCTTACCGTATATGGCGGTATCTATGTGGGAGAGGGCCAGAGACTTACGGTTTATGCCCAGAGTGACGGCGTGGATATGGAATCTTTAACGGCTGTTTGCCCATCCAGGTTCTCTTACGCTGCGATTGGCGGGGGAAACACATCTTCTTCTGGAAATGCCGGTGGAACAATCACTATCAATGGGGGCAAGATCTCGGCCCTGTTGAATGGGGCTAATGGCGTGGCCGGAATCGGCGGAGGATATCGGAGTCAGGCTGAAGCGATTACGGTCAACGGAGGTAAAATTCATGCACAGTCTGGTGGTTTTAGTCGGGATTCTATTTTCGACCCAGGCACAATAGGCTGTGCTATTGGAAGCCCAAACGGAAACGGTATCATCACTCTAAATGGAGGCACTATATATGCCAACGATATGGCCGGGAAGGGACACGGCACCGGGATTGGGGGCAAGCTGATCACCAGTGCAACGGGAACCGCCGTGATTTATATTTGGCCGGGAACCTACGGCGGTCATGATGTTGTGGATAAATCAGAACAGGCCAACTGGAATATCACAATCTGGAGCACAAAAAGAAACACGATATCTAACGACAGCTGCTGGTCTGATGATGTCTGTACAGTTTATGGAAACGTAACCTTCTCGGAAAATTTCTCTCTGAGCGATACTCAGGAATTAGTAATCGCCTCGGGCGCAAATCTCACCATTCCGAATAACGTAACCTTGACGAACAATGGAACCATCACCAATAATGGGACGATTACGAACAACGGAACAATCAACAGTACAGGAGCGCTGATCGGCAACGGTACTTTCAACGGAAACAAAGTACTCCCAGTCGTTACTCCTCCCACTGCTGCAAATGATTTGACTTTTACTGGAACGGGACATGCGCTGATCAGCGCAGGCAGTACCAATGGCGGCACAATACAGTACAGCTTGTCACAGGACAGCGGCTATTCTACCAATATCCCCCAGGGCATCGACGCCAAGACCTACACCGTGTATTACAAGGTGGTGGGGGACGATTGCTACAACGATGTGGCGGCGCAGAGCGTGTCCGTCACCATCAATCCGAAATCCATCACCGGGGCCACCGTTAACGCCGTGATTACGGGCCTTGTGAAGAAGTACAACAAGCATCACAAGGAGCAGTTGCCCAATATCACCCCCCATTCTCTCCGGCACACGTTCTGTACCCGTATGGCAAACGCCGGTATGAACCCCAAGGCGTTGCAGTACATCATGGGCCACGCCAACATCACCATGACGCTGGACTATTACACCCATGTTGACGCCTGTTCCGTAAAGGCGGAGATGGAGCGGCTGGCTGCGTAGTAAAAAAGGAAGTGAAAGGCCGCTTTTACTACTTCCGTACTACGTTTCAGCGCAAAGCCACGCCGGGATACGCTGAGATATGCGAAGAACTCTCCCGCACGGCAAATGGCGGAAACGCCTGAAAATCAAGGCTTTGCCGCCATTTGCCGAGTTACATAAGGTTAGGGCTGGAAATTGCAAAATGTTTATCCTCATACATTGATGATCTCCATAGCCAAATGGCCAACTTGCAAAATGCTTTGAACTTAACGCAAAAGAAGCTGGCCTTTTATGAAGAACTCCTTCAAAATCCATCAGCAAAAAATCTAACGTATCTGGAAGAATGGAGTTTGTTCAAGAGCAAAGGAGAATAAAGGATGGACACTGTTTTAATCACAGGAACCACAAGCGGAATCGGAGCCGCATTTTCTGAAAAATTTGCAAAAGAAGGAAATAACCTTATCCTTGTATCAAGAAATGAGGATAAACTTCAGCGACAGCAGGCAGAACTACAATCACGCTATCGAGTTTCGGTTGAATGTATTTCCTGCGATTTGGCAGAGGATGGGGCAGCAGAGCTAATTGCGAACAAGGCCAGAGAGCTTGGCTTGTCCGTTGATGTTCTTATCAATAATGCCGGGTTTAATGAAGCAGGATATTTTTCCGACACACGGCTTTCCAGAGAACTTGATATGATACAAGTGCATATTAAAGTTTTGACAGCTTTAACAAAGCTGTTTTTGCCCGGAATGATAGAGCGCGGGTATGGACGAATCTTAAATATAGGCTCTACGGGAGCCTATATGCCTTGTCCACTCGACACGGTATATGCTGCCACAAAAGCCTATGTTCTATCTTTTTCAAATGGCCTTTATCAAGAACTAAAAGCCACCGGCGTTACTGTCACTTGTTTGTGTCCTGGTGCAACAAAGACCCTTTTTGCAAGCAAGGCGAACATTGAGAACACACTGCTTTTCAAGCTCTTTGTAATGCAACCAGAAGATGTTGCGTCCATCGGTTATAAAAGCCTAATGAGCGGAAAACGAACAACAACTGCTGGTTTATATAACAAGCTGCTGGTATTTTCCTCTAAATTGCTTCCTATTTCTGCCATCAATCCCATTGCTCAATGGATGTTCAAAGCGTAGAGGGCCGCGATACCAGTTCATACCTCATTCGCTAACAAGATTTTCTGAAATAGCATTTTGATAATTTGTTCCCCAATCGCACAGGGACTTCAGAATGGGATGAATGGATTGTCCGAGGTCTGTTAAGGTGTATTCGACCTTTGGTGGATTG
>CAJTTS010000198.1 GCA_910579155.1 uncultured Oscillospiraceae bacterium | reverse complement strand
GCATCCTGGCACGGGAAGGAGTAGGATATGTACTGACCTTTGAAAAGCTGGTGGACGTCAGTGAACGCAGTATGCTGTGCTTCCGTCCCCTAACGCCAACACTGGAAACAAAACTGTTTTTTATTTGGAAGAAGTACCAGATGTTCACGCCAGCGGCAGAGCTTTTCTTGACTGAAATGCGAGAGCAGTTTGGCGTTGCTGCTTCCAGAGCCAGTGATCCTATTTGACAGCAGCTCAATCAGATATAAAAAACAAAGGGGAGGACACGGTTTATAAACAGCGTCCTCCCGTTTGTTGGGACTATGTACTTTTTATCGGACACCAGATCCATCTGACAGCATTATAATGCATTCTCATCCCTAATGGTCAAATTTAGCGGACACGCTCTTTAAATGCTCGATAATCGGCAGACGCTGGGGACAGATCCCCTCGCATTGGCCGCAGGCAATACATTCCGACGCTTTGCCGTGGGTCTGTGCCAGAGCGTCATAGTTAGAGAACGAAACCGTCCACCCCTTCTGCTCCATATCTTCCCGCATGATCTCATTATAAAGCGAGAAATACTGAGGGATAGCGATGTGGACCGGACAGCCCTCTGTGCAGTAGGAGCAGCCGGTGCAAGGGACGGCGATCTGTGCGTTGATGATGCCGCCCGCCCGAAAACAGAGCTTCTGTTCTTCTTCGCTGAGGGGGATTAATTCGTCCATATAGGAGAGATTGTCCTCCATCTGCTCCATGCTGCTCATACCGGACAGCACCACCATCACATTGGGCAGCGACGCGGCAAAACGGATGGCCCAACTGGGGATGGAACGATCCGGCGCCGCAGCGCGAAACAGCTTTTCCGCCTCCGCCGGCACACGGGCCAGAGAACCGCCTTTGACCGGTTCCATCACAATGATCGGCTTATCGTGCCGTACACAGACCTCATGGTTTCTGCGGCTTTGGATCCATTCGCTCTCCCAGTCGAGATAATTGATCTGCAGCTGCACAAATTCCATTTCCGGGTGCTTTGTCAAAATTCCATCCAGACACTCGGCATCGCCATGATAAGAAAAGCCAATGTGCTTTACAAGCCCCTGCTCTTTTTTCTCCAACAGCCAGCGGAAGCAGCCGCATTTTTCATACTTGGAAAGGTTCTCGTTGTCAACGCTGTGCAGGAGGTAGTAGTCGAAATAACCCGCACCGGTCTTTTTGAGCTGCTCCTGGAACACTTTATCACAGTCCTCCGGTGAATCGAAGAAGCCGGAATGGAGTTTGGTGGCCGGGGTGAAGCTGTCACGCGGATAGCGGTCCACCAGGGCTTCCTTGGCCACGTTCTCGCTGGCGAACCCGGCATACATCCATGCCGTGTCGAAGTAAGTAAAGCCTTTTTCAATAAACCGGTCCACCATTTTTTTCACCTGTTCCACATCCACCGAGGCGGCATTTGCCGGATCGAGCTGCGGCAGGCGCATAAGTCCAAACCCTAATTTTTTCATACTTGTTCCTCCTCGTTGATCAGTGTGATGGGGTATCCTATCATATAGTGGGCAGTTTGTCAATGCGGAACAAACGATTTGTCGGTTATATGTTGACGCAAGCCTTTTTATATGCTATCCTGAATCAAAATCAGGGCAAAGAGGCGAAATCATGGGAAAGATCAGGGCGCGAACCGATGAAGAGCTTGCCGCAAGGAAACAGGAAATTCTGGCTGCGGCAAAAGAGCAGTTCATGACAATGAGCTATGGATCCATCACACTGGCCACAATTGCTGAAAAAACCTCCATTTCACGGCCATCCATATACCACTATTATGACAAAAAGGAGAGTGTTTTCGCAGATTTGATCATCCAGGAATACCGGGAGTGGGGGGAGCAGATGGAGCCGCTTTTGGGGCGGCGCTGTTCCCAAGAACAGTTCTGCCAAACGATGACGGATATCCTGTGGGGACATGAGACACTCTTGAAACTTCTTTCTTTGCACCTGCCCATTTGGGACCCCGGCTACGATGATTCCATGCTGCGGCATTTCGTAAAAGAAACGCAGCCCTTTCAAAATATCTTAAAAGAAGTTGTGGCATTTCAGTTTCCAGACGCCGGCAGCAAAGAGAGAACTATGTTTTTGATCCAGTTTTCGGTGTATTGCAGCTCACTGTACGAAACAAAATATCTTGCCCAGAAGCCAATGGATGCCACGCGGAAGATACGGTCCCTTGACTTTATCCCGCCGGTGAAGGAGATCTGCTATGACGGCCTGATAAAATTGAGCGCGAGCCTGCTATCCAAGGAGTGAAACCAATGAAACAAAATCATCAGGTCCCTGCCTGCATCAAAGTACGCGGGGCGCGGGTACACAACCTGAAAAATATTGACGTGGACATACCGCTGAATCAAATCGTTGCTGTCGCCGGAGTATCCGGCTCCGGGAAATCTTCTTTGGCCTTGGGCGTTCTGTACGCCGAGGGTTCCCGGCGGTATCTGGAGGCCCTGTCCACCTACACCCGGCGGCGGATGACCCAAGCCGCGAAGGCCCATGTAGACGAGGTGCTTTATGTTCCCGCCGCCCTGGCCCTCCACCAACGCCCCGGTGTTCCCGGCATCCGCTCCACCTTCGGCACGGGGACGGAACTGCTCAACAGCCTTCGGCTGATGTACTCCCGTCTGGCCAGCCACCGCTGCCCCAACGGACACTATGTCCCGCCGACGTTAGCGGTGGCAGCGGATCAGCCCATCTTCTGCCCGGAGTGCGGTGCGGAGTTTATGGCTCCCTCGGCGGAGGAGCTTGCTTTTAACAGCCAAGGGGCCTGCCCTGATTGTGGCGGAACCGGCATCGTGCGTATTGTGGACGAGTCCACTCTGGTACCTGACGAGTCCCTGTCCATCGATGAAGGGGCGGTAGCTCCGTGGCAGACCCTGATGTGGTCGCTGATGAAGGACATTGCGCGGGAGATGGGGGTGCGCACGGACGTTCCGTTTCGGGAATTGACCGGCAAGGAGAGGGACATCGTGTTCCACGGTCCTGCTGTCAAAAAGAACATCATTTATCAAAACAAAACCAGCGGCGCGGCAGGGGACATGGATTTTACCTATTTCAATGCCACTTATACCGTGGAAAATGCCCTATCCAAAGTAAAGGACGAGAAGGGCATGAAACGGGTAGAAAAGTTTTTGAAGCAGGACATCTGTCCCCATTGCGGCGGTACAAGGCTGTCCAACGCGGCCCGGATGCCCCGGCTGCGGGGCATCTCCCTGGACGCCGCCTGCCGGATGACCCTGTCGGAACTGGTAAAGTGGGTGGACGGCATCCCCTCATCCCTGCCGGTGGAGATGCGTCCTATGGCGGAAAGCATCTGCGCATCCTTCCAAACGGTAGCCAAGCGGCTGATGGATTTGGGCTTGAGCTATCTTTCTCTGGACCGGGCGGCCTCCACTCTTTCCACCGGAGAGCGCCAGCGGGTGCAGCTGGCCCGCGCCGTGCGCAACCGCACTACCGGCGTTCTTTATGTGCTGGACGAGCCGTCCATCGGACTGCACCCATCCAATATCGTGGGGCTGACCGATGTGATGCGGGATTTGGTTGCTGACGGCAATTCGGTCCTGCTGGTGGATCATGACACCCAGATCCTGTCCCAAGCGGACTGGATCATCGAGATGGGACCGGAGGCTGGAGCGAACGGCGGACGAGTGGTGGCCCAGGGAACCATTCCTGAAATTGCGCAGAATGGGGCATCTCAGATCGGCCCCTTCCTGGCAGAGACCGCAGATATTTATGTCCGGAAACGGGCTGGGGCAAGCGAATTGTTCGACCTGGGTAAAATCCACCTTTCCACCGGAGCGATCCATACCGTAAAGCCGCTGGAAGTAGACCTGCCAAAAGGGCGGCTGACAGTGGTCACCGGCGTGTCCGGCTCCGGGAAGACAACGCTCATTTTAGAGAGCCTGATCCCCGGAATGATCGCGGCGGCAGACGGGCAAAAGCTCCCGGAACACGTTCGGTCTGTGGATGCCCAAGGTATTCGTCATGTGAAGCTCATCGACGCCACCCCTATCGGAGTCAATGTCCGCTCCACCGTGGCCACTTACGCCAATGTCCACGATGAACTGCGGAAGATTTTTGCCAAAACCACAACCGCAAAGCGGTCAGGATCTAAGGCTGGAGATTTCTCTTATAACACGGGCAAGCTGCGCTGTCCCGTATGCGATGGCACCGGGGCCATCGATTTGGACGTGCAGTTTTTGCCTGACGTAACGATACCTTGCCCAGAGTGCCGCGGTTCCCGGTACGGAAAAGACGCCTACCGGGCGAGGATCGGGAAGCATTCCCTGCCGGATCTGATGGCTATGGGCGTGAACGAAGCGCTGGAGGTATGCCGGGACTGGAAGATGGTCCATCAGCGGCTCCAAGTATTGCAGGACCTGGGCCTGGGCTACCTGACCCTGGGTGAGGAGACCCCCAGCTTGTCCGGCGGCGAGGCCCAGCGTTTGAAGCTTGCCAGCGAGATGGGCCGGGCGCAGTCTGATTCCCTGTTTGTGTTCGATGAGCCCACCATCGGTCTGCACCCCCTGGACGTGCGCACCCTGCTGGGGGTATTCCAGACGCTGATCGGGCACGGGGCCACAGTGGTGGTCATTGAGCATGACCTGGATGTGATCCGCAACGCGGACTATCTCATCGACATGGGTCCCGGCGGCGGCGAAGCCGG
>CAJTTS010000197.1 GCA_910579155.1 uncultured Oscillospiraceae bacterium | reverse complement strand
AGCCATTCGATCTCCCGTACCTTGACCTCGCTGGCCTTTGTGATTTCGATTTCTGCCATGTGTGGTTCACTCCTTGATTTTTGAATTGAGGACAAAAAAAGACCGCTCTACTTGCAAAAGTAAAGCGGTCAAGTCAAATGGTATTCAGTTTAGATCATGCGCAGTGTCAGCCGCGAAGCATTGCAAACGGCTCTAATACTCAGATGTTAGCTCCACAGGTGAATGCTTCTTAATCCCATACTTCAACTGTTCCCCGGTTGTTCTTGGCCTTGCGTAACATTTCGTCCGCTTTTTTCATCAGAGCCGCCGGGACATCCGGACCAACGGCACCGCCGATGCTGACCGAGATATGCTGTCCTTCCTCCATACCGTCTATGGAAAGGGCGGAAATATCGCCGCATATCTTTTCGAGCTTTGCCTCAAACGTATCCGGGGAAATGGAGGCGAACATCATCACAAATTCATCCCCATCATATCGCACCAGCGTGTCCAGCGTGCGCTTCTCTCTGCCGATTGCTTCCGCGATTGACAGCAGCACCTTGTCCCCAACAGTGCGCCCATACAGACTGTTGATATCTTTGAAGTGGTCCACATTGATAATTGCCAAAGCGCATATATTTCCCGGAGTCTGGGCCTTTGCGTCATAATAGCGACGGTTATATACATGGGTGATGGGGTCGAGATACACCTTGCTGCGCAGATCAGAGATAGACTTGCTTGGCAGCTTTTTACCGCCTTGGTCCAGTAGGGCATCGTCTGTGATCCGGGTCAGCATTTCCAGCACCAGCGGAGTGCCGTCCACCTTGACATACTGAGAAATCACATGGAACACCTCGTTGTCGAAAAACACGATTTTGGAAAATTCTTTTTGAAACGCAAGACACTTCATAGAGGTGCAGTTGACACATCTTTGATCCTGTTTCCAAATTTTATAACAGCATTGGCCGCTTTTAGAAATCATGCCGCTGCTGTCGATCTCAACGATGCTGTTGTCAGAGGGATCGACCAGCCGGACATTATACACCATAAATTTGAGAGCGCAGATCAGGTAATAAGTGCCCATGCCGGTCAGCACGCTGCCAGAAGTAAGAAATTCCTCCATTACATCATCGGGGGAAACCATGCTGGTTTCCCCTTCCAAGGGGATCAGCTTGCCCGCCACCTCCGCATAGTGCTGGGCGTCAGGCGAATCCCAGATGGTCTGCATCACGCACTGATACCGCTGGGGAGGCTCCCCATGTAGGCCGAGCAGAAGCTCTGCTTTTACGAAAGGACGCTCATTAGTTGCCTCCGCCAGTTTGGTTCTCAGGAGTTCTATCATGCGATGGTCATAGCCCTCATAGGAAGTCAGCTCCTTTTTCGGTATGGACGTAGACTTGTCTACTCTATAAAATTCTCTGCCAGCCTTGTTAAGATGAAGTGCGGGCGGAGATACAGTATAGTAAAACGCGGGACATGACCCGTTAAAAAAGAATTTAGCCCGCAGACGCTCACGTCTCACCGTCTGCATAATTTTGTCGGAGAAAGGCAGGCCGTTTTCGTGGGAATGGGTTAGAATATCCGTCACCAAAAGTTCCTTGGAATCCACGTTGTCCCCGCTCATATCTGCCGGAAAGTCGGGGGAATCTTTCCGCCTGTCTAATATGACGGAAAGGCAATCCAGCAACAAGGGATTAAACGCCCCACACTGCCCGTCCCGAATCATCTGTACCGCCTGTTCCGGCGTATACGCTGGCTTGTAGCACCGCTCGCTGGTCAGCGCATCATACACGTCGGCCACGGACACCGCCTGCACTGCGATGGGAATATCGTCCCCTTTCAGCCCATCGGGATAACCCCGGCCGTCATACCGCTCGTGATGCCAGCGGCAGATCTCATAGGTCATTCGGATGATAGGACTCACATTCTCGTTATGGAGCAAAGGTTCCACCATGTTGGCACCCGCCATAGCGTGTCCCTTTATAATCTGAAACTCCTCATCGGTAAGCTTACCTGGCTTATTCAAAATTTCCTCTGGAACAGACATCTTTCCGATATCATGCAAAGCGGATGCATTGACGATTTGAAGCATCACTTTTGCCGAAAAGGAATACTGATCCGACCGCTTTGTGATCTCATTTAGCAACATTTCGGTAATATATCGGATATTTCGGACGTGCGCTCCGCTCTCGCCATTGCGGGTTTCCACGATATGGGAGAGAATGGAAACCATAGCCGTGCTGTTTTCGTTTTCCTCGACAATCTCATTCACCAGGGCGCTGGACAGCGCACGCTGCTTGCCGGAAAGGGCGATTGTGTTATCAATGCGGTGACGGATGATCTGTTCGTCATAGGGCCGCTGAATCAGTTCACTGGCTCCCAGGCTGTAAGCCCGTTCAATGTTTTCAGGCGTATACTCCGAGGAAATCATAATTACAGGAATAAAGCTCAACCAGCCACACTCTTTCAAGGCTTTGAGAAACTCGAAGCCATCCATGTTTGGCATTACAATGTCCAACAGTATCAGAGAAAACTCCTCGGCATGATCCTGTAAAATCCGCATGGCCTGCTTGCCGTCGCACGCTTCTTCCAGGAAATAGTCCTTTGCCAACATACTTGTCATGACCAGACGATTGAATCGAGAATCATCGACAATGAGTATCTTATATTTCTTCTTTGTATCCAAAATAGCATTTCCTTTCAGTGTTTTTAGAGAACCTTTGTACCTTTGCCTTGTAGGATTCCTCCTGGTTGATCTGAATGGGGTTCCGATGTGTCCTCTGCAGTTTGGGAAAATTCCTTCAGAAACGGTTCAAACAACTCATCCTCCGCCCGTTTTCTGGCTTTCACCGCATCCTCGAATTTCCTGTAGCAACCCAGGTAATGGCGTTTCCCCTTGAAGAAGATCACTGCTTTCCACTGGTTGGTATTCGGAACCCACTCCACTCCGGTTACACCACTGGTGTTATTGCTGCGAATAGTTTTGGAGCGTATCAGTTCGATACAAGTGCCATCCACAAGTGTCACCTTTGGCTTGCAGCCGCAGCTTGTAGTCTGCCCGCTTCTCAGATGGGCGGTCATCACCACAGTTTCTTTCCCGCAGTCGCACTGGCACCGCCACGCGGTCATGGAGCCGACATTTTCCGCTGGGGCCAGGGCGGTCAATCGGCCAAAACGCTGGCCCGTCAGGTCCATTCTCTGGCCGTTGTGGCCTCGGGGGATAGGCGGGCAGACTTCGTCAATATTCCGCAGCTCGCTGGGGAGAAGTTTTCCGGCACAGGCATCCAAAAACGGTTCGAATAATTCAGCCTCCGCCCGTTTTCTGGCTTTCACTGCGTCCTCCAGCTTTTTAAAACTTCCCAAGTAACGGCGTTTGCCCTTGAAGCAGATGGAGGCCCGCCATCGCTGTTTCTTCGCCATCCAGTCGACGCCAGGGGTGCCGCTGGTGTTGTTGCTCCGCACGGTTCGTGTGCGAATCATCTCCACGCAGGTGCCATCCATATAGGTTAACCCCAGGGCAGACCGGGGACCACCAAGACCATTTTGACAGCCGCAGCTTTTGGTGTGACCGTTTCGCAGATGGCAGGTTTTCACCACAACCTCCTGCCCGCAGTCGCATAGGCATCGCCAAGCCGTCCGGCCCCCGATGTTCTCCGCAGGTTCCAGGATAGTTAAATGCCCGTATTTCTGACCTGTCAGGTCTAACTTTTTTCTCGAATGACCCATTCGTACCTCTCCGTTTTTTGCTATAACAGGAAAGCGTACTTTCCCGTCAGGCAGTTTTGAGGAGAGAAATTTTATCTAATTGTATTGAAAATTCATTCTTTCTCTGGTAAGCTATAGTCAGCCTCAAAAAAGGGCGTACTTACAGGAAAGTACACATTCCTGTAAAATACACGCTCTTACAACAACTTGGCCTTTTCGTAAATTTCTGCCCGGTAACGGAAGGTTGACAGTGGCATATCACACTCCTTTGCGGCCGCTGTGCAGGTGATGGCCCCGGATTTCCACCGCTGATAGGCGCTATGGTAGTTCTCCGGGAGCGGCCTGGGTGGTCTGCCAAAGCGGACACCCCTGGCCTTTGCCGCCGCTATGCCCTCCGCCTGCCGCTGGCGGATGTTGGTGCGCTCGTTCTCCGCCACGAAAGACAGCACTTGCAGAACAATATCGCTGAGAAACGTTCCCATCAGGTCTTTGCCCCGGCGGGTGTCCAGTAGGGGCATATCCAGCACCACAATGTCAACGCCCTTTTCCTTGGTCAAAACCCGCCACTGGTTTTGGATTTCTTCATAGTTGCGCCCCAGGCGGTCAATGCTCTTGATGTAGAGTAAATCATCTTTTTTCAGCTTCCGTACCAGCTTCTTGTACTGTGGCCGCTGAAAATCCTTGCCGGATTGCTTATCCATAAAAAGGTTTGCTTCCGGCACTGCTATCTCCCGGAGGGCGATAAGCTGCCGATCCTCGTTCTGCTCCCTGGTGCTTACCCTGATATAGCCGTAAATCATATTCGTACCTCCCTAAAGTAAAAAGGGGCCAGTCTGTACGATAAACACAGACCAGCCCCTATGTAAAGAGGTCGCATACTTGAAAATCCAGGCTCGACGACACAAAATAACTTATTACATCCTTGTCTGATATGTACTGGCAGAGCCTATTTGTCCCCGACATCCCGGCCCGCAAGGGAAGTCGTCAAGCGGCGGTGTGCCGC
>CAJTTS010000196.1 GCA_910579155.1 uncultured Oscillospiraceae bacterium | reverse complement strand
TCAAAATCAAGTCTCTTCTGTTTTAACAATGGCAAACCCATTTTTCATATACATTTTAATTGCTCCCTGATTCCAATCCGCAACATGCAGAACAATTGGAGAAATGTTGTTACTTTGCATATGAGAAATAGCAAACTGCAATAACGCTTCTCCGTAACCCGCTCTTTGATAGCTTTTTCCCACAATCAAATCATCTATTTCATTGTCATATATGGCAACCGAACCAACTAATTTTCCATCAATTTCTAAGATGTATATTTTATCTTTTTTGTGCTCCAATTCTTCTTTGCTGTCACAACAATCTACCGGAAATCGCTGCAAAGCTGTTCTCATGTCACGAAAGCATTCCTCATAAATCCTCTTATATTCTTCATAATCAAAAGCTGAATAGTTCCTGAGCCGCAAAGGTGACACAATAGATCCGCCCCGATATTCCATTGTGTGCGCTATAATTTTCATTTTTCCGCATCACCCGCAAGGTTTAATTTAATATTTTGATTATATCACAGCCAACTTTTATTTTCAATCTGCGATCAGTAAAATCGCCGGCGTTTAGATCCATCAACACGAAAAGCAAAAGGGACGATTTTTATAGTCCAAATTCCGCAAAGAGGCCGTGCGGTAGAATCAAGCTATTCTCTTTGCCCAGTTCTTTGTGCCTTTTCAGTTTAGCACGGAGCTGGGCTTTTTTCAATCCATAACAAAGAAGGAGGCCAGCCAGGTGAAGTGCCTATTAAAGTACCAATGGGTAAAGCTCCCCCGCAATCAAATGCCGGCCGGAAAAGGTATCATGGGTGCCTGGGCGCGGCTGGCTTCCAGAGCGGCCTTCCGAAACGGACAGGCCCGCTATTGCAGATATGTCAATCAGGTCACCATCGGCTCCTGGGCAGGCGGTATCGTAGGGCTCAAGAGCATTTTGGGCATCAAGAACCGGAACAAGGCCCTGGAGATGATGGACAAGCTGGTCCAACTGGGCTACATAGATTATGAACTGAATCCCAAAACAAAGAAACTTACTTATCAGATCAAGGATTGGGTGGTCCAGTGCTCCGGTGAACCCTGTATGGGCGCTGAGGCTGTCTATGCCACCCCGGGCTATGGCTTCCTGTGCCTGCCCAGAAACATCACCCAGCGCCTCGTGGAGGCGCACGATTACTTTGATGAGGCAGACGCATGGCTGGATCTCTGGTGCCACACTGTATGGCAGGATCCCGGCAATGCGTTTTCTCATATAGCGCCTGCAGTCCAATATGGGCAGTATGGCGCTGTTTTGACCCTGGAAACCCTTGGCCGTCGTTGGGGATGGGAAAAGACAAAGGTCTGGCGCTTTTTCAAAAAACACGCGGATGCCTTCCCGCTGTATAAGCTGCCAGGCTCATTTGGCTGTCTGATCTTCAACACCGGCTACCCAGCAGGAACCTCTTTCTCTCTACCAGAGTCCGATCAGATTAAACGTATTTTGGAGGAAATACGCATTTGGGGCGAAAAAACTCATTCCAAAAGCGGCAGTGACCATGAACGGCTGAATCGGTGGATTACCTGGTACAGCCGGAAGGTCATACCGTCCATGCTGGAACAGCCTCGGCCTGCTGTCCCGGCAGAGCAGCGCCGTGTTGCAGTTTCAGATTGCTATATAACGCGCACGTATTTTTCTCCGTGTAGGTATTGTAAGAGTTTCATAGAGGACTGCCAAGGTAAAGAGGGGTATTCCCCGGTCGAATCTGGACATTTGCCCAGAGCCGATCAAAAAACCGGCCCGCCATTCGATTTTGGAGGTATTGACTATGGCAGATTTGAAGGCGACCCTTTGTGGTGAGTTGCCGCAAAATGAATTTTTTCCCCAGGCGGAACAGCTGATTGCGCTGCTGGAGCGCCGGGGGATCGTGGAAGACCCCAGCATTGTAAACGACAGAGCCCGTCAGGCGGAACAAGCGCTACGCCGCAATATGTACCACAACACTCAGATGATGCTCAAACACTATCGTGACATTGTATGGGCGTTGGAATGCTTTCCACAGCAGGTAGCGGAAGAACTGGACCGGCCTTTGCGGGACCTGGACACACTGCTCAGTGCAGTGGACACCCAGCTTGCCATGGGTAATGCAAAGCTGGAGCACAGTCTGCTCGGCATTCAGAAATCCAGGCTGCTGTTGGACCGGATCAATGAAGCACTGACTGTGCTGCGTCACAAGCCAGGAAACGGAGAGATGATGTATAATATCATCTTTCAGACCTTCCTCACGCCTGAAAAGCTGACTCACACAGAGATTCTGTATCGCCTGAGCATTTCTGACCGCCACTACTACCGTCTGCGCCAGCAAGCTGTCAACATCCTCTCAATTCGACTATGGACAGCGCCTGCGGGGTGCCTGGATGCCTGGCTTGAGCTGCTGACTTTGCTGGAGGGAGATTGATGGCAGGGTCTATGGCAGAGAATTGGCGAAAAATTGGCAGTGCCAGCGCCGATGACATGGCGATGAAAATATGTTATTCTGTTATCGTCCAAAACTGGGCGATGGCAGTAAACCGCCCCTGGAGCGAATGGCAGCAGTTCGCACCAGGGGCATTTTTCTGCCCATTTTTGAGAAAGGAGGATCCAAGATGGCACAAAGTAGCAAGAAGCCGCGGAGGCATCAGCCCCAACGGCTTCAACGCTGGTTTCAAGCTGCGGCAAGCACCTGTTACATGATGGTGCTGTTCGCACAACCGGCAGCTGCGGCTGACACGATCTGGTCGCGCTTTTCCACCATCATGGCCGATGTATACGGTGAATTGGTGGGGATCAGCACCATTGTGGCCGTAACCGCAGCGTCCGTTGCCCTGCTGGTGCGCATGATCTCCCGCAATGAGCGGGCCGTGTCCGAGGCCACCAGCTGGCTCAAGCGAATCATCGTCACCTGGATTGTGCTCAACACCCTGGGCTTTGCTGTGGCATACCTGCAGCCGCTGATCCAGGGCGGACAGTACACGCCCTAAGCAAATGCGGATGAACCAAACACGAAAAAGGAGGAATAGTCCAGTGAGAAAACGGTTCATTTCCCTGTCGGTATCACTTCTGCTGCTGGCTATGCTGGCGCTGCCTGCACAGGCGGCGTCTGCCAATCTGTCAGATTCGGAGGCATTGCTGCCGGTGGACATCATCATCGATCAGGACTCCAGAGAAATCCGCAAGGTCTATGATCTCTCGCCCAATACGGATCCCGCTATGCTTCCCATGGAGGCCTTTGAGCGTGACGGGTCCAGGTATGAATGCACTGACATTCTGCGGGAGGTGGTTATCGGCTCCGAAACCCAAACCATTACCCAGACGGAATCTGTGGACAGTGCCAAGAAAGACATGGAGATTATCCTGGAGCTGCTGCCCCAGGATAAGGAGACGACCACAGAGGACGGATTCTCTGGTACGCTCCATTTGGTGCTGGACAGCATCAAAACCGAGCCTTCCGGTTATGGAAGCTCCACCAAGCCTGTCACGGCCACCCGCAGCTATCCCAATCTGGCCAGCGCAGACACCAACCACCTGCCCAAGACCATCACAGAGGGTGGCCAGACATTGAAGCTCCAGGATGTTCAGTGGCAAACGGACAACACCTATAACGCGGATGACTATGAGATCGGGGACCGATTTACGGCCATCTGCACCTACGGAGGAAGTAAGTCGGTCAGCTATGTCACCGGCTACACCACCACTGCCAATTACACCGGAGAGGTGTATCGCACCGGCGTGACGGTTATCCGCTATACCGTCATCTACACCGGCACCCCTATCGCCCCTGCTGACCCGGAACCTGTGACAGAGGAGGAGCCGCCGCAGACTGGAGCCGGATGGCCGGTTATGACAGCTCTCGGCCTAGCCGCCCTGGCTGCCGGTGTGGGCGGAACCTATTTTGTGATGAAACGAAAGGAGCGCATGAGCTATGAAGAGACTGCTGATAATCGCCGGGGTGGCGCTGATGCTCACCATGACGATGGCCACGACGGCCATGGCGGCCGAGTATAACATCGACGGCCCGGAGGATCCCCTGTTTGCGTCCCCCACTTCGGTGGATCAGGTCACAGTGGTGGGCGGCGGCGTGACAGAACAGAGCAATATCGACCGCAGCAAGAATTCGGCTGTCGTTCCGCCGCCCTTCGGCAGTCCTGAGTCCTATCAGACTGGGAGCGGGACTGTGCTGCTTCCGCAGGCACAATCTCAGACGAGTAATGCTGCTGCGGTTCCCATCGGAGGCAGTACCGCCTATTATCCGCCCGCTGAGTCTGTAATACCGCCAACGAGCGATGTTACCGTCTCCACCTCCTCCATTCCCTTTACACTGCCGGACGATCTCTATTACTCGGACGGCAGCATCGGGCAGCTGAAGATTCCCAGCATCGGGGTAAATGTCAAAGTCTATGAGACGGAAAGCCTGGAGAGCCTGGCGAAAGGAGCGGGGCATTTCAAATCCACTTCCTGCTGGGATGGCAACGTGGGAATCGCCGGCCACAACAGAGGCGTGACAAACCACTTTGGTAAAATTCACACTCTGAAGGCTGGAGACCAGATTACATACACCACCCAGTTGGGTACCAGAACGTATGAGGTCTTTTTTGTCGGCCAGATTGAGGAGACAGACTTTTCCCGGCTGGAGCGCACGAATGACAACCTGATCACCCTTGTCACCTGCGTCCAGGATGTCCGGAATATGCGCTGGTGCGTTCAGGCCCGGGAAGTGAGGTAGCCGCGTTGTAAATTCCCCTGCTTATTTGTATAATTATGGTGAATACAAAGAACAGGAGGAATC
>CAJTTS010000195.1 GCA_910579155.1 uncultured Oscillospiraceae bacterium | reverse complement strand
ATCGGCAGCTACTCCCACGGAATGCGGCAGAAGCTGGCCCTGATCTCAGCCTTCATCCGCCGTCCCAGACTGCTGATCCTGGACGAACCCTTTGTGGGCCTGGACCCCGCCGCCGCCCATCTGATGAAAGGCTATCTGGCGGAGCTGTGCCAGGGAGGCTCGGCGGTGTTTTTCTCCACCCATGTGCTGGAGGTGGCGGAGAAGCTGTGCCACAAAATCGCCATCATCAAACACGGGCAGCTGATAAAATCCGGTCCTACGGCAGAGCTGGTAGGCGATTCCTCCCTGGAGGACGTGTTCCTGGAGCTGGAGGGAGAGAAATGAAGAAGTTTCTCACTTTGTTGAAGGTGAGCATCCAGTCTATGCTGCTCTCCTCCACCAATTCCCGGGGCCGCAGCCGGAAAAAGGCAGCCACCGGCCTGGGCGCTGTCGTTGTCATTGCCGGCCTGGGCCTCTACCTCTCCGGTTTTTACAGCTACATGCTGATGCAGGCGCTGGCCCCCTCGCACATGGAGATATTGGTGTTCATCTTTATGGGCATGGCCGCCCTGGTGGGCGGGCTGCTGTTCACCACCTTCGCCGTCAAGGGCGTGGTGTTTGGCGGGAAGGACAACGACCTGCTGCTGAGTATGCCGGTATCCTCCACCCTGCTGATGGCCAGCCGGGTGACGGCCATCTACCTGGAAAACCTGCTGTTCTCCGCCTTTGTGCTGCTCCCCGCCGGGGTGGTCTGCACAATACTGACCCAGAGCGGCGTGGGACATAGCCTTCTTTTTTGGGTGCGGCTTGTCATTGCGGCCCTGACCCTGCCTCTGCTGGATACGGCTCTGTCGGTCCTGCTGGGGGCGCTGGCGGCCTTTCTGTCCGCCAGGGTATCCAAGGGAGCGCTGGGGCAGAACATCGTGACGGGTCTATTTCTGGCGGCGGTGTTCTATCTCTCCTTCAATCTCAACGGGATGCTCGGGCGCCTCGCCGCCAACCCCGCCGGGGCAAAAGACGCCCTCTCCTGGGCCGCGCCCCTGCTGTGGATGGGCGAGGGCATCATGGGGGACTGGGGGCTGCTGCTGGCCTTTGCTGTGTGCTGCATAATCCCCTTTGCCCTTGTGGTGTTCGGCTTAGGCCGGGTCTACCGGCAGGCAGTCACAGCCTTCGCCGCCCGATCTGCCCAGAGCAACTATAAGCTCTCCGCCCAATCCGCCTCCAGTCAAAAGAAGGCCCTTTTGCGGAAGGAGGCCCAGCGGTTCTTTGGCACGCCCATGTACTTCTGGAATGCCGGCCTTGGCCTGATTATGCTGCTGGCCGCTGGAGCGGCATCCCTGGTGATGCGGGAGAAGCTGCTTGCCTTTGTTGGTATGGAAGGTTTCCCCCTGCTTCCTATGGCGGCGGCTGTGATCTGCTTCTGCCTGTGTACCTGCCCGATTGCGGCCCCCTCTGTCAGCCTGGAGGGGAAGTACCTCTGGATCCTGCGGGAAGCTCCCATGCCGGGCAGTACGCTGCTGTGGGTTAAGGTAGGGTTCCAGCTGCTGCTCACCCTCCCCTGTACCGTAATTGCCGGGGCGTGCATCTCCATTGCGCTTGGATTCCATCTGTGGCAGGGGGCAGCGCTTCTGATCTCGGCCCTGCTCTTTGCGGTGGGCCACGCTATGTTTGGGATGCTGATGGGACTGGCGTTCCCCAAGCTGGACGCAGTCAATGAAACCGTGATCATCAAGCAGTCCCTGGCCACCACCTTGGCTATGTTTGCCCCCATGGCGGCGCTGGCTGCGGCGGGCGGGCTGTACTGGCTGGGCAGTCAGATGTCGGGCTGGGCTGCGTTGGCCCTCCCGATCCTGCTGTTCACCCTGCTGACGGCGGTATGTGCCGCCATCCTCTCCAAGCGCGGCCCGGTCATGCTCCAGGCACTGTAAAAACAAGCCCCAGCGTTCCATTCTTTGAACGCCGGGGCTTTATCATGCAATTCGCTTCTACTCGACCGCCTCAATGGAGTCTACAATACTGAGCTTCGCAATCTTCCGAAGGGGGACAGCCGTGGCCAGCAGGCAGGCCGCAATGGACAACACAACCGCCTGCGCCATAGGAATCAGCGGCGGGAAAACCAGCGACAGTTCATCCGTCGCCGCGGCTTCCACCAGTATCGCGCATCCATAGCCCGCAACGCAGCCAATCACGGCCGCAATCATGCCATAATAAGCGCCTTCCCACAAAAAGGTCCGGTACAGGCTCCGGGCGCTCATGCCCACGGCCCGCTGGGTGCCGATCTCCGCAATGCGGGTATGGATATTGGTATAGACCGTGTTGATGATGTTCAAAACCCCAATCAGGCCGATAAACAAAATCAGCCCCCAGGCCAGCATATTGATTTGGGCCGCGCTCTCCGCCATCTGACGGTCTGTCTGCTCATAGGAAACCGTCGAGGTTCCCGGTACCCGCTGGCAGAATTGCTCCAGCGCCTCGTCAAAAGTCTCCCGGCCCGCGTTTGCATCCAGCGCCGGCCGCAGCTCCGCATAGGCGTCTGTGCCGGTCAGCTGCGGATAGAGCCGGTCGCTGGCCAATACCTGGACGCCGTTGACAAAGCCGCTGTTCCCCACACTGAAATAGCCGTCATACCCGCTCAGGGAGAGCAGCACAGGCAGCTCCTTTCCTGCAACCGTAATGATGCTGCCCTCCTCCACATGGGTCGTACCATAGGTTACCCCCTCAACTGCTATTGGAAGCGGGTTTCGGACCACGCAGGCCTCCCCGGCCTTCAGCGCCGCCAGCTGTTCGGCGGTAAGCCGTCCGGAAAATGCGTACTCCATCCAGGGATCGTTGAACCCGAAAATCTGAAACGTCTCTCCGGAACCAAGTGCAACGTCGGTCTCGATTCCCACCGGGCGGTTTTGATCGTCCAGCTGATAAAGGGAGAACTGCTGCGCCGCCACAAACGACACACCTTCCTCCGCTTCCATCGCGGCCAGCTCCTCCGGGGATATCCCGGTCACCTGGTTGACAATGGAGTAGTCTCCCAGGTGCTCCGATACGGACCCCGCAACGCTGAGCAGGGACAGGAACCCTTGCAGGGCAATGAAAACGGTGATGCTCATGACCAGGGACAGGATGGTGATGACTGTACGGCCCCGGCTGCGGCGCAGGTTCAGCCAGGCATAATACCGCTCAAAGCTGCGGATTTTTCTGATCCTGCCCCGGCCCCGCTTCACCTTGACGTTTGCTCCGGACATGGCCGCAACCGGAGAGACTTTCGCCGCGAATCGGGCCGCCGGGGCCGCAGCCAAAAAGGCGAATGCCAGCGTAACAGCGGCGCTGAGCAGCAGATAGGCCCACTGTCCTTCACTGTTGGCGGCAATCAGGCCTTGCAGCTGCTCGGTATCCTGCGCCAGGAACATCTCCGGCGACAGCTGGCTCAGCGCGGCGCTCAGGATACCCTTGGCGGACAGCCAGCCCAGAAGCAGTCCCAGCGGAATGCCAACCACACACAGCAGCAGGATTTCCACGGAGACTACCGTGTAAAGCTGCCCCTTCTCCGCGCCGATGGCCCTCAACGCGCCGTATTGCCGGACCCGCTGGGAAACAGCGATTTTCAGAATGTTGTAGATCACCAGGCCTGCCGCCAGCAGGATCAGGGCTACTACCAGTATACCAACTACCAGCAGCCAGGAGAACCCAGCGTCATCCATCATTGCCAGCTCCGAATCGGCGGCTTCGGTATCATACCGGATACCCAGCGCGTTCAAAAGCGGGATATTATAGAGGGTATCCAGCTCATGAATGTCCAGCTGGGCGCACAGATCATCCACCACTGTCTGAAAATCTTTCTTTTCCGCTGTGCGGATGTCCATGCTGTAATAGAGGTAATGCTCCGGCAGAAGCTCCGCCGCCGTCCCCTCTCCGACCAGGCCCAAAATATGGCCGCCGGTATAGCCCAGAAAATTGCTCTCCGTCACCCCCACCAGGGTAAATTCCGCGGTATAGTCATAGGCGTCCAGCACAATTCCGTGGCGCAGAGCCTTGGAACAGGAGAGACGGATGGTATCTCCGATTTCTCCGGAAAATCCAAGAAATTGCAGCGCGTCCTCCGGCAAGGCCAGCTCCATGGGCGCCTCCGGCAGACGGCCCTCCACAAGACGGGTGTAGGTAGGCCGGGTTTTCAGCCCATCTCCCCAATACTCTGCCAAATCCAGCGAGAGTTGATCGTTCAGTTCCATATCGCCCAAGGGAACAAACCTCCCTGCGTAAGACAGCCGGGGATCCTGCTCCAGAAACTGGGCCTGCTCCTCGGTGAGCTGCACGAAGGTAGCATACCGGTCGCCGCCGATGGCGATGGCCTGTTGCTCCCGCATGGCGGCCAGCACGCCGGCGGACTGCCCCACGGCAGCGGTCATCATGGTGGACAGGACAATGGCGGTGAGGATAAGAAAAGAGGTCATTTTCTGGGCAAAGAGCTCCCGCAGCGCCAGGGTATGATAGCGTTTCATTCCGCCGCCACCTCCGACAGGACTCCATCCATAATGGTCAGCTGCCGATCCGCCGCAACGGCGATCCGGTTGTCGTGGGTGATAATCACCAGCGTCTTGCCCATCCGCTCCCGGATGCCCTTCAGCAGCTCCATCACCTCGCCGCCGCTCTTGGAGTCCAGGTTGCCGGTGGGTTCGTCCGCAAAAATAACTTCCGGACGGGCGATCAGCGCCCGGGCGATGGCCACCCGCTGCTGCTGGCCGCCGGACAGCTCGTGGGGCAGGTGGTCCAGCCGCTCTCGGAGGCCCAGCAGCTCCGCCAGCTGATTCAGAT
>CAJTTS010000194.1 GCA_910579155.1 uncultured Oscillospiraceae bacterium | reverse complement strand
TGGCTCCCCCCGGATGTGGTGGAGCAGTTTGTCTTTGAGCTGCTGGACACGTCCGTTCATAGCAGGCAGAAAATCCATGTCCACTACTCCCAATATACCGGGGCCTGGAACGTGGAGGGCAAAAGCGTTGACCGGGTAAACGTCAAGGCCAACAGCACCTATGGCACCGGGCGCATCAACGCCTACAAGATCATCGAGGACACCTTGAACCTCCGGGATGTCCGCATTTTTGACTATGTGGACAAGGGGGACGGAAAGAGAACCCCCGTCCTGAACAAAGATGAAACCGCTATCGCCCAGGGCAAGCAGGCGCTTATCAAGCAAGCGTTTCAGGATTGGATATGGAAAGACCCGGCCCGAAGGGGGCGGCTGACGCAGCTCTACAACGTAAAATTCAACAGCCTGCGGCCCCGTGAGTACGATGGGAGCCACATCAATTTTGTGGGCATGAACCCGGAGATCACCCTGCGGAAGCACCAGGTGGACGCCATCGCCCACATCCTCTACGGCGGCAATACCTTGTTGGGCCATGTGGTGGGGGCTGGGAAAACGTGGGAGATGGTGGCGGCGGCGCAGGAGAGCAAGCGGCTGGGCCTGTGCCAAAAAAGCCTGTTCGTGGTGCCCAACCACTTGACGGGACAGTGGGCCACGGAGTATTTACAGCTTTATCCCTCCGCCAATGTCCTGGTAGCCACCGAAAAGGACTTTGAGCGCAAAAACCGCAAGCGACTTTGCGGCAGGATCGCCACCGGGGACTATGACGCCATCATCATCGGGCACAGCCAGTTTGAAAAGATACCCATGAGCGTGGAACGGCAGCGGTATATCCTGGAACAGCAAATGGATGAGATCATCGGCGGCATTTCCGAATTGAAGTCACAGAACGGGGATCGGTTTTCCATCAAGCAGTTGGAGCGCACCAAGAAAAGCATCAAAGAGAAGCTGAAAAGCCTGAACGACCAGAGCCGCAAAGATGATCTGGTCACGTTTGAGGAACTGGGCATTGACCGCATTTTTATTGATGAAGCCCATTATTATAAAAACCTCGCATCCTTTTCTAAAATGCGGAACGTGGGCGGCATCGCCCAGACTGAAGCGCAGAAGTCCAGCGACCTCTATATGAAGTGCCGCTACATGGACGAGATCACCGGGGGCCGGGGCATCATTTTCGCCACGGGAACCCCTATCAGCAACACGATGGTGGAACTCTACACCATGCAGAAATATTTGCAGTATCACACATTGAAAGAAAAAGGGCTGCTCCACTTTGACGCATGGGCGTCCACCTTTGGGGAAACCGTCACCGCTATGGAGCTGGCCCCGGAGGGCAGCGGCTACCGGGCCAAGACCCGGTTTGCCAAGTTCTACAACCTCCCGGAACTGATGGCTATGTTCAAGGAAGTGGCGGACATCCAGACGGCGGATATGCTCAATCTTCCCGTCCCCAAGGCCATTTACCACAATATCCTGCTGAAACCCTCTGAATTACAGCGGGAGATGGTGGACGGGCTGGCGGAACGGGCTGAAAGGGTACGCAACAGGATGGTACACAGCAGCGAGGACAATATGCTGCTCATTACCAACGATGGGCGCAAGCTGGCCCTTGACCAGCGGATGCTCAATCCCCTGCTCCCGGACAGCGATACCAGCAAGACCAACGCCTGTGCCGACCATGTGTTTACGATCTGGCAGGACACAGCCGGTCAGCGTTCTGCGCAAATGGTGTTCTGCGATCTGTCTACTCCCGGAAAACAGCGGCCCATTGAAATGGTGCCGACTGAACAGGGCACCTTTGAAATGGCGGAGTTCCAGAACGTGTATGACGATCTCCGGGACAAGCTGATTGCCAGGGGCATACCGGCTGAAGAAATAGCTTATATCCACACCGCCAATACGGAAACGAAGAAAAAGGAACTGTTCGGCAAGGTGAACTCCGGGCAGATACGGGTGCTGATCGGCTCCACGCAGAAGATGGGGGCGGGCACCAACGCACAGCGGAAACTTGCGGCCTTGCACCACCTGGATTGTCCCTGGCGGCCCTCAGACCTTCAGCAACGGGAGGGCCGCATTATCCGGCAGGGCAACGAGAATGACGAGGTGGATATTTACACCTACGTCACCGAGAACACCTTTGACAGCTACCTCTATCAGATGGTGGAGAACAAGCAGAAATTCATCGGCCAGATCATGACCTCAAAAAGTCCGGCGCGTTCCGCCGAGGACATTGATGAAACGTCCCTGTCCTATGCGGAGATCAAGGCCCTTTGCGCCGGGGACGAACGTATCAAGGAAAAGATGGACTTGGATATTGAGGTACAGCGGCTAAAGCTGCTGAAATCAAGCCATTTGAGCCAGAAGTATGCGCTGGAGGATGACATCATCAAGCATTTTCCCCAGGCTATCGCCATCGCCAAAGGGCGAATAAAGAACGACCAGGAGGATATAGCGGTCAGGGACGCCAACACCCACCCTAACGAGGACGGCTTTTCGCCTATGGTGGTGGCAGGCGTGACCTATACCGAGAGAAAGGCGGCGGGCACCGCTATTCTTGAAGTCCGAAAGACCTTGACGGACAGCACTCCCGTTCCCCTGGGCCAGTACCGGGGCTTTGAGATGACAATTTTCTTTGACTCACTCTTTAAGGAATACAAGGTAAGCTTGACAGGTGCCCATGAACACAGTATGACCCTGGGTACGGACATTTTCGGAAATATCCTGCGGTTGGACAATCTGCTGGGCGGCTTTGATGATGACCTTGCATCCGCACAGCGCGACCTTGCCACCTATGAAACCCAGCTTGCCAGCGCAAAGGTGGAGGTGGAAAAGCCGTTCCCCCAGGAAGATGAGCTGAAAGCAAAATCCGCCCGTCTGGACGAACTCAATATTCTGCTGAATATGGATAAGCAGGAGAATGAGATCATGGACGGCGAACCGAATGAGGGCGACGGCCCTGCACGGGAACCCTCCGACCGGGAGCGGTAAAACGCACATTTGCCGTGCCAGTGGACATGGTGTATAATGGCCGCAGCAAACAGGTGGAGGTGAAAATGGTGTCTGACAAAATCATGTTTGAAACCTTTGTGGACGCCCAAAGCACAGCATTTCAGGAGTATGTGAGTTCTGTTATCGCAAAGCTGCCCAAGACAGATAAGGATTATCGCTCTATTCAGAACAAAATCAGCGGTATCTACGAGCAGTATCCCAAGGTAATGGATGTATTCGACACCGAACAGGCGGCGGCGCTGACGGAACAGGAGTGCGCGGCGCTCATTACAGTGGTGGGCCTGCGAAACCAGCTTGTGGAGATGGAAACGCAGGCGATCTACTTCCGGGGCTGCTATGATGGAGTAGGTTATCTCAAAAAGGCTGGCATCCTATGATAAAAGGCGGCGTTGGTATGCCAACGCCGCCTTTTACATAGCCGCAAATCTAAAAATTCATAGTTTTATTCTTTAATTATCAGCTTGTTCAAGTCAAAGAGGGCCGCTTTATAATTCTGAACCTGGTACAGCCGTTTATTGGGATCGGGCTGTTCGATCACATGGCCCTCCCGTTCCAACAACGTCTTTTGTGTCTCTTTGTCGAAATAGTTGCCATAGTCTATCAGCATCCCCCGAAGCGAGATCAAGCGCCAATAGGGTATCAGGCTGTCCGTGTCTGCTTTGCCATAGCCTTTCAATTCTGTGATAAAGTCCACGCGCTGGACATCGGCAGGCGTCCAGAACATCCTTTTGTCAAATGGCATGATACCGCCATTCTCAATCTCGCAGTAGTCCGCTCCCTTCCGTCTGGCCCACATCTCGCAGATAGCATCCAGGGTGGTAAGTTTTCCTGCGGGTATCATACAAATGATGGTAGCAAACATCTGCTTGTCCAGATACGCCGTCTTTTTTGTGGCGGGGATGTACTTATAGTCTGCCATGCGGCACCTCCATACGCAATTCTTCCTTTTTTGAAATTATACCATTATTTTCGTCCCCATACAACAGGAACCGTACATAGCCGGGAGATTTTCACAAAATCCCCCGGCTATTACTATCTAAAAAGGAGCTGATGAACCATGACAGGCGAAGAACTGCGAACTAAGCTGTACGAGAAGATGGCGGCAGAGCAGGAAAAGTACCGGGCGTGGCTGCTGGGCCAGTCCCCCGGTGAAATCCTGAACCACGCCGCCGAGTACACTGTCCGGGAGGACATCGTGATAGAGATGTCGGCGCTGGAACTGCCGGACACCCAGGCCAGGGCGCTGCTGAAATCCCGTACTCCGCTGGCGGACGTTTACAAAGAGTGGAACAAGACGGAAACCCACCACATGGAGGACTTGCGGGACGTGATTGAAGCCCGTGCTGACGCTGTGATACAGGCTGAAAAAGAAAAGGGCCAGCGGGAGGGACGGTAGATGGGCTATGTGACCCCGGAGCAGATCGCCCAGGCCAAGGAGATCGACCTGCTGACCTACCTCCAACAGTATGACCCGCACCAGCTTGTCCATGTCGGCGGCAGCACCTATTGTACCCGTGAGCATGACAGCCTGAAAATCAGCAACGGAAAGTGGAACTGGTTTTCCCAGGGGATCGGCGGCAAAACGGCGCTGGACTATCTCATTAAGGTGCAGGATGTTCCCTTTACCCAGGCGGTGGAAATGCTGGTGGGACGGGCGGCGGTTTTGCCGCCCGTTTCTCATGCCGCTCCCAAGCCTGACCCGCCCCGGAAACTGCTTATGCCGGAACTGAACAGCAATAACGACCGGGCGCTGAACTACCTCATGGGCCGGGGCATCCACCCCGTTATCCTGGACT
>CAJTTS010000193.1 GCA_910579155.1 uncultured Oscillospiraceae bacterium | reverse complement strand
CGTGAGGGGTCTTGTCCAGCACATAGCCAGCGGGGGCGGCGGTTTCCACGATCTCAATATAGGCTTCTTTCTTAATGCCGGTCACGCGGGCCTCGCCGTTGTCGTTGGTGGTGACAGAGGTAATGAGCTTGCCGTCAGCGAACACATCAAAGGTGGCGTTGGGCAGGGATACGCCGGTCTGCTCGTCCACCTTGATAATGGTCAGGCTGATGTCCCGCACGTTCTCCCAGGTGATAAGAACATCCTTGGTGCCGTCCCACTTCACCGTTTCCACACGGGAGGACTTCACATAGCCCTGGGGCGGTGTCTGTTCTGTGATACGGTAGGAGCCGTAGGGCAGCTCATCGCCCTGAAAAGAGATGGTGCCATCAAAGCCGGTGATGCCGGTGGTCATATAGGAGCCGTCGATCTGCTCAAAGCGGAACACAGCGCCCTGCAAGCTGCCCTTGTTCTGGGCATCCACCTTCTTGATGGTGAAGCCATGCTCCACATCGTCTGTTACCGTCAGATAGGAGGTACGGCCAGCGGTCAGGGTGACGTTCATGGGGGCGATGATCTGATAGCCCTCCGGGGCGCTGGTTTCTGTCAGCGTGAATTTCTCATCGGCGGGCAGGTCACGCCACACGATCTGCCCGTTGCGGTCGGTGGTGCCGCTGACGGTGGTGCCCTGGTCGCCGGTCAGGGTAAACTCGGCTCCCTCCAAAGGAGCGCCGCCCGCCCCCGCCTTGATAACTTGCAGGCTGGCGGTTTCGGGCAGTTCCTCGGTGCCGCTCCACGAAAAGGGGATTTGGGCGTCCAGATTGGTATAGCCGGGGTCGGAGATGATATAGGACTGCTCCGACGCGGCGGGGTTATAAGCCAGATAGAGGTTGAATTGGGCCACGCCGCCTGTGGCCTTAATGGTAAAGCTGCCCTCGTCAGCGGCGGTGTCCACGGGGATGCAGACTTTGAACGCGCCGTAATACTCGCCGCCGTTGGAGTTGAGGGTGGTGGTGCGCTGTCTGCTGGTGTCTACTTTATAGCAGGTGGCCCCATTCTCCTGCACGGTTTCCAGCGGGGAGTTGTTCTCCGCCACAAAGATGGTGCCGGAGGGGGCATCGGTGGAGTACACCTTGGTCTTATACTCGTCGATCCAGGTGGAGGTGGCGGAGGACACATACACCACGCGGGTGTAATACTCCTTGCCGTTGATCCGCTCCAGCTTGATCCCGTCCGTGCCGTCCTCGGCTGCGCCCTCCAGACCGAACTCGTTGACCACTTCCACGCCGCGAATATCCTTGTTTTCCTCGGCCCGGAGGGACAGGCCGGTGTGGAGGTACTGCGTCCAGCCGTTGGCAAGGCGCAGGATGGCCTTCACGCTGTCGAAGATGCGGATTTTCTGTGCGTCCGAGGTGGGCGTGGCGAGGGTTTCCCGGCCCGCCGTAAAGGACGTACCGGGGACGGCAAGCTGGCCGCAGGTGGCCCAAACCGCCAACTGCGTGGCGTACTTGTACTCGTCCTCGGTCAGACTGGCGATGCCCCGCACATCATCGGCGTGGAGTTCCTTAAACTGCGCCAATGTGCGGTTGGGGTAGCCGTTGGCAAAGGCCCCCATCGTCTTGGGTTCCCGGTTGTAGGGCTGGACGGTGAGAGCCTTGTTGGGCGATACCCCTTTCAGCCCGTGGTTGACGCAGTAGGCGGTGCCGGTCAGACCGTTGTTGCTGGTGTACTTCCAGTAGCCGCCGCCGATGGTGCCGCCGTTCTTCTTGCTCAGGTAGTTGCCGTACCCCGCTTGCTGGATGGTGACGGTGCCGCTGTCTTTCAGCGAGGCGGCGCTGGCGGGGGCAGTCAGCATACCAAAAATAGTGATAGCTGCCAAAAACAGTGCGATAACTCGTTTTTTCATATAACCTCCTGTTCATGTGTGGGCATGAAAAGAGGTTATGCCTCCCCTGGAAAATCGGGAAAAATCATCCTCCTTTCATGCGTGTGTTTGGGTTTTCCCGATCTATATTTTTATGGGGAATAAAATAACCGCCTGCAATAAGGCGGCGGTCATGGGGAAATGCGTCTCACGGTGAGACGCATTTCCGGGCAAGGGAAACGGCAGGCCGTTTTCACGGTCTGCCGTTCCAGTGCGGGGCTTGCTGTGTTACTTTGTACTTTCGGGGACAAGCAGCTCTTTCAAAAATTCGGTAGCCGCTGGCGCGATGTCGGTGCGATCTGATACAGTGCGGGTGAGCAGGATGTAGTCCTGCCGGTACAAGTCGTTGGCAGACACATCCACATGGAGCCATTGACCGTCTGCGTAGACGAGGTTCCAGGAATGGCTGGCGGTACTGATGGTGATGCAGGGGATGCCCGCCGCGCCGCACAGGAATTTGAAGTTGTGGGCGTAGTCGCCGCAAGCGCCCGCGATCTCGCCGCTGTGCTGGGTGAATACTCGGCTTACTCCGGCGATGGCCTTTCTGTCATAGGACATCAAACTGCAAAGATAATCGTTGAGGTATTTTACCTTTTCCCGGTCTGAGGCCATGCCGTTTGCCTGTTCAACGGTGGAGCGTATGAAGTTGATCGCGGGCTGGTAGTCCTCGGATATTTCGGCAGATACTGCAAAATAGTCCAGGTACTCGTAGTAGTTGGTGAAGTTCTGCGGTACATAGTGATCGTACCAAAAGTACCCATCCATGCGGCCCAGCAGCCGTTTGACTTCCCCATAGTTTTCCTTGGACACCATTGTGTAGGCAGGGGTTTCGCTGTTTCCGTCTACCAGTGTCTGCCGGATCGCGTTATACAGGTTTCGGTCATAAACGCCGGTAAACACAGCGGGATTGGCTTGCTGGGAAAAATCTTCCCTGCTCCAGTGATCCGCGCTGATGGTGTAGCTGGCAGGGGCCGCTGGGGTGGCAGGGGCCGTGACTGCCGGGGCGGGCGTGTCCTCGCTGTACGGCTCGTCGGTGGCGATCTGGACGCTGTTGGTGGCCCCGTCATAGGTCACGTTGAAATTTACCGCCTGTCCCACGTCCCGGAGCTTCACATAGTTGTTGCCGCCGATGGCGTAGGCTTGCAGAAAAACCTGTTTGCCATCCACATAAAAGGTCTGGCTGGACGGCTCGGCCATAAGGCCCGCCGCATACGCTGTGCCGCCCCCGAACAGGGCCGCGCCCATCAACATTCCCGTTAGAAAAGTAAGTCCCCGTTTCATGTCAAGTCCTCCTTAAAATGTTATAATTTATGGGTTTCCCCACAATTATTATAACATAATCAGAGGGTTTTGTCTAAAATTGGTGTGTCAAGCCTCAACTGCCCGAACACACCAGCGATAGCTGGGCTGGTTCATCACACAAGTAAAAAGGGTGATGCAGTTGTCGCTGGTGGCCTCCAGCATGGTGTTGTCCATCACGTCAACCTTTGACACGCTGGTAACGGTGTAGGTGCGCTTTCCCAGGGCCGTGGTGAGGATGATGGTATTGCCCGTGTCAAGCGTATGGATTTTGCCAAAATGGTTGTTTACCCCCCGGTTGTGGCCAGCCAGCGCCACGTTGCCGTCCCAGATGCTGGTGCTGGTGAAATGGCCTGCGCCCTTGGCCAGTGCCGCGCTGTCCGTCCCCTGCACGATCTTTACAGTCAAGCCGATGGCCGGGATTTCCAACGTCCCCAAACTGCCGTTGCTGTAATAGAGATCGGAGGTCACATCGGTAAAGGCGGTGACGGGGCCACTGGTGGTGGGATAGGCCGGGTTGGTGGGCGTGGAGGTGTCAACCGCGCCGGGGAGGGCCGGGGTGCCGCCGCCCATGCCGCCCGTCACGGTGAGGGTGTAGCTCCCGCTCAGGGGGCCGTCCGCCGCGAGGTTCGGGGTCAGGTACTCGCCGCTCCCCGGCAGGTAGCTGGTGGGCGTCCCAAAACCGGGAGGAATGAGGGCGCTGCTCTTGCTCCTGTCCTTGTTGGCGGGTTCGGCCCCGGTCTGGATGATGTCCTCCGTGCTGGTGGGCGTACCAAAATCCCCGGTGGGCGGGCTGTCAAAGGTGTACTCCAACGCGGAGGCGGGCATGGAAAGAGCCGCCAGCACAAGGCAGACGGCCAGCATGGTGGAAAGATACTTTTTCATTTAGACATACCCCCGTTTCTTGTCACGAATGTATTTCCAGCCCCGCCAGCCGCCGTAGCTGATGATGGCGAGGGCGGCGATCCCGGCCAGGGCTGTCACAACGATTTTCCCCGCAACGCTCCCGCCGCTGTCCTGGGCGGGTTCCGGGGGCTGGGTCTGCTGGGTGTCCTCGTCCTCCGGGGTGGCAGTGGGTTCCGGGTCTAAATGCGTCTCACCGTGAGACGTATTTTCTGCGGAGAAAACCGCCGTATAGATGACGGTATCGCGGCTCGTCTTGGTGACTTCGCCGCTGTACTCCACGGAGACGGTGTACCCGGTGACGCTGCGCCCGCTGGCGGTGCCGGTATAGCTGGCGACGGCGTTGTAAAACTCCCCGGCTTCTTGCCAGTCCACATTAGCCAGCGTCAGCGTCCGCCCGCTGTCCGTGATGGTCTTGGGGATCAGGGAGGCGTCGGCGTCGGACAGGTTGGGATAAGTGCGGGTTGCTGATACCGTCCAACTGTTGTTTTTATAGCCTGCCGCCTCCACAGTGATCTTGGTGTAGTCGGGTTTCAAAATGCCGGTGTAGCCGTCCTCGGTGGTGATCTCGCGCTCTGGCTCCAGCACCTTGATAATCTCAGCCATATCCTTGGTGCTGCTGTCCAGGGTGACAACCTCAATGTAGTCCTTGGCGTCCGTCTCGCTCAGGTCGTTCTTCAGCACGTCCAGCAGCGTGTAGTGACGGCCCTCCCGGTCAAAGTCCC
>CAJTTS010000192.1 GCA_910579155.1 uncultured Oscillospiraceae bacterium | reverse complement strand
GACTTGAACTCGTTGACGCACTTGCCCAGATCGGCGGACAGGTTGGAGTCGGTGGTGGTGTCCTCCTGGGTCATAAAGAAGTTGGGCAGGCAGTACTTGGCGCTGCATACGGGAGTGTAGATGTCCTTGATCCAATCCAGACGGTACTGGGCGTCGTCGGGACAGGTGACATAAACGCCATAGTAGCTGTCCAGGATGGCCAGGGGGCCGTTGACGCTCTCGGCATCACGGACCTCAATGGGGGACTTGTCGCCCAGAGGGGCGTGCTGGAGCATATCCTCGCCCTTGTCGTTTTTGCCCATGACGAAGATGTCGAAGCCGTCATCCTCGCCATAGGTGCCCCAGTTGTTCTGCGGGGACTGGATGGGTGCGTACATCTGGTCCAGCCAGGAGCAGACCAGGGCGGGATTCTGGGCGGCGGCGGTGACGACGCAGCGGCCACGCTGGAAGCCGGAGGTGTAGGAGGCAGTGGCGGGAGTGAGACTGACGGTGTCGGCCTTCAGCATGGGCAGGGGTTCCCAACCCTCCAGGGTGGCGATATTGCCCACATCCCAGCTGAAGCAGACGCCATAACGGCCGCTCTTGCCCTTGGCCACATAGGTGGACCACTCCTGCGTGAACGCCTCCACGTCGATCAGGCCCTGCTCATACAGGCTGTGCAGCCAGGCGGTACCCTCCTTGAAGCCCTCGGAGGTGGCGACGCTGACCACCTTGCCCTCATCGGTCACCGCCAGATGCTTCCAGGTGTCGGGGTCGCCATAGCCCTCGCCGAAGCCGTTGATCAGGATGTAGGGGTCCTGCTGGCCGTCGTTCATAATGCAGGACATGGGGATGATGTCGCCGTCGATGTTGAACTGGGCTTTCAGCTTATCGGCGTTATCACGGAACGCCACAAGAACGGCCTCGAATTCGTCAACCGTGGTGGGCATTTCCAGCCCCAGGAAGTCCAGCCAGGCCACGTTGATGAAGGGCATATTGCCCACGAGCTGGATGGCGGTCTTCTGGTAGCCCAGCTGCTCAATCCAGGGCAGGGCCCAGATGTGTCCGTCCGCGTCCATGCACATGGCCTTGTACTCGGGAACCTGCTCAAAGACCTTTGTCAAGTTGGGCATATACTTGTCGATGTAATCCTCCAGGGCAATGATCACGCCCTGTTTGCCGTATTTGAGCAGGTCGGCCTCGCCAAAGCCCGCGTTGAACACGAAGTCCGGCAGTGTCTTGACATTGGACATTTCCAGCTTGATCGTGTCGCCCCACTGGTCGTTCTGGATGGACCGCCACTCCACATGGACATTGGTCTGCTCCTCCAGACGCTTGAAGATGGTGCGGTTGTTGGGCTCGGACTCGGAGCCGGCGGGGAAGTTGGTCAGGCCCTTGATGGTGGCGGTTTCCGCCAGGGGCAGCGCCACGTCTGCGGGGTCCACATCAAGCCCCAGGCTGTCGCCGCCAACACCGTCCTTGTTTCCGCAGCCCGCCAGCAGTGCCGCCATCATAACCAGTGCCAGGGCGAGAGAGATGCCCCTGCGATAGAATTTTCTCATGTCAGTTCTCCTTTTCGTCGTTGTTGTTTTGCAGGCATATCCGCCTGTACCGTCAAAGCATCTAAACGTCAGTGACCAGTTTTCAAAGCCAAATTCTTCCTGAGGAAGTCTGCGGCATGCCGCAGACTTCAAAAGAATCAAAGGATTCTTTTGAAGTGTGTTGCTTTCAAATCACACGCTGTTTACCCCTTCACAGAACCGGCCATAATGCCGCTGTCAAAATACTTTTGGAAGAAGGGATACATAATCATCAGGGGCAGGCTGGAGATGATGATGGTGGCATATTTCAGCAGCTCGGCCATCTGGGCCCGCTCGGCAGTGCTCTGCACATCGGATACCATGCCAGGCTCGGGCTGGCTGTTGATCAGGATGCCGCGGAGGACCAGCTGCAGCGGCTGCTTGGCCGGGTCCTTCAGATAGATCATCGCGTCAAAGTAGCTGTTCCACATACCGACGAAGTTCCACATGGAGATGGTGGCGATGATCGGAGTGCAGACGGGAAGCAGGATCTTGAAAAAGTAGGCCATTTCAGAAGCGCCGTCAATGTCCGCTGCCTCCTGGAGGTCCCGGGGAATGCCCTGATAGTAGGTGCGGGCAATGATCATGTTCCACACGCTGAACGCGCCGGGCACCAGGATGGCCAGCGGATTGTCCAGCCAGCCGATGTCGCTGATGAGCAGATAGGTGGGGATCAGGCCGCCGCCGAAGAACATGGTGATGACAAAGACGACGTTGAAGAAGCCTCTTCCACGGAAATCAGGCCGGGACATGGGGTAGGCCGCCAGCAGCGTGATCACGCCGGACAAGACGGTGGCCGCGATGGAGTAGAGCAGGGCGTTTCGGAAGCCCACCCAAATCTGCGCGTTGCTCATGACCCGTTCATAGGCTGTCAGGGTCCACTTGCTGAAGTCAAAGGTCAGGCCCCTGTTTTGGAGGGTGATGGGGTCGATGAAGGACGAAAGGATGATGTAAATTACCGGAAAGATAATGGCGACCAAGAACAATCCCAGAATGACGTACCCGACGATCAAAATCATTTTGTCACCGGCGGGCTGCCTGGCGAATTCACTCTTTTTCTTAACGTTCACTTGTTCTCTCTCCTTCCTGTCAGATGCCCTTGCCTTCGTTCATCTTCTTGACGATGGCATTCATGGAAATCAGGAGGATGACGTTGATGACCGTGTTGAACAGGCCCACAGCGGTGGAGAAGCCGTAGTCGCCGTCAATGAGGCCCTTTTTGTACACGTAGGTGGAGATGATCTCGGAGGCGCTCATATTCAGGTCGGTCTGGAGGGCGTACGCCTTCTCAAAGCCCACACTCATGATGTTGCCCACGGACATGATGAACTGGATGAGGACGGTGTCCTTGATGGCGGGCCACTCCACGGCTTTGATCTGCTGGATGATGTTGGCGCCGTCCAGGACGGCGGCCTCCTTCAGATCCTTGCTGGCGTTGGAGAGGGCCGCGGTGTAGATGATGGACCCCCAGCCGGCGCCCTGCCAGATGCCGCTGGCAATGTAGATGGTGCGGAAGGCCTGGGGCATGGTCATGAAGTTGTAGGATGTGCCCAGAAGCATGTTCACCATGCCGGTGGGAGACAGGAGGATGCGCACGATACCGCACAGCACGATGACGGAGATGAAGTTGGGCATATACAGCACCAACTGGATCTTCTGCTTCCGGCTCTTGCTCAGGATGCGGTTGAGCAGGAAGGCCAGGAGGATGGGGGCCGGGAAGCCCCACAGCAGGCCGAACACGCTGAGCTTGAGGGTGTTGGCCAGGTACTCCAGGAAGTCCGGGGAGGACAGGAAGCGCTCAAAGTGCTGGAACGCCACAAATTCACTGCCAAAGATACCTATAATGGGGTTGTAGTTGGTGAACGCGATGGCGATGCCGCCCATGGGGATGTAGCGGAAAATGATGGTCAGCAGAAAAGCAGGCATGATGAAGAACACATATAACTGCCAGTGCTGACGGATGTACACCAGAGTGTTGTGCAGTTTGGTGTCTCCGCTTTTTGGGGCTAGGGTGCTTGTCGGTGATTTACTCATTTTCTTCCTCCTTCTAACTGTTTTCCGCGTCCTTCCAGTGTGCAAATGCGCCCCGCACAAATGAGCAAATTTGGAAAACGCACAAATCCTGCTTGCGCAGCCCCAATATATCCCTCATATCAGGAGAGCAATGTGCCCTGGATGGAGGAAGATAACAGGGCTGATTCCTTGCGCGTTTTGTGAATTTGCACAATTTTTGCAAAGCGATTTGTCGCGTTTGCACATATCCGGATTTGGTAATTTTGATTTTAACATATTATACACGGTTCGTCAACAAAAATTTTACATTTGCACTAAATAATTTTCTATTTGCATAATTTTCCATGGAAGCAAGTCTTTTGCCCGGAAATTGTCATTTGCACAGCTCGTTGTTGACATTTGCACCGTCCTGTGGTAGGATAGGCGCAGACAACCGAAACAAGGAGGGATCAAATGAAAAAGGTCACCATCCAGGATATCGCGGACGCGCTGGGAATCTCACGAAATACAGTATCGAAAGCGATCAATAATTCTGATGGGTTGGCGGACACGACGAGGGAGAAGATTCTCCAAAAGGCTGTGGAAATGGGGTACAAGCAGTTTTCCTATGTGGCCTCCCTCTCAGGGAGCGGCATCCCACGCCCCGTTTCCGCCGACCCCTTAGAGCCCCCGGCGGCTTCCGGTGAGATCGCCCTGTTCACCACCAACCTCTCCATGCAGTCCAACCACTTCGCCGTTCCCATGTTGGACCGTTTCAAGCAGGAGCTGGCCCTGCTGGGCTATACCCTCAATATGTATAAGGTGGACAGCGAGAATTTGGAGCGGCACACCCTCCCCGCCGCCTTTGACATTGATCAGGCCAGCGCCATCATGTGCATTGAGGTGTTCGACTGGGCCTACAGCGAGATGGTGTGCGGTTTGGGACTGCCTGTGCTGTTCGTGGACGGCCCCAACAAGCGGTCCGGCGACTCCCTCCCTGCCGACCAGCTCTATATGGACAGCACCACTGGCATCACTAAACTGGTCAACGAGATGCTGCGGCGGGGGAAGCAGAGGATCGGCTTCATCGGCGACTACGAGCACTGCCAGTCCTTCTTCGAACGCTATACCGCCTTCCGCTCCGCCATGACCCTGGCGGGCGTCCCCGTGGACGAGCGGTTCTGCCTCAAGGTGACCGGCCCCGACATGGACGCTCCGCTGGCCGTCCTGCCGGAGCTGCCGGACCTGTTCCTCTGCGCCAACGATTTCATCGCCATGGA
>CAJTTS010000191.1 GCA_910579155.1 uncultured Oscillospiraceae bacterium | reverse complement strand
TGGCACAGGTGCTTCCGGGCGGCGGACTGGAGGGCATCCGTGTCGCTGTCCAACTCCTCTTTGCTATCCGCCAGATGCACCAAGGTCACCACGGCGAACATCATCCGCTGATCGCGGGTGGTGAGATCATCCAGCATCTCACGGGTCTCCTTCCGCTGCTGCTCCAAATCGTAGGGGACAACAGCGGAGAAGTTGTTGTTGCTGTTCTGCCGGCGCTGCCAGTTGGTGACGTTCGTCTCGACACCGAGCAGGCGGTTCTGCATCTCCCGGACGGCCTCGTCCGTGGGGACGGGGATCACGTCAATGGACAGCATCATGGTGCGGTTCAGGGCCGTCAGCTCGGAGATCATGCTGTCCTTGATATAGCTGGCGTACTCCTTCAGGAACAGCACCCGGCCAAACTTGTCCCCCATGACAAAATAGTCCTTCTTGAACTCCAAGCTGTCCGGGCAGATGGAGTCTTTGAAACTGTGGCCCTTCCGCATCAGGTCCCGCAGATCCACATGGAACTCCGTTTCCTCGCCGGTGCGGTAGAAGTCGTGCAGCACCCGGAGCCGCTCCACGGCGTCCAGCTCCTCGCTGTGGGCGTCCAGGTGGCTCAGGCGGGTGGTCACATCCGCTGTCACCCGGTCGAAGAAAGTGCGGGCCTCCTCGATGCTCTTGCGGTGGACGGACAGGGTGATGTATCGTTCCTGCACCACACTATTGGATGAGTCGGTGACCTTGTCCATGAGCATGGCGTTGTACTCCGCCCGGTAGCCGTCCAGGTAATCGTCCTGACGGGGCAGGAGGATCTTCTGCTCGAAGTCCTGGCGGTTGAGCCGCTTATTGTTGATGGTGAGCTTGGTGGTGGAGCCGGTGTCCAGAGCGTTCAGCAGTTCAGAGTAGCCCAGAAACATGGAGGTCTTATCCTCCTTAGAGGCAATGGCAAACAGAATGGTTTTAGCAAAAAATTATTTGTTATATAGTGCGTTTGCTGGTATTCGCAACAGGTAAAAAAGAAATGCCGAAAACATCACAGCTTTTTCATTCAGCGTAAAAATAGGTTCTCACTATGCGTTGCCAACAAGTGCAAGGACTTCGCCAGCCCCATATTTCCGTTTTTGTCCCGGTGTTTCCGGCTCCAGATAAAGCGATTGAAATTCCTCAAAAGACACATTAAACTCAATATCGACCTCATAGCCCCGCTTGATGTGGATGGCTTTCACAAACTGCGCCACAATCATTTTCTTTGCTTCAAAGGAGCAGTTGTCATACAACTCGGCCCAGTTCATCAGTTGGGTGTATTCTTCACTTACCTGTTTTGCAACAGATATGGTCTCCCTCAACTCCAGTTCTGCGGCCTGCATTTGGCTTTCCAATTCTTTGAGCTGGGCGGTGGTCTCATCAATCAGACTGTTTAAGAGGTCAGCATTGAAATGGCTGTTTCCCTGAATTACTTTCAGTGTTTCGGCCCGCAAATCCTGATAGTCCCTCTGCTTCTGCTGGTATTCGTCTTGCAGACGTTTTACCTTCGCTTTGGCAAGGTCTACTTCCCGGCTCCGCTGTTTCTCAAGTAACGCTTGGGGCGGTGCCTTTTGGATTTGTGCAAGCTGGATGCGGACGATTTGATCCACAAGGTTATCTAATTTTTCAACGCTGTATGTAGCCTGTCCCTCACATTTTTCGTGAAGTTTAATTCTATTCCAGCACCTGTAATAAGAATATGCCTTTGTCGTCACAGTACCGTTTTTCGCCTGGTAATTCCGGCCAGAAGTCGCAAGTGTCATACGGCTCCCACAACTTCCACAATAAATATTTCCTACTAAAAGGGATTGGCCTCTGGTCGTATAAGGGACTTCCCTTGGCTCGACATTCCGTTCCTGTGCAATTTCCTGTGCCCTTAAAAATAATTTCTCATCAATGATTTTTAAGTTGGGCAGCACTTCCGATTTGCTCTCTCCATTTTGAATAATTCCAATGTAAATTGAATTGTGGAGGGCTCGATGGATGATACCAACGGTGATTGGCTTTCCATTTTTTCGGTGAATACCCTGTTCTAAAAAATAACGACAAAGGCGGAGTGTTCCATAACCCTCATAAACGTATTTCTGGAAAAGTAATTTCACAATCTCTGCTTCGTCTGGCTCTACAACAAGGTCACGCACATCTTGATTTTTCTTGTTCAAGCGGCCTGTCTTTTCTGCCCGATAGCCAAAAGGAACAGGGCCTCCAGTGTAGAACCCTTCCTGGGTCAACTGCTCCATTCGGGTCTTGACACGCATAGAGGTCTTGATACTCTCCCCGGACGCCTGCCAGTAGCGAATGTAGTTCAGCAGCTTGTCAACGTGATTGTCAAATCTCTGCTGGCCCTCCATGGCGCTCCACACTTCGATGTTCTGCTTAACAAACCACTCCACCACAAAGGGCGTTTCATCGTCCTTGCGGCCCAGGCGGTCAAACATGAACACCAGCAGAATATCAAACCCGCCTTGCAGAGCCAGCTTCTGGATTTCCTGGATGGCGTCCCTGTCCTTCGCAGATTTCTTGAACCCGGAAACGCCTTTCTCAGAAAATTCCTTGATGATCTCCCAGCCGGGGTGCTGCTTGCAAAATTCCCGGCAATACTGCTTCTGCATGGGAATATCGTCCTTCTCGACCTGTCCCACGGTAGACACCCGGTACAGGCAGACAACACGCCTTGCGCCGGACTGTGACGCTCCATCTGTGATACTGCTGATTGTCTGAATAATTTGCTCTGCCATATATACTCCTCACTTTCCGGGTGGACGGTGTATATATGGCGGCCAGAAATATTCTGTTTTCAAGGTGCCGTCTACTACACCATTATTATCTCATATTTCTACAAAAAATGCAAAAAATCAGCTTTTCCGGGTGGTTCCTCTGGAAATTAAAGTATCTTTGATATTCTTGACTGCTGCCGGGTTTTTCTCGGCGCTGTACCTGACAGTGACTTTGCAGCCGTCAACATAGAACACTTGGGGCCGCTCTGTGGGCTGGACGGCCCTTGTGGATAAAACTACCCCTTCCATCGCATATCCTCCTTGTAAAAATGACAGAACCGCCCCCGGCTGTCGGACGCGGTTCTGATATGTCAGCCGGGCCGGAGATACTGCGTCTGCGTAATGCGGCAATATCCCGGTCCGGCTGTTTTGCTTGGAATAGGGGAAATGATGATCCGTTATTTTTCACCCCCTGTTTTGATAAATTGCCGTTTTATCCAAAGTCGTTCCTGCCCCTGGTTCGTCAGCGGCGTGTGATCCCCCCAGGCACGCAGACAGCATACTCAAAAGGGTACATATCCTCTTTGGTCGGTCATTCCGTTGTCAAGGTGCATGGGCCGGACCGTCGCCAGTCCGCACAGACGCGCCGTGGCCGGTACGCCTGTGCCGCTTGGCGGCTTGTCGAAATGTGTCTCAACTTGAGACGCATTTGGGGGTGGCCCGGCTGGACGACTCCAGCCGGGCCGAATAAGATTGCTTACAGCCAGTCGGCCACCACATCCATCAAGCAGGCTGGCGTGACGCAGTTCCGGGAAAGTTTCTCCACCAGCTCACAAATTCGATGCGCCTTAGTGGTCAAATCAAAGGCCATGGCCTGTTCCCCGCTGTTCTTCTCGATGATCTTCACACCGTAGCGCCCCGGCTCACCATCATTTGCGATAATGTAGTAGTCAAGAGCAAGCGGCCTCCCGTCCTCGGCATGGGCCAGCTTCGATGTGTAGGAAATATCCTGCATAAAGCTCTCCTCCTGTCATATTGAAATGCTGCTGTTGTAAGCAGTCATGCCGCCTTGAACGCCAGCAGGCCGGAGATCAGCTTGATTTCCAGACGGCGGCGCAGGGTTTCATCCACACAGCGATAGGTGTTTCCGTATTCATCGAACAGGCAGCGGGTGGACAGCTTGGCGATGTAGCCCTCATAGTGGCGCAGGACGGCGGCAACGGCGTCAGGCTCGCCCTGCATGGCGGCCTGGATGGTATCGCGGGGCAGGAGCGGATAGCTGGGCTTGCTGTGTCTGTTCTTTCTGCTCATGGTCATTCCTCCAATATCTTTCGTAACATATCCAGGGTACTTGTCCGGCGGCGCTGAACGGCAGGCCGGGACAGGCCCAGCTTGGCCCCGATTTCTTCGTCCCGCATTTCGAGAAAATAGAACAGCAGAATAATCGCCCGCCGGTCAGTGGGGAGCGCGGACAGTGCCCGCACAAGATCGGCGTCAAGCACTTCTATCTCCATCCCCAGCAGCGGGAACACACGCCGGTCCGGGGCGTACTGGTCTATGTACTGGAGCTGCCCCTGTTCGGCCCTGGTCAACTCGGAAAAAGTGGCTTCCCGCTGGCCCAGCCGCTTCTGCTCCCGGATCGCGTCAATGACCTCATGTTTCAGCAGCCGCTTACAGTAGGCGTCAAAGCGGCAGGCCAGATGTTCGCCGTCCCTGTTCATGCGGCCACCTCCCGAATTGCGGAGGGCTTGCATTTTTGTCCCTCTGTCAATACAACGTTGGCAAGGGGGGTCTCTGCTCGGTTTAGGCGAAAGTAGTGCTTTCCCGTCAAAAGGTTATGAAAAACGATGAATTTCTCCTTTTGCGCCTGTTGTTGGAAAACAGGATAATACCGTAAACTTCCCCATAAAAAGGGTGTTCCTGTCGAACAGAAAAAGACCGCCGCCCCTTGGTTCGGGGCGGCGGTCTCTATCGGTTTTCGGCCTGGTTGTGATGTGATGCACCGTTTCAGCATGGCGCCATCCTCCTTTCGTAGATAGGAAGATGGTAGCAAACGTTTCTCCTGATACTCTCCCGGAAATCTCCGATTACTCTCCTATCGTTCGCAAGTTTCGCTGAAATACTCCACAAAACGATAGCCT
>CAJTTS010000190.1 GCA_910579155.1 uncultured Oscillospiraceae bacterium | reverse complement strand
TCCACCAGGGCCTTGGTATGCTGGCGAGGGGTCAGGGGGCGCTTGCCCTTGTCCAACTTGGCGTACAACTCCGCCTCCTGCTCGTATGTCATGCCGGTGTAGATCATGCAGGGGACAATTACATCCCCACCGCCCGCCATCTGGCGCATAGCGGCGATTCGGTTCTGTCCGTCCACCACGTTGAACTTGCCGTCCCGGAAGCTGACAATGACGGGATAGAGTTCCCGGCTGTTCCAGTTGCGAACCAGCTTGTCCACATTCTTCTGCTCCACAGGCCGCTGATAGGGCAGGCCGGAGGTCAGACGGCTGGTGGAGAGGGTGCGGATAGAGCCGGGGTTGCTGTACTCCACTTCGGCGGGAGGGAAAATCGTCTGTTGCTCCGGTTTGGGAGGGCTGTGCTTCTTACGGTAGCTCATTTTTTCCTGCTTCCTTTCATCTGATGTAATAAATCATGGATAGCGGTTGAGATTGTGCTGAACCGCTTTTGTAGGTAGTCAAATTGTATCTGGGATATGTCGGGGAACACGACTGTGCAGAAGGGGTCGCTGTACCACGCAAATTCCCGGTGAAATTTCTGGATGAAAGAATCCAGTTCAGCCAGCAGCGAATCCGGGGTATAGCTGCAATCCTTGTCGTGGTTTTTCAGATCGGCTATGGATTCCTCAAAGGTGGCGTAGTGCCTGCCGCTGGACGAGTATGGGACAGAGGGTGGCGGGGCCTCCGCTGGCGGTTCCTGTTCGGTTGGTCCTGGGCCTAACGGGGGTGGCTGGTATTCGTCCACCGAATGAATATCACCAGCCGCCAACTGACGGGCTACTTCACACTGTTGCTCCGGGGCCAGCCGGGACAGCTTCAAGGCAGATTGCTTTGTAATTTTTGTATCTGCCTCACGAAGAATCTCTTTTGCCTCCGGGGTCAGATTTTTAGCGGTCTGAATCTGGAGTTCCACCGTTCGCGGGCTGACACCAAGTTTATCCGCGGTATCTTGAACAAATGATTTTGTGGTGGGCGAAAAATTTTCGCCCACCACTTTCTGATGCTGGTTCCCGCGAAACTCCCCGCCGTCATAGGTCGCTTTTGTTTCCGGGTGCAGACTTTCGTAGATTTCCTTTCGCCGCAAAAGCAGTTCCCGAAATTCGGCGTCAGATAAATCCTTGCGGATAAAATTTTCATCTATCTCCGCCAACTCCGCTTGCAGGCCAGCCAAGTCACTAACAGTACATTCAATCTCGGTCCTGCCCAGCAGCTTCATGGCCTCCAGCCGATGAAGCCCAGCAATGAGCGTGTAGCTTTGGTCAACCATGACGGGGTTAATCAGCCCCAACTCCAAAATGCTGTCGGCCAGCTCTTTCACGTCTCCCGGCGCGGCCTCCCGCCGCCCAGGGCTGACCGTGATCTCGTTGATTGGAATTAGCAGTGTCCTCACCTCCCCGGCCATGGGCCGCGTTATCGTTTATCCTTGCCGGATGGAACACCTAAAGCCACAGTTGCCTATGGCGTCAGGTCTTTCATCCGGTTGGAGTGGGAAGAACCGCGCCGGTTCTGATTGCGGTTTCATTCTTTGAAGCATCGTGACCGGCGCGGGTTCCCTTGAATACCCTTTCTGAAAAATGTGTGCCGTATTATCAGGCGGCATGACCGCCCTGCTGCTCTCCCCCGGCACGGGAGTATGTAAGCCCGCCTTTAGCGTGGCGGCGCGATACCAGCAGACGGTGGCGGCAGGTGACTAAGCTGCCCAGGCCGTTCCCCCAGTATCTCCCTTTTACCCTGCGATACGGGTGTTTGCGGTGCCTCCCGCGTCTGCGGCGTTACCAGCGCCGGACAATCATCCAGGTGTCGCTCGTACCTTTGATGCTATCGTTTTGACGGGCAGGGAGCGGAAGGGGAATCACCTCCTTTTCTCCGGCCCTGGTCCGCAGGTAGTCTCCGCGATTGAATGGCTGATGCAGGATGCAGCACTTACATACTGATTATGAGCAGGAGCTTGTCCCGCTGTTTGTCAAGGTGCTGGGAAATATGCGTCAGGGAGCAAGCTGGAAGATGATGCTGCTGATTGTAGCCAGATCATCGCCGTCAAGCTGGGCGCTCAACCGAATGAGCAGCCTTACCTGCTTGGCGTTGAGGGTCTTGCGGTAGGGCAGATAATCGGTCTTAACTCGGACACCTCCACCATACCGGCCACGGACAGTCTCAATAGGGTAAGAACAAGTGAGCGCCGTAATGTCCCGCCGGATTGTCATCTTGGAAACATTGAACTCATGCGCCAGATTGTCGTATGTATCGTGCCTTCTGAGGCATAACACTTCCAACAAGCGTTGGCGGCGTTCGGATAGGCTCATGCTCTCACCGCCCTTCCGTTGCTCTCTGCCTCCAATCGTAACTGGTAAAGTGTTCTCGCCGGGAACACATAAGAAAAATTCTTGCGGAAATTTTCATAAGAATAGGATTGTGGCATTCTATAACCTCCAAAAATCTGAATGTGATGGACTTTCAGATTTCTGTGGAGGCCCACGACACCGGGAGAAGTAAGCGTGTTTCGACCTAAAGTGACAAAAGAAACCGCCAGAGAGCTTGCTGTACTCTCTGGCGGCTTCTTTCCACGTCGGGAACTCGGCGTGATAACTCGCTCTAAAAAGGTCATATTTTGCGGTTTTTAATTTATGGAAATCCTCATGGGAAACAACAATTTTTTTGGCGAATCACCATATCTGTTGTAGACAAGAAAAACACCCATGATTTCCTCCAACGGACAAATCACAGGTGGACGTGCAATAAGCCCCTGCTGTGAGAGCCGTTTTTTTGGCCGCTCAACAGGGGTTCACTTTTTCATATATAAAGCGCAAGATTTTACCTATCAAATAGGAGCTATCAGGGAATGTAAGTATGAAAATCGGTAAGATAGAATATATCCGAGGTGATAAACTATGCCGATGGATATTCGTACATATTTGGGTGGTCGGGTCCAACGGGCAAGAAAGGCTTGTAAACTAACACAGCAAGAACTTTCTGACCAAACCGGCGTTTCGATCAAGATGATTCAAGGTATCGAAGGTGGGAGTGTTAATCCATCCTATGGGATTCTTTTTCCAATTGTTAATCGCTTAGGCCTTACAACCAGTGACTTGTTCAATGTAGAGGCAGATGAGCATGATGAGGAAATCAATCGTTTCCTCGGAAAATTCAGGGCTTGTAACCGCGCGAATCAAATGGTGCTGCTTAATACGCTGGACTTTCTCGCTGAACAACTATTAACACTCCAAGACGAAAAAACTGAAAAATCATCACAACGAATAATGTAGTACAGCCAGTGGGTAAGGATTGCCTTGCCCACTGGCTGTTGTTTCATGGATAAAGCCTTGTTCTATCAGCAGGACGTGTATTTTTCAAAAAAACACAGTTCCAGCTTACCCATTTCGCAGGGGACGCAGTTCCTTTAGGCTCTCCTGTGCGCCGCATTCCAAAACGTAAGGAGCAATTTCTTCGTAAGCCTTTTCTGGCGAACCTGCTTCTGACGGGATATATGTCCACTGTGTCAGAAAGCTGTGCGCGTAGTTGCAGTGAATATTCCCGGTATAAATCTGTACCAGAGGGTCGGTGATCCAACTTCCGTCAGCCGATGCGCAATCACTCCGATAAGTAAAGTACCTCTGGCCATCCTTCACATAGATCATGTTCACCGTCAGTTGATTTTCTGCGATGTCCAGACGTTCTTCCCTGCCGGCTAATTCATTGTAATCGTTCTCGGCTTCCACTTTTTCAAAATAGAAATATTCTCTCCAGGCAGACAATATTTCCTGCTCCATATCGCGGTACTGCTCCGGCACAAGCAGATTCAGCGTCAAATCATCCAGCACGATCTGCTTTTCCAGCTCCGAACCATCCGCTGTTTCAATGGGATTCCATTTGAAATATTCCCGGCTCACCTGTATGGACATCCCGGCAGGAGCAATCTCGATTGGAACTTCCGGACGGTTCATGGCATATAGGGGAGTGCCCTCATCATCCATAGTCTGATAATTGTATGCGTCCATGACAAACGCCCCTGCTTTTTCCTCCAGCAGAGCCAGCAGTTTTTGGCTGCGCTGTGCAATTTCCAAATACTTTGCATCGCTTTCATCTTCTCCGCTGTTATAGACCACTGTGCGGTAAAGGGATTCCTCCCACTTGGGTTCCGCCGCTTCCTTCCCGGCGCAGCCTGCAAGGGCCAGAAATACAGCCAATAACGCCACCCATTCCAGCATCATCTTCATCGTACATTCGCTCCTTGTCTGTTAAATAGTTCATTTTTGAAAGAAACCAGCTTTTCCTTCTCATTGCCGCAGCCGCTCTATGATGCTGACTTTAGCGATTTGCCGGTACAAAAGTGCCGGTATCGCCGCAGTCAGGAGGCTCAGGAACGGATCGATCACCAGCATGGGCCATATGACAAAGCGATAGGTGAAGAACCAAATACCGCTGGAAATACCCCGCACGACTACCACAGAAAACAGAACGCCAAGAACAGCCGATGTGATAATCGTTCCCATAGCATAATACAGTCCTTCAAAAGAGAGCATCAACAATCAACAATATCATTCTATTATCTCCCAAACTCGGAATTCATCCGTGATACCGCTGTCATAACAGCCAATTCTCACAAAAATGTCACAGGCCGCTGTTTTTATACTCAGGCTCCTTTGCCTTCTTGGAAAAAGTCCTGTACTGTTTCCCTGCTCATCTGCAAGCGGAAAGCTATCTTGCAAAATACCTGTTATACTCTCTGAATAACAGATTTCTTCGCTTATTGCCCTGCTTGTGATACAGATCATGATATTTACCAACGACTGACACACCGCAAAACCTCTTATGTACCAACAATTCATACTTTTTTTGTGAAAAAGGATATTCCTCAACTACCC
>CAJTTS010000189.1 GCA_910579155.1 uncultured Oscillospiraceae bacterium | reverse complement strand
CTTCCATGTCTCTATTCTATCACGGACCTATCCTCTTGTGAATACAGATTCTTAATCAGCACGGCCATTTCTCCCAAACGCCACTCTGCCGTTTTCAGGGCGGCGGCTTCCTCGCTGGCGGCGCTGATCTCCGCCATCCGGCTTTCCAGATCAGGATAGGCGTCGATGCCATGCTCCGGCAGGAAGTTCATGGTCTTTGCCGCCTGCTGTAAATTGTGTATCTTCGCCCAACGAGTATATACCGCCGATTGCTGGGCCTTGATGCTGTTCTCGATGTCGATGCACAGGGAGAGACCTTTGCGGCCGTTCAGCTTTCGGGCGTCGATGGCGATTTTCAGCTTTGCTTTCCAGCTCCGGCCCCGCCACTGGGCGTCCCACTCGGTATAGGACTGGCCCCTGTCCCGGCTTTACCACGGATAGCCCCTGCTCCTTGCACAACCGGTCGCTGGTGCGACGGATGAACGAATAGCTTTGCTTATTGGAAACATATTTCCGGTAGTTCACCATGTCCACGGCGCAGAAAATGATGTAATTATGGACATGGCCCTTGTCGATGTGCGTTGTCAGCACATAGGGATATTTCCCCCGCAAAACCTCGTCGGCCAGCCGCCCGATCTCGTGGGCCTGCTCCGGCGTGGCCTCGCCGAGGGCAAAGGACTGTATTACTTCTGCGGGCAAAAACAGGAAAGTGAAGGATGGGGGAAGAAACTGGAAGCGGCAGAGGGATGATGCTGTAATCTGCGCATAAATGACTGGATTTTGCGGGAAATATCTCCCGTGGTATAGGGCATCTGCCCCGAGTGAACGGAAATTTTCAAAGCGCGATTCCAATATTCATCAGGGCCGTATTCCGGCGCGTAGGGAGGCAGGAAGAACACCTCCATCTTCTCCTTGTTCTTCTCCAGCCAGACCGCAGCAAGCTTGCTGTGATGCACCTTCAGATTGTCCAAAATCAAGAACACTTTCTGCTCTGATGTGCGAATCAGCCGCTGTTGGTTCATGGTGTCCTGATAAACCATGAAACGGACGCTGCCCTGGCTGCTGATGGCAGAGATCATATTGACCCTCTGCCGTTTCGTCTCCACCGGCAGCATGGGAGGACGACCCTTAGGTGAGAAGCCGCGTTCTACTATTTCGCAGTTGCTTGCCCCAGTCTCATCTGCCCTATAGAAGATGGCGTTTTCTGCTTTCGCACGCTTCAGAACTGTGGGATATTCCTCGTTTTTCCACCTTTAAATGCCCTGGGAGTTCTGTCTCCGCACTTTCCTCAAGTCGATGCATTCCATACCCTCCGTTTTGCCACACCTCCACCCGCTTTCCTGGCTTTTCCCTCGAAAGTAATATATTGCCTAAAGGGAAAACTTTTGCTTAGTCTGTCCCATAAAACGGACATAAAGCGCAGGGCCGGGGCAACGCCCCCGGCCCTGCGTTCATGTTACCGATCCGGCCCTATCACAGCTTTCTTTTGTGGGTCTATTTCTGTCTGGGTCGTTGCAAACCCCGGCTGAAGGGCTTCCCATTCTGCTATAAACTCGGGATTTTTCATCTGCTCGGCCATGAGAATATCAAAATCGTCCATCATTGCCCTTCAGTGAATACCTTGCTCAATTCGATGAAACAGCCATCTAGGACGTTGACCTTTGCCACGCCCTGCCGGTCATAGACTTCATGGGGAAGCAGTAGGCCGTTGGTCAAGATGAACACCTGCACCGTCTGATCTTCCGGGCTGACGATCCAATATTCCCGCACCCCAGCCCGCTGGTATAGGCTCAGCTTCACAAGCCGGTCATGTCGCTGGGTGGAGGGGGAAAGAATCTCCACCACCATGTCCGGCGCACCCTTGCACCCACGATCATCCAGTTTGGAAGGATCACAGATCACCACAAGGTCAGGCTCCACCACCGTGTACACGTCCTCCGGGCCGTCGCCGTCTTTCTCAAAGAGGCGCACATCAAAGGGGGCGTGGTATGCTTTACATTTTTTCCCCTCAAGATAATTGGCGAACTGTCTGGATAACTCCATGCTGATCCCCTGGTGCGCCCTGGACGGGGCCGGGGCCATCATGATAGGCTCCCCGTCAATCAGTTCCGCCCGTTCGTCATCCGGCCAGGCAAGCAAATCCGCGAACGTGTACCGTTTCTTTTCTGCTGGCAGTGCCATAAAATCACCCTTTCGTCATTCTGCCCCGTCATGCGGGGTTGATACCCATTTTGAACGATTTATCGTCTCGTCCCTGCTGCTCTGATACCGCACGGGCCACAAAGTCCACCACTGTTTCCCCTGTGCGTTCTGCGGCCCGCTGTGCGGTTTCCAAGGTGTCCGGGGGCAGATACACGAGCCCCAGGCGCTCACACTTGGCCTTACCCAAATCACCCAAAATTCCGAACAGTTTTTCAGCAGCCTTTCCCCTGTCAACAGGGAGGGGCGGCATTTCCGTTTCTGCGGCCCTCTGGGCCGCTTCCAGCGCACCAGAAGGTAAAGAAGAGGATAAAGATACCGCCCCGGTCCCCTGCGCCATTTCTGCGGGTTTTCCTGCGATTCCTGAAGCTATCCCGCCGTCCCGCTCCATGGTTTCCTGGATAGCGCGGCCTATAAAGGCGTTGGTGCTTTCGCCTCTGGTGACGGCATGGGCTTGAAATATATCCCGCTGTCCCTTTGGCACTGTAATCTCAATGCGGTCATAGTTGTTCTTTTTGTACTTATTAACCGCCCGCTGGTTTGCCTTTGATACTGGCATGATCTCCATCCTTTCAATCGGGAGCGCCTAAAATTTTTACCTCTCTTCCATTATGTCATTATTATACCACGTTTGCATATTTCCGGCAATATGTAAAATGCATAGATGTATTGCCGGAAATATGTGTGCTCTGTCAATAGATATATTGTCGGAAATATGCTTTTATAATCAGGTCAGGAGGGAACAGCACCGGCCAAGTGGAGAGGATCCGGAAGGGTAAAGCACCGCAGGTAAGAGCGGAACGGGATTTGAAGGCTATTGAGAGCGAGTAACAGAAGCCCCCTGCCGCCGATGCTTCCCCCACATCAACCGAAAGGAGATCACACCATGAGCATGAACGAGATGGAAGGCAAGATTCGGGAACTGCGTTCCCTGCAACGGCTCATTGAGGAAGCTGAACAGGAGGCGGAAGCCATCAAGGCCCAGCTCACCACGTCCACCACCACGCGCCGGGTGTGCCCACCCCAAGCCCCTGACAACCCAGCGCAGACACAGCTCCAGGGTATGCCACTATTCTTGGTTTTGGACAATCTGAAGGTGCATCACGGCAAGCTTGCTGCGGCCTGGCTGGAGAAGAATACGGAGAAGATGGAGGTGTTCTTCCTCCATCCTTCGCTTGCCTATCTTTGCCCGCAGAAATAATAGCCCATTTATTACCATTATCACTGACAGATGGGGTGGAAACCACATTTGTTCCACTGGAATTTAGTCGGAGTATTGAGGTAGAGATGTATGCAGCGGAATATTCACTTCCTTTAGCCCTATCAACTGGAGGTTGCGCCCCGAATTTTGCCGTAAAAAACACATGGGGGCGGTCCGGACCCCTAAATTCTGTGGGGTTTTTCAGTTGTCCGGTGGGTGGAAGTGTGATACAATGGAACAAATTTTAAGGAGGGGATTAACCTGCGCCATCTCATCGACTTTGGAGACCTGTCCCGGGGTGAGTGGGACGAGCTCTATGCCCGCGCCCAGCGCATCATAGACGCGCCGGAAGACCACCTGGACGTGTGCCGGGGTAAGGTGATGGCGTCGCTATTCTATGAGCCCTCCACCCGCACCAACTTCTCCTTTCAGACCGCTATGCTCCGGCTGGGCGGGCAGGTGTTTGGCTTTGCCGACCCCAAGTCCTCCTCCGCCGCCAAGGGGGAGAGCCTGAAGGACACCATCAAAATGGTGTCGGGGTACGCCGATGTGGTGGTCATGCGCACCCCCTGGGAGGGGGCGGCCAAGGCCGCGTCGCTGTACTCCGACGTGCCGGTGGTGAACGCCGGGGACGGCGGGCATATGCACCCCACCCAGACCACGGCGGACTTGACCACCATCACCCGCCTGCGGGGGGCGGTAGATGGGCTGAACGTGGGGCTGTGTGGGGATTTGAAAAACGGCCGCACGGTGCACTCCTTGATTAAAGCCATGGAGAAGTTCAGAAACATCCGGTTTTTCCTCATTGCGCCCCGGGACCTGGCCGTTCCAGAGTACCTGCGCCAGTTTATGAGGGATCACGATATGCCCTTCATCGAGGTCACCGGGCTGGAACCGGTGATTCCCCAACTAGACGTGCTGTACATGACCCGTATCCAGCGGGAGCGGTTCATTGACCCTCTGGAATATGAGCGCAACAAGGGAATTTATATTCTGACGCGGTCCAAGCTGAGCCGGGCCAAGGAAAATCTGCTGGTCATGCACCCCCTTCCCCGGGTAGACGAGATCGCCGTGGATGTGGACGACGATCCCCGTGCGGTATACTTCCAACAGGCCCGGTACGGCATGTTCGCCCGGATGGCGCTGCTGGCCGACCTGGCCAACCAGCCCCGAATGATGCCCGCCCCGGTGGAGACCGGGCGCGGCCCGGCGTGCCGCAATCCCCGGTGCATCACCCAGACCGAGCGCTATCTGCCGGCCCTGGTGAAGCAGAACGGCGGGGTGGACTGCTGCGCCTTCTGCGATGCGCCATTGTAAAAAGTTCGTGTTTTAGTTTTTTTCGCCTATTGACAAGGCTGGGAGTTTGTGCTATCATATCCAAGCTGACATTTGTGGATGCGCCCATCTACGCGGGTGTAGTTCAATGGTAGAATCCCAGCCTTCCAAGCTGGTCGCGTGGGTTCGATTCCCATCACCCGCTCCATATGCGCCTGTAGCTCAGGTGGATAGAGCAACTGCCTTCTAAGCAGTGGGTCAG
>CAJTTS010000188.1 GCA_910579155.1 uncultured Oscillospiraceae bacterium | reverse complement strand
TTGTTAAGGGGCGAAGCCCCCTTAAACCCCCCAGCGAAATACGTCTCACCGTGAGACGTATTTCCGGCATCAATCAAGGAGGCGATTTTCAAGAGACTCTTTTGTAAACAGAAATGTTCAGATTGTTAACTATTCTTTGTTAGCTGTTCTGAAATCCAGTTTGTAATCGGCTTAAAAATGATATAAAAACAATATCCTATCATTCCACCAATTACATTAGTAATCAAGTCCGTAATGTCCGAAGAACGGGAACCGCTAATCAGCGGTTGCAGCAACTCAATGCCAAGGCTCAAAAGAAAGCAACAGAATATCGTTTTGAAAAAACCTGATTTTTGACCTTGCGAAAGCGGGTATAGAAAGCCAAACGGTACAGTCATAATGATATTTAACACTATCTGCCTGAGAAAATCTCCCCTGCCCGATAACACATCTACAAATGGCACCATATTCATAGGAGTGTAGGGGTGATTGAAAATAAAGGGGAGTTTCACTATGATTGGCATCAAAGTGAAAAAAACCACAAAAGATAGATACACATACATGAGCGTGTTAAAAAACAATGTATCTCTACCTTTGCTTTTCCATCTTTTGAAGAAGTAGAACGCATATAAGATAGCCAACGCTATAAAATCTATTACATATTTTAAGGCATATTTCATAATATCGTTTCTTTTCAATTATGGATTTGTAAAAAAATTATAGCACAGGAACAAAGCACATTCAATGCCAATTTAATATTGCAGAAATGCGTCTCACGGTGAGACGTATTTTTTACTGCCCACCGAAAGGAGGATGCCATGAGGAAACGCAATCGCCATGTGAGCGTGTGGATGAATGAGCAGGAATACCGGCACCTGAAGAAGCAGGCCGAGCTTGCGGGGCTGGGCATTGACCCGTTTCTCCGCGCACTTGCCGCTGGCGTACAACTGCGCCCCCGCCCGCCCGACACCTATGCCGCCCTGCTCCGGGAGCTGTCGGCCATCGGCAATAATGTGAACCAAATCGCGTATTGGGCCAACGCCACCAAGGGCATCGGCAAAGCGGAGATCGCGGAGGCCGCCGCTTTAGTCCGGCAGGCGTGGCGCACGGTAAAGGAGACGCTGTAATTGGCCTACGACAAAATCATCACCCTGCACGGGCGCATGGATCACTGCATTGACTATGTGCTGAACGAGGAAAAGACCGGCCTCGCCGCCGCGCTGGCCTATGCGGAGAACCCGGACAAGACGCACCAGCTTGTCACAGGCATCAACTGCTACCCGGACACCGCCCTGTCGGATATGCGCGCCACCAAGAGGCGCTGGGACAAAAAGGGCGGCGTTTTGGGCTACCATATCATCCATTCCTACGCCCCCGGCGAGGTAACGCCGGACGAGGCCCACGCCGCCGGGGTGGAATTTGCCCGCCGTCTGCTGGGGGACAAGTACGAGGTTGTTGTGGCGACCCATGTTGACCGGGCGCATCTGCACTGTCACATCGTTTTCAATTCCGTTTCCTTTGTGGACGGGAAGAAATACCGCAGCGACTTCCAAAGTTATTTTGGGGATCTGCGCGGCACGTCCAACGAGGTAAGCCGGGAGCGCGGCCTGTCGGTCATTGAGCCGCAGGGCCACGGAAAACATTATACCGAGTGGACAGCGGAAAAACAAGGGCGAAAAATCGTGATGGCCGGGGTCATGCAGGATATTGACGCCGCCATCGGGGAGAGCTTTACCTTTGACTCCTTCCTTGCCGCCCTGCGGCGGCAGGGCTATACCATTAAATATGGATCGAATGTGAAGCATACCGCCGTCCAGCCCCCAGGCGGGGACTATGTGTTCCGGCTGGACAGCCTGGGCGACGGCTACACCGAAGCCCACATCCGGGAACGGCTGGCGGCGGCGCGGCGGGGCGAACCCTATGAACTGCCCCTGCCGCCGTCTGCGCCGCCCATACCGCTGGTACGCCCCATTCCCCAGGTAAAAAAACGTTATACCGTTCGAGGGGGCGCTGTCCCCCGTCAGCCGCGCCGGAAAGTGCGCGGCTTTCGTGCGCTCTATCTGCGCTACTTATATTTACTCAACGGCTACCGCCGCCCCCGGCGCACCCCGCCGCCCCCGGCTGTTCGCCGGGAAGTGGCAAAGCTCCAACGCTATCAAAAACAATTCTGTTTTCTACTGCAATACCGCATAGAGACGGACAGCCAGCTTGCCATGCTGGGCGACGCCCTGCAAGGCCAGATCGACCTGCTGGTTGACTATCGCAGGGAGTTGTACGAGGCGCGGCGCGAGGGCCGGGACGTGGAGGCAGAGCTGGAAACCGTCAATGGCAAGCTGCGCTCCACCCGCCGCGAGCTGACGATCTGCCGAAAAATTACGGAGGATATTCCGAAAATCAGGGATCGGGAGCAGCTCATGCGGCAGGAAGAACGGAGCAGCCATAAGGCCGTCCGGGATCGAACGGACGAGCAAGTAAGAAAGGAGAAGAAAGGCAAATGGATGTAAGTGCTGAAGCTGCCGATGTGGTAGTCCGAGAGAGCTTACAGGCAACCGAGGCGGCGGCGAAGCTGACCCTGGAGGGCATGAAAAATGTCGCCGCCCTGCTGCTGGCGATTGCCAAGCAGGACATGAAAGTTGTGGGCCAGACCACGGCCAAGCGGCTGGCACGCGACCCCGCCCCCGCCGTCGTTATCCCCATCAAGGCCGAGGACAAGGCCAAATTCCAGAAGCTGGCCAAGGAGTTTGGAGTCCTCTATTTTTTCGCTCAGAAAAAGGGGAATGACAACGGTATGCTCAATGTCGTTTCCAATGAGAACTACGCCGCCCTGCTCAACGCCATCATGCAGCAGTTGGGCTACCCCATTCCCCAAAAGGAACAGGAGGAGGACACGCAAAAAAAAGCGAAGTCCCGCGCTCCACAAAAGAAATCCTCGCCAGAGCGCGGGAGTGGCTTGAAACCGTCTCAGACGACTGCGGCGGCTGTTGAACCGGACTCCCCCACCAAGAAGAAGCTGGATCAGTTACAGCGGCTGGCGGCACAGTCCCGCCCTGGGCCGGAAAAGACGAAAGGAAAGGTAAGGTAACAGTATGCCGAGTTTAAGTGAAATCCTCAATTCCAAGGCTGAGAGCAAGCAGCAGCGCACCGAGAGCCGCAGGGCCGAGCGTGAGCAGTTGTCCCAAATGCGGGACGGGGCGCTGATGGCCATCACGACTAACCCCGATCTTTACGCCCGTTTCCTCGTTTTGCAGGCGGACAACATCGGCCTGAGCGCCGGGAACATTGCCCTGGCCCTGTCGCAGATGGTGGAACCCACCAAGATCGGAACCACCGATTTTTGGCACAAACAGGGCCGGTATGTGATGGACGAGGAAATGAACAAGGGGGCGGCGGTGTTTGTCCCGCCCCGCAATCAGAACTTCCGGGGCTATCTCATGGGCAGCTACTACGATGTAAGCCAGACCACCGGCAGGCCCATGAAAGAGCCTGAGCCGCTGGCCGAGGGCAGCGAGAGACTGAACGCGGCGTTTGCCGCCCTGCTGGATACCGCCCCCGTGGGCTTCATTGAGAACACAGGGCTGAATGTGCCCGTGCGCTACAATGAGCGTGAATGTATTCTGGAAATCAATACGGAGTACAGCACCGGGCAGGTGTTCGCCGCCCTCGCCACCGAGATCAGCTTTGCCCGCCTCCATGACCGGGGCATGAACCGGGACTATGACCGGGGCGCGTTCCAGTTGAACGCCGAGAGCGTCGGCTTCATGGTGTGCCGCCGTTTCGGGGTGGACTGCCCCCTGCCGGACGCGGCTGGCGTACAGCAGTTTTACAACTATTACACGCCCGACGAACGCGGCAAATCCCTTGACCTGATACGGCAGACCGCCCGGAATATGGGCGACACCGTGGAGCGTGGCATCCAGCCCCGCCAGCAGGAGCATACCGCCAGCCGGGGCAGCAATAACCGGCAATACGGCAGGCGGTAATCAGGCGGCACGATCCGGGGTATGCCCCCAGCCCCGCGGATTTTACACCACCGGCCTTTGTCCGTCAAGGCCAAGACAAGCCGCGCCGCCCGCTGGGGCGGTCGGCGCGGGCCTTGACTGCCAAAGTCCGCCGGTGCTTTTGGTAATCAAGGGGGGGCATACCCCAAAAACCGGCTTGCGCCGGTTTTTGCTACTATGGGGAGACGGGCGCGTTTCCCGGAAAGTCCGGCGGTTATCGCTGGCGGGGGCGGCGGGCGCGTCCGCGCCCCGGAACCGGCAAAAATGCGTTTCACGGTGAGACGCATTTTTTATTTCACCGAGAAAGGAGGGGACCAGCCGCATTAACATAGCGTATCACATGGACTGTACAGATATTTTGTGGGAGCTGCCGGAAAACGCCTTTGACCTCGCTGTTGTTGATCCCCCATACGGCCTCAACATCCGGGGCGATATGGGGCGGCGCAAGGGCAAGCCCCGCAAATACAAACCCGTATTCTGGGACGCCAAGCCGCCTCCCCCGGAGTATTTCCGGGAGCTGCGGCGCGTGTCCAGGCATCAAGTCATATGGGGGGCCAACCACTTCATCAGTATGCTCCCCGCCGCCGACAGCCACTGCTGGCTGTGCTGGGACAAGAAGTATTCCCCGGAAGTCTCCTTTGCGTCCTTTGAATTGGCCTGGACGAATTTTGACCTGACCTGCAAGCGGATCGCCCTGTCCCCGGTACAGCCGGGCCGCATCCACCCCACGCAGAAGCCCATCGCCCTCTATGCCTGGATATACGCCCTGTTCGCCAAACCGGGCGACAAAATCCTGGACACCCATTTAGGCAGCGGGAGCAGCCGGATCGCCGCCTATGACGCTGGGCTGGACTTCACCGGCTATGAGATCGACGGCGACTATTTTGAAGCGCAGGAACGGCGCTTTGCCGCCTATGTACGAGAACACCCACATTAAGAAACAGGAGGTTTTTCCA
>CAJTTS010000187.1 GCA_910579155.1 uncultured Oscillospiraceae bacterium | reverse complement strand
GGGGCGCTGCCACCAACAAGCAGAACTGGCCGTCCCGCCGGGGGCGGGACGGCCAGTTTCGCAAGTGTATTAACACTTGCCCTGCTTGCCCCGTTTGTACCGAATTCGGTATAACCCGTTTTCCTCATGCCCGTATATGTTTGCTGGTACTCTGAATCTAAAGTAAAAAATTTAGGGGAATCCTGCAACCAACTCCGATTTTTTCCGAGTAGTTATGTGAAGGGCCCAATCAAGAGTTCAAGGAGGTGTTTTAATGGAAGATAGCCGCATTGTGGAACTCTATTATTCTCGTTCAGAAAATGCAATCATCGAAACAGCAAATAAATACGGAAAATATTGTTATTACATTGCTTATCATATTTTAGACGATGCCGGAGATGCGGATGAGGTTGTTAATGACACCTACATGGGAGCATGGAACAGCCTGCCACCCCATCGCCCGTCTGTCCTATCTACATATCTTGGCAAAATCACAAGACGTATTTCCATTGACCGCTGGACCAAACGAAAGGCGGACAAACGGGGAAAAGGCGAAATCCCGCTGGCTTTGGACGAATTGGCGGAAACTATCCCATCGCCAGATACGCCGGAACAAGCTGTGCTTGCTGCGGAACTGACAAAATCCATTGACCGTTTTTTGGCATCTCTGCCGAAAACGGAACGAGATATATTTGTCTGCCGCTACTGGTTTTTTGCATCTGTTGCAGAAATCAGCGAGAAATTCAGCATCAGCATCAGCAAAGCAAAATCCATGCTGTTTCGTACTCGGAACAAGTTGAAAACTCACTTAGAGCAGGAGGGATTCATTTGAACAGTCACATTTTTCTGTATGCCTTTGGGGATATTCACGACGAGTACATTATTAGTGCCCAACAGTGCCTGGGATATGAACCTGAACAGAGAAAGTGCCGAAACAAGTCCATAAAGCGGATTTTCACAATGGCGCTGGCGGCGGCGTTGGTTTTGGCCTGTGCCATGGCCACAGCTATGGCGGTAAGCCCGGAACTACGGGCCACTATAATTTCTATGTTCCGGCTGGATGAAGCCGAGCAAGTGCCCGACATTTCTGCGAAGGTGAACGAAGTGCGCCAGATAACCATCGGGGAAACTGTGAGCGCAAACTATGTGAAGGTTGACGGGATTTGGAGTTGGGGCACAGACGGAGCGTTGCTGTGCAATGGTACATGGGCTGGTGATGGAAGCAGTTTTTACAAGCTGGACGGCGAGGAACTGACAGAAATCGGCGCGGACGCCCCGGTGGTTTCAGCCCAGACCAGTTGGAATGGCCGGGATTATACTGCCATGTTCCGCTGGTTTGTGTATGACGGCATCCTTTATACCGATGAAATTGCCACCCGAAAGCTGTTTGACGGTATGGCTGATGCGGTGTTGATTCCCAGCCGACTGGGTGAGCGCACAGATGTGGTTCTGCTTACTGCCACTGTTTTGGAGCCGACTATGGAAAACTATACCTGGGTGTATGATTTAGAGTCCGGTGAAGTAACCGATGTACTGGAGGACTGCGGAGTGGAGGTTCTTGGGCCCATTCGCGTGGTAACGATAGCAGACGATTTGAAGCACGCTATTGTCCAGGCCGGAGAAACCTCGGAAGGTACACCTTACTTGGCGGATTTGGAGGAACAAACCCTTACGCCGTTGAGTGAAGTATTTGGAATGGAAATCAAAGAGTGGCAGTTCCAAACCGGCGAGGGTGGGTATCGCGCTGGGTTCTGCAACAGCGATACCATTCTGCTCACTACAGGCGAAAGAAATACTACATGGACATACCACATCCCCAGCGGTGCATTGGTGTGTACTGTAGCAGATGGGACGGGGCTGCGTCCTATTGATTCCCGGCGCGGAATGTTAAACCTGTCAGTGGATGAGGCAGGCGGCGTATCTGTTGTGGATTTGGCCACCGGGGGCCGGGTCAAGCTGGAAGGCATAAATGGCAATGGAGAGTTTATCTGTAAAGCGAACAGTACCGACACAAAGCTGCTATGGGCGGAATGGAGCGGGTCAGATGAGCATCGCTCCATCAGTATCGAACGTCTTGGTGTCATTGACTTGGAAACGGGCGAGTTTACGGCCTTTGACCGGGTACATCAGGAGGAACTACGAGATGAATGGGTTTATTGGCTGGGGGACAGTCGGGTAATGATTGTCAATGACCTCCATAGCTCGGAGAATTCAGATCCAGGACACTCCCCGGAATATTATTTGTGCGTTTACGAATTTTGAGATAAGCTGCGTTTGATAAATGTGGAAGGGTAAAACCTTTATTGGCATTTGTGAACATGGCTGTCTCATCTTCCGATGAGACAGCCATGCTGCTTGTTGATAGCAACACCTATAATCCTATCGACACACAAGAATTTATGTGGTTATGTGTCCGTGGTGGATCAGTAATCAGGAGACAGATTATGAATAAAAAATCTCAGCAAATCATCGTTAGCATTTCGGCGGTGGCGCTGTTGCTATCAGTAATGGTTCCAACACTCAAAATGTCCACCCAAGCAGCCAGCGTTACCCAAAACGACATCCAAAAAATTAAAGACGAACTCAGTGACATTCAGGCTCACAAAAAAGATGCAGATGCCAAATTAGCTGCCATTCGTGATGATTTGTCCCAAGCAAAGGAGCAGATGAAACTTATCGAGAGCCAAGTATTGTTTACTGAGGAAGAGATTAGCGCCAGCCAGTTGTTGCTGGACAAGTATGACCAGCAGATTGGCATGAAGGAGCAGGAAATTCAAGAACTTGAGATCCAAGAATCGGAGCAGTTGCAGGAGTTTTACCGTCAAGTGCGATGGCTGGAGGAGACAGGGGGAGTATCTTATCTGTCCATTTTATTTGAAGCCAGAACTTTCGCTGAAATGTTAGACTATGCTATGCTCATTACCGACATCATGGACTATTCAGATCGTATCATTCAGAAGTTAGAAACCACTCAGGCAGAGCTTGAAATTGCTCGTGAGGTCCTCCAGACAGATCGAGATGCCCAAGCTGCTGTTCAACAGGAGTTAGAGGAGCGCAAGGCGGAGTTGGTGGCAAAGAAAGCAGAGCAAAACAGGGTGCTCCAGCAGATTGCTGCCTCGGAGAGCAAGTATGCTAAAGAGGCTGAGTTGCTGGCCCAAAGTGAGGCGCAAATTGATAAAGAGCTTAAGGAGGCAGAACGCAAGTATGCCGACCAAATTGCTGCCCTCCAAGCTCAGCAGAAAGCCAGCGGCATCAATATTAACGCCACCAGTGGAAACTGGTGTTGGCCGTTGCCAGGGCGGTATTATTTATCCTCCCTATTTGGCGGGCGTATTTTGTACGGTGTCTATGATAACCACACCGGCACCGATATTCCGGCCCCATCGGGTACACCAATCTACGCTGCTAATGATGGGGTAGTGACCAAAGTAAATCGAAATAAAGATTCCTCGTCCTACGGTTACTACTGCACTATTAACCATGGTAACGGATATGTCACTCTGTATGCCCACCAATGCCAAGTGCCCATAATCAACGAGGGAGATACCGTTAGTAAAGGACAGGTCATCGGTTATGTCGGCACCACGGGCAACAGTAGCGGAAATCATTTGCATTTTGAACTGCGAATCAACGGTGTGCGGGGAAACGTACTCAAACTTTACCCTGGCATGAACTTCACATACAAGTCCAATGGGCAGACAATTACAATCCAAGGTGGCTAAATAATTTAGCAGACCTGTAGTCTGTAAGCTTTTCCCGCTATAGATATAACAATGAAGGCGAGGCCATTGGACAAAAAGTGGAGCAATGGAGGACTAAATGAAGCGAAAATTCGTGCAAATTGCAGCGTTATGCCTGTCAACAACCCTTATACTGGCCTTTGGCGGGGAAAAAGTTGCTGCTGCCCCCATGCCCTTCTCCCATGACCAGATCATCCGAGTGGGTCTGCATTACGGCACTGGGTCCATGGAGGGGCTGAATCTGCTCAACGACGTAGGCTCCGGCTTCCGCTTCGGTTATTATGACAGTACGAACCAGTTCGTGGATCTTGGCTCTACCCAGCAAAAGGCCATCTCCGTGGTGGAAACCATGAACGTCTATTACGGCACTTACAACAAATATACCAGCTACCACTCAATGCTGCCCACCTCCAATGTGGCAGTGGGCGAGTACCATTTGGAACTGCCAGGGGCCTATCAGACCTTTGCGGAGGCGCAGGGGATGGCTTCCTTCTATCCGGGAGGATTTGCGGCCTATATTGGCGGGATGTTTTACGTCCGCGTAGGCAATTACACCACCCGAGATAGGGCGATGGCGGCCCAGAGTGCCCTCGTAGCTCAGGGCGTGAGTACAACATTGGTGGGCACCTCGAAGTATGGCGTCAGTGTGGTGGTCACCAGTACCAACAACATCCTGTTCCAGTTCGACGATTTAGGTAATGGCACCGGCCTGGGTATTGAGCCAATCTCGGTCAATGGGGAGAAGTGCGCCACCTGGAGCAAGGACTGTCTGTACAACGGCGGCTTCCGCTTCGAGCGCATTAAGGGAGACAAGCTCACGGTGGTGAACATCGTGGAGTTTGAGGATTACATTGAGGGCGTTGTGGCCACCGAGATGAACAATAGATGGCCCATCGAGGCGTTGAAGGCCCAGGCGATAGCGGCGCGCAGCTATGCCGTTTCGCTGGGGTCCAAGCATTCCGCCCATCACTTCGATATCTGTGACGACACACACTGTCAGGCATACGCTGGTCAGACAAGCGCAGGACCCAACACCAGGACCGCCGTGGAGCAGACCACTGGGCTGGGGGTACTCTACAACGGAAAGCCGGCTCAGTCCTTCTACTACTCCAGCAATGGCGGGGCCAGCGAGAGCGTGTCTAACGTGTGGGGGAGCAATCAGGCCAGCTATCCCTATCTGACAGGCCGCCGCCGTTGTCCGGCGTATCTATCAAATGGCCCTGGACGGCTACGGGCT
>CAJTTS010000186.1 GCA_910579155.1 uncultured Oscillospiraceae bacterium | reverse complement strand
AACGCGCCCAGGAAGCCCACCGCCTGGCTGTACGCCCAATCCAGCAGCTCGTCCAGGATGGTGGACGCGACAAAATCCCAAATAAAAATGACATTCACCTCTCTCTGTGATATAATGATGCCCCCGGCATTCGGTGCTGGGGGCATTTGCGCCAATGGAGCGGGGGCGAGCCTATGACCTACAGCGAGTTCAAGACCCAATACCACATCCGCCTGAACCCCCAGCAGGAGGCGGCGGTGCGGCAGGTGGACGGCCCGGTGCTGCTCCTGGCGGTGCCTGGGAGCGGCAAGACCACTGTGCTGGTCACCCGGCTGGGGTACATGATCTACTGCAAAAATATCCGCCCGGAGAACATCCTCACCGTTACATACACGGTGGCCGCGACCCGCGATATGAAGGCCCGGTTCATCCGCTTTTTCGAGGAAGAACACGCGGACAAGCTCACCTTCCGCACCATCAACGGCCTGTGCGCGGTGGCCATCCGCTATTACGCGGGCAAAAAGGGCGCCCAGCCCTTCGCCCTGGCGGACGATGAGGCCCGGCTCAACGCTGTGGTCCGGGAGCTGCTGTCCAAGGGCGGGGGCGGGTACCCCTCAGACCAGCAGGTGAAGGAGGCCCGCACCCACATCACCTTCTGCAAGAACATGATGCTTTCTGACGCCGAGGTGGAGGCCCAAAGGGTAGACGGCATGGATTTTCCCGCCGTCTACAAGGGTTACCAGGCGTTCCTGCTGAAAAACCATCTCATGGATTTTGACGATCAGATGGTGTTCACCTACCGCATTTTCCGGCAATATCCGGATATTTTGGCCCACTTTCAGCACCGCTGGCCCTTTCTCTGTGTGGACGAGGCCCGGGACACGTCCAAAATTCAGCACGCCATCCTGCGCCTGCTGGCCTCCAAATCCCGCAACATCTTCATGGTGGGGGACGAGGACCAGAGCATCTACGGCTTCCGGGCGGCCTGGCCCCAGGCCCTGCTGGAGTTTGAGAATACCTATCCAGGGGCCAAGGTGCTGATGATGGAGACCAACTACCGCTCCACCAAGTCCATCGTGGAGGCGGCGGACGCCTTCATCCAGCGCAACGAGAGCCGCCATCCCAAGCATATGCGCACGGACAACCCCCAGGGGGCGCCCATCAGGAAGGTGGCGCTGGCGGACTACAACCGGCAGTACCGCTATCTGCTGAAGGTGGCGCGGAACTGCAAGGAGCAGACCGCCGTCCTCTACCGCAACAATGACAGCGCCCTGCCCCTTATCGACCTGCTGGAGCAGGAGGGTATTCCCTACGCCTGCCGCCAGCGGGAGGGCTTCTTCTTCACCAGCCCCGTCGTCCGGGACATCACCGATATGCTGGAGTTCGCCTTCAACGATTCCGACTGGGAAAAGTTCCTTCGGTTCTACTATAAGCTCGACTTCAAGGTGAAAAAGCCTGTGCTGGCGGGGATGCTCCGTGGCATGGCCGAGGATGAGTCGGTGTTCGACCGCCTGCTGGCCAATGAGGGACTGGAGCCCTGGCAGTACGGGAAACTCCGGGCGCTCCAGACCCACTACTCCAAATTTCCCCAGCTCGCCAGCTTCGCCGCCATCCAGCGGCTGGTGAAGTTCATGGGCTACGGGGACTATCTGCGAGAGCAGAAGATGGACACCACCCGGCTGGACGTGCTGCTGTCCCTGGCCAACCAGACCCCGGTGACGGGGGAGTTTCTCCTGCGTCTGCGGGAACTGAAGGACACCATCGAGGGCATGGAGCCCGACCCCGCCTGCCCCTTTGTGCTGTCCACCATCCACGCCAGCAAGGGGCTGGAATACGACCGGGTGATCCTGATCGACGCGGTGGACGGCACCTTCCCCTCAGACCCGTTCCCCTACGATGACGAGGGAAGGTCCGCGCTGGAGGAGGAGCGGCGGCTGTTCTATGTGGGGGCCACCCGGGCCAAGCGGGAGCTGGATCTGCTGTGCTATGAGGGCAAGTTTGGGGAGCCCGCTGGTGCTGGACATACCTTCATTGACCAGCTTCTGGGCGAGGAGCGGCCCGCCGCCGAGCCCCAGTTTATCCCCCAGCCCAAGCCGAAAAAGGCCAAGGCAAAGCGCCAGGATTATGACAGCGGCCCCACCCCGGCCCAACTGGCGAAGCAGCAGGAGGACTTTATGGCTGGGTCCGAGGTGGTGCATACGCAGTTTGGAAAGGGCGAGATTTTGGGCCGTCTGGGCAGTATCGTCCTCATTGCCTTTGAGGATATTGATGATGTGAAACGGGTGGACCTGACTACCTGTCTCAAAAAAGGGCTGATGAAGCTGGCGGGGCACTGAGCGGTCAGATGCCGATGATGGTCCAGATATAGGTGGGAGCCAGGAGGACAAAGACCAGACAGGCAAACAGGATGGCGGGACCGGCCCACTCGAACTGGCCATGCTTGCGGTAATCGAAGTAGGCCATCCCCAGCTTGCCGAAGAAAGCGATGGCCAGGATCATGTCCAGGGCGGGGAAGACCACGTTGTCCACCACGGTCTTGATCTGGCCCGCGGCGTCCTTCCAGGTTTTTTCCACCACGTCGGCCACGCCGGAGCCGCCGCTGGCGGCGGCAAAGGCCGGGGCGCAGCACAGGGCGCACAGCAGCAGGGCCAGGAGCATAGGATAAATACGGATACGGGACTTTTTCATGTACTTTTCCTCCTTGAATATTTGGGAGGCTGCCCAGTGGACAGCCTCCCGTTTCTTGTTTCTGGGCTCAATACCCGGTGGTGGGCAGCTTGGGGGGCTTGCCGTAGACCTTGGTGGTCCAGCGGGTCACCGCCTGGATCCACTGGCCGTTGTACACGCCGCCCACGTCGGCGTTGTTGGTGAAACTGCTGCCGCCCTTCACCGTGGACAGCACCTTGCAGTCCACCTTGGGGGCCTCCACCTGGCGGAAGTTGGCGGGCACCACGCCGAACACCAGCATAAACTCGGTGACATACTCGTTGGAGGCCAGGCCCAGGGCGGTGGGGGAGGCGTCCAGCGTGTAATTCTTCGCCGTGGACAGGTTGTCGTACATGGTGCGGTACTCGCCATTGCTCAGGTTGGTCTTGTACACCACCTTATAATTGCCGGGGGCGTTGTAGGTTCCGGTAAAGATCTTGTACAGCCGCACCGCCTGTACCGGCAGCGTGTCCCTCCAGTAGAAGGAGGTGAGCGCGGTGGTGGAGTTGTTGCCAATGTCGCTGAAGGTGTACCGGATGCCCTGGCCCGGCATGACCTCGGCGTAGCCGGTCTTTTTGATGCTGACGTTGGTGGACAGGGCCTTGTTGGTCATGGCCACCTTGACGATCTGCCCGGCGTGCTCGATCTCCGCCTCGATGGGGGTCTTGTCCAGGCCGTAATGGTCCGCGGCCTTGGACTCCACGATCTTGTACCGGCCCAGAGGCAGGGGCTTGGACACGGCCACGCCGTTTTTGTCCGTGCGGACGGTGTCCACCAGATTCCCGGTGCGGTAGTGATAGATCTCGAACTCGGTGCCGGGGATGGGGGTGCCCGCGGGCCAGCCGTTCATGGAGTTGTAGTCCTCGGAGGTCTTTTTGATCTGGATCTGGCCTGTAATCGGAGTGTTCTGCCACTCAATGAGGGTGACCTCGCCCGCCTTGACGTAGACCGTCTTGCGCTGGGTGTCGGGGATATAGCCCTCATTCTCCAATTCGCGCAGGTAGTAGCGGCCACCATCCGTCAGGTCCTCGATATATACATAGCCCTGATCGTCCGAAGTGTATTGACCCACAGGCCGGTTCGCGCTATCATAGAGGAGGAAATCCACCCCATAAAGGCCCTCGCCGGTGACAGAATCGGTTTTGTGAATCAAAATCCCTGAAAAAGCCTTGTTTTCCACCGTCAAAGTGGTGTTTTTGCCGTCCTTCATGTTGAAGGTGTGGCGGGTGGAGTCCAGCCGGTACTCCTTGGGGCACTCGGTTTCCACGGCGTAATAATTGCCCGCCTCCAACTGGAGCGTAGCGCGGCCCTCGCTGTCCGTAGTAATGGTGTCGATGAGGGCATCGTCATCGGCGCGGCGAATCTCGAAGGTCACGTTGGGGATGCGCTTTTCCTTGTTCCCCTCCACCACCTTGATGAGCTCGAAGTTGCCAGCCGGGGCGTTATAAAATACCAGATATTGCGTGTCATTGGGGTTCACTTGGACCGTCTGGGTCTGGGTAGCGGGATCGATAGAGTACCCAGGCAAGCTCTTGACCTCTTTTGCGATAATGGTGCCGGTGATGCCAGAGATCCGGATCTCCCCGTTGGCGTCCGTCTGATACAGTCCCTTGGAGGACAGGTGGCCGTTGTCGTAGTCCACGTAGGAGCCGTCCGCGTAGGTCAGATGGAACTGCACATTTGCCAGGGGTTTCCCGCTGACCTTGTCCTTTTTCTGGATCACGAGGGTCCCGGCGCGCTCGTTCCAGAAGATCAGCTCGGGGGCCTGGGAACTCGCCTCGATCTTGATGGTTTTGGGTTCGCCGTCCAGCACGAATCCCTCCACCGTGGAAATTTCCCGCGCGGTCACCGTCGTTCCCGGCTCCAGCCCTTCGATCACGATCTCGCCCGCCGAATTGGTGTAGAAGGTGCCATCGCCGGGGCCGACAGGCGTGCCGGAGCCCTCGGTGATCTTGAAGCACACCCCGGCCAGCGGCTCATAGTTGGTGCCCTTGATGTACTTTTTCACCGTCAAGGTCATCTTGGGGTCGTTTTCAAAATCCAGGTTATTATCGCCGCCCGTGCCGGTGCCCCCGATGCTGCCAACCGCACCGCTGGTCACGGTGTTGGAACCGCTTTTCAGCGTGATGGTCTGGGGCGTGGTGTTGAGGACGTGGGTGCTGGGCACCTTATATTCAGTCACCACCACGGTGGAACCAGGCAGGAGGCCGCTGACGGTGACTGTCCCATCCCGCCCGGTGGTGTAGCGCCCGATCAACTCCCCGCTGGCGTACTTCACGGTAAAGGTGGTTTTGGGTACCGGCTTGCCGCTGACCGAATC
>CAJTTS010000185.1 GCA_910579155.1 uncultured Oscillospiraceae bacterium | reverse complement strand
AAGAAGAACTACTGGATCACCGCCGTCCCCGCCACCTTTATGAGCGCGGTGTCCTGTACCTACTTCATCCTGGGCGAGGAGTGCCTGGGCCAGCTGCTAAACAAGCATGAGGTGGTGGACGGCGCCCGCAAGCTGGTGGCCTACAACACCGCCCTGGCCTACCCCGTGGGTATCGTGTTCGCCGCCGCCCTGCTGGGTATCTTCCTCTACGCCACCAGGAAGCAGACCGCCAAGGCCTAACACCAAAACACCAGCCGCTGCCTGTACGACAGCGGCTGGTATTCTGCTTGTCTTGACGCCTGGGGGCCGACATGGTAAAATCAGTTCGTTTAATTTTCGTTTTGGAGGTATCTCGCTGTGAAAGACATGATTGCATATTGCGGACTGAACTGTGAAAAATGCGACGCCTATCTTGCGACCATTCACGATGACCAAGTGTTGCGTGAAAAAACCGCAAAATTATGGGCTGAGTTAAATCAAGCTCCCATTCTGCCTGAACATATCAACTGTCAAGGCTGCCGCGTTGAGGGAGTGAAAACGGTATTTTGCGACAGTCTCTGTGAAATTCGCCAGTGTGCGCTGAAAAAGGGCGTTGCGACCTGCGGTGACTGTCCGGAGCTGGAAAATTGTCAAATTGTTGGAGCGGTTATCTTCAACAACCCCGAGGCTCTGGAAAATCTGAAAAGGAACTAGGCGATCATCCATGCTATTCAAACCAGTACAGCTGGGCCGGGAGGCCCTGGATAAGGACGTCCTGATTGCGGACCGGAAATCCTGCAAGCGCTTCGGCCCCTGCGGGGTGGGGGAAAAGGCCCTGTATCTCAGCAGCTTCTACCGCAGTTGCCGGTACTATCTGCCCTACGGCGGGATCACCCGGGTCTTCAAGCGGGTGGCCATGAGCAAGGGGGGCTACTCCCACAAGGGCGTGTTCGCCTCCATCCCCTATCTGGTGGTGGAGTACGACGGCGGCCGGGAGAAGCAGTGCACTTACAAATACGAGGAGCAGGTGGACCAGCTGCTGGCCTATCTGAAGCGGGTCCGCCCGGAGATCAAACAGGTGAGCGCGGCGGCGGAGGTCCGTCTGGAGGAGCGGGTACGGGAACAGCCTCCCAAACCGGAGCTGACCGGGGAGGCCCTGGACACGCTGAAGGCGCTCAAGGCGGCGGAGGCCGTTCTGGAGAAGCGGCCCGACCTGTATCTGGAGCTGAGCAAATCCGCCCGGCAGCTGAGGGAGCTGAACCTCATCCTCTCCGCCCGCCGGGGCGGGAAAATGAAAAAACGAGAAGAAGATATCCCGTCCCGCGCGGAGCGGGCCAAGGAAGCTATGGAGGCGTTTTTGCAGGACTACACCCCCTTCCCCCTCCCGGCTCGCTACGCCCACCCCATCGTCCTCCGGCGGATGGGGCGCTGCGTGGAGGAGGGTCGGGCCGATACCCCCGAACAGGCCCTGGAAACGGTCAAGGCGGACCTGAAAGCCCTGAACTCCTCCGTCCAGGTGAGCCAGGAGGAGCACGACGAGGTGGTAGCGGTCAAGGCCATGTTTCTCAATGAGGACTACCGGTAGACCACGTCATTTTGCAATCTGTCGATATAAATAATTCATAAATGTAATTCCATTCTTAGCCAATTTGATGATTGACGGCTCTTTTTGAATATGTTATGATTTCCCCATTGCAAGGGCAAAGGCGTCTTCGAGCGAGTTTTCGCGGACGTCTGCGCCCTTGCCTTCCGGATGGAGGTCGTGGCCTACGACCCCTACCTCCCCGCCGAGGTTTTTGAGCAGCAACACGCCAAAAGTATGTCCATCGACGAGGTACTGAAGATCTCCGACCTTGTTACCATCCACATGCCCCTTACCCCCGAGACCAAGAACCTGTCTAACGCCAAGTCCATCGCCGGGATGAAGGACGACGCCGTGGTGCTGAACATGGCCCGGGGCGGCATCGTCAACTGAGGAGGATATGTATGAGGCCTTGAAGTCAGGTAAGATCGGCGGCTATGCCTCCGATGTCATGGAGGAAGAACTGGTTGACGAAGGCCTGGATACAAAATTCCACTCGCCGCTGATCGAATGTGATAACTTCATTATCTCTCCCCATTTGGGCGCTCAAACCGTAGATGCTTCCCGGGATATTGGCGCTTATATCATCCAAAAAGTAAAAGACGCCCTGGATTTGTGCGCAAAGTAAAGACATGATCAGCACAGGCCGTCTCCGTCACATCGTGCTCCATGTTATCGTCCTCAGAGAAGATAGCCATGATGATGATAGGCACCGGGCGCGTTCTGGTCATCCTTACGCCGTTAAAAAGATGATTGATGCGTCAAAATTGGGGAGCCAATAGTTAATCATTCATTGAAACCGGAAATCATAATACCAAAGCGAGTGCGGAAAGAGGGCTTGCGTCGGGAACGACGCAAGCCCTCTTTCCGCACCTCAACCTGTTCTGCTCGTCGCGTCTGCCCAGGCAGACACTCCTCGCAGAACCCCTCTCTGTACCTGCTTCACCATGATTGATTTTGTGTTCAATTAACAGCGCATCATGGCTGATTGAAGTCCAAGGCAAACATAGATTTTGCGCTCCGCCTCGTTCACCATGACATTTTTGGAACCTCACAGTTTCGTCAAAAACTCAGCCTTCATGTGATGCTTCTGATTTGCTGTGATTTGTCAAAGTCCAAAATACGGATGATCGTAGCACCTTTTTCTCCCCATCTTCCAATCACTGAAAAAGCCATATGCTCCATGTTGTCGTCCTCAAAAAAGATACCCTTCAGATTGTTGAGTACCACCTGGATGGACCGGTTGGAGGTATCCCACAGTCTAGCATTATCGCTTCCTCTGGGAGTGATGATCTTGATCTCAACCATAGCCTTATCAAAATAGGGGAGGGGCCTCTGTTGGGCCGCCTCTCCTATGGCCGCATGGATCATCGCTTTCCAATGTTCCTCGACTGCCTCGGTCAGTCTCTTCATAGACGGCAACGGCTCCGTAATTGTCAGCGTCACCACAGAATCTTTATTTTTCCCACCGCTGTGCGCATTTGCAACTCGCTCAGCACTCCCACCAAAGGTCTCCATATCATAAATCACAGATAGCAGCTGGCTTTGCAGCCGGAGCGTTAGGTCGTACATTTTGTGAAGCTGGTCCGCGCTTGCTCCACCGCCCTCAGCCAGACACCGATCAATTTGAACTATCGTTTTCTTCAGTGAGATATTCAAAAAACTGTATTCCCTCCAATTCTACCACGTCCGGGTACATCCGCAGAATCGGCCTGTCCCGTTTCCGGTAGCAAATTGCATATCGTACCTCCGGTGGTGCTGGCATATCACTTTCCAAAAGTTTCTTCAGTTCCTTCACCGCCGAGAAAAAATAGACATATTTCAGCAAGTCGGTCGCTGGGTTGACAAAAAAGCGGTAAGGCCACTTTTCGTAGTCGCCCTGTGCCGGGTCATGTGACCTGGTCTCATTTTTACTTCGATCACATACCTCGCTCTCGGAACCCAGTATCGCTTGTATGTCTATCTGAAACCATCTTGGCGTTGTAAAATAGACGTGTTCATATTGCGCCCGCAGCTTAATGGGCGAACGAGACCAGCAGGTCGGTTTATTGCGCTCTAGGCAAATATCGGAGAGAAGTTGCCGCCGGCTCCACATCGTCTGACGAATAATATTTTTTACCGTTTTATTTCGTTTTCCATCTTCACAAATTAAGATCATCCCTGTTGCTTTCGTCTCATAGCTGCCGTATTTTGTATAGAACAGTGATCCCTCCGCCCGCACCTGCCACTCCATGCTCCCGTCCCCTATGTCATAGACAGCCAGCTTTTCTTTTCCTGCAAGCACCATCCCGGTAAAGCGTGTAGTGGACAGGATACCCGGAGCAATATTCCTCCAGCAAGCCGAGGGAATAAAAACAGGTTGCCGTGATTCCGGCACTTCCGCGACGGCGAGGATACCGTGTTCCTCCATCAACACTGCCATGCGGGACACCTCCATCACTCGCTGGATGGACTGCTCCCCGCCACCCGCTGAGATCAACGGCTTGATGTTAGGGAACAAAGCACGCCCCTTTGCCAAAATTGACACGCTTCCGTCCTTGCGTTTGGTGAGGTACTTGTTCTTTGTCAGTGGCCGAAAAGCATAGGACAGGGCTACATGGTCTCCAGTTCCCTCCGTATCCAACAGATGCAGACAACTGGCATAGTCCAACAGGTTGAACCGGGCCAGATGTCGGATCAGCTTTAATTGGTTTTCGTGTAATCTCATTTGATTCCTCCAAATAGAAAGATTGGGCGGTCAGGCCAGCGGCTTCTTCCAAAGCTGTTGATCTGCCGCCCGATTTTGTGACTGCTTTCACGGAAAACAATCACCCCCTCAACTACTAAAGCCTTCGCTTAGTCCTCCAGAGAGTTGCCGTTAAGATACGCAATCAGCCGCTCGGTATAGATGCGGATGTACCGCTGCCGGGTTCCAATGTTGGCGCCCAGCAGGCAGAACGGCTTCCGGCCCTCCGCCACCAGCTTGGACAGCTGACGGGGCGAGACGCCTAACAGTTCCGAAGCTACCTTCAGTGGTGTAAAGTTGGGATACTCCCGACGCAGCTTGTTCGTCGCTTTGTTGTCCACAGGTATTTACCTCCTTTCTCCGCGTATTGCAGTTTTTTGCCGGTGTTCAGTCGGACTGCTCTTTTTTGCCCAACTGTTCCACGAGTGCTTGGACATTGATGTAGTACACGCCGCCGCTTTTGATGTGCGGGATCGTGCCGTCCTTACATCCTTGCCGCAGAAAATACTGCGACAGCCCCGTGGTCTTGCAGGCTTCCGTAATTTTTTGGAATGGAACCATAGGCATTACCTCTTGGTCAAAGCCCCTGCACACGGCGGCAAATTGGAATCTGAGCTTCGCTCTGCACTTCTGACCCTCTACCAATTTAATAACAATGGTCAGGACACAAAAATGCGCACTCTCCGAATCTTGGGAGAATTGGTGTCAACGCTTGATGCCAAGGATCAGGAAAAACTAG
>CAJTTS010000184.1 GCA_910579155.1 uncultured Oscillospiraceae bacterium | reverse complement strand
TCATGCGGAAGGACAGTCCACTGGCAGAGAAAGAAACGATATGCGCCCAGGACTTATGGGACAAGCCGTTAATCGTATCTCACCAGACCTCCATCAGTGGTGATATGATGGCATGGCTGCAAAGAGATGTCTGCAAACTGAATATTGTCATGACCTATGACTTGATCTTCAATGCGTCCCTATTTGTGAAAAAAGGTATTGGTTATGCCATTACGCTGGATAAAATCATCAACACCACCGGGGAAAGCGAACTTTGCTTTCGCCCACTATCTCCCACCTTAGAGGCCGGGCTGTACATTGTATGGAAAAAATACCAAGTGTTTTCCAGGGCCTCCAAAGAGTTTTTACGCCTATTGAAAAACGAGTGGGAGGGGAATCCAATGCCATTAGTTTAAGTATCGGAAAAGCCGAATGCCCCACCTGTTTGCACAGGTGGGAGTTTTTTATAAACTTGTTGATTCAAATATCTCCTATCACTGATTGGATGTGTGCATAAAACCAGGTTGACAGGGACAGCCCTGCCAGCCTGATTTTATGTATTTTGAGTCAAACCTGCCGAAAAGGAATCAATAATATGCTTTTGCACCTGCTCCGGCGCTTCATCAAAGCCGTACTTGATCCACTGATAGATGACACCAAAATAGCCATAGATAAAAAAAGACATCAAATAGGAGAAATTTTTATCCCAAGTCTCCCCGCCGGACACCAGCAATTCACAAGCGCGCATGATAACCACGATCAGTCCATTGTTGTAAAGCAGGGAGAACAGCCGCCGGTTTTCATAGATGAAACAGGTGAGTGCAAAGCCCTTGTCTTTCTCCACATCCTCTTGGTGTAAATCAGCATAGCGGCCCCACTCGTAATTGATTTTGAATATCAGCAGCTCCTCTTTGCTGTTCTTGCAGTCAAGGTGCCGGTAGAAGGTTGTCCTCCCTACCCCTGCCAGTTCGCAAATCGTATTCACATTGATGCTGTCGTAGTCTTGGGCGGCCATCAATTTAATCAGCGCATCCGCCAGACACAACTTCATAAAAGCAGTTTGGTTTCGTTTCATTGAGGTACAAAATCCTCCTTTTGTTCCGCATAGCGCATATCAGCCAGTACGTTCTTGTATCATGGAGGTCAATATGGTATCCTATATCAGCCAATAGGGATAGATGTTCTTAAACGGGACATTTGTTCCAAATACGGTAATCATAATATGTTTCTCTGACAAAGTCAAGAGGAGATGGGAGATGGACGTGATGAAAAAAGTGTTGAAGATTTTAGGCATTGTGGCGTTAGTGCTGATGGCGCTGCTGGCAGTATTTTTTGCTTATGCCCGGTATAAGAATTGGAAAACGCTGAACACCCCCATTCTGCCGGATGACTACTACAAGTCGTTTGCTGAAACGTTTCCCGCAGGCGGCAAGCTGGAGGAATACTATGTAGGCCAGGGCGGCTACGAGGTGGAGCATCTGGAGTACAAATCGGACAACAAATCCATCGGTGCCATCCGCGTATACTACCCCGCTGAGTTGAGAACCAGCGGCAAGCAGTACCCTGTGGTGATGGTGGTGAACGGAAGCAACACACCCGCTAAAATTTATCTGCCCTTCTTCCAGCGGCTGGCCTCTTGGGGGTTCGTTGTCGTGGGTACGGACGACCCCCAGGCCGGTACCGGCGAGACAACGTCCATCGCCCTGGATTTTGTGTTGAACGAGAGTGAGATTGCTGGTCAGATCGACCGGGACAATATCGGCATTACCGGATATTCGCAGGGCGGTGCGGGGGCGCTGGGCGCAGCCACCAAATACGAAAACAGCCACCTCTACAAAGCGATTTTCACTGGCAGCGCGGCGTATCCGTTACTGGCCATCAGCATGGGATGGGAGTATGACAGTTCCAAAATTTCTGTCCCTTATTTTATGACGGCAGCCACCGGCACTTCTGATGATTTGGGTGTGGCAGACATCAACACTGAATTTGGCGGTGTGGCCCCTCTCGCCTCTTTAGTGGAAATCTATGACAGCATAACAGATGGCGTGCTGAAAATTCGTGCCCGTGTCACTGGCGCCGAACATGAACAAATGCAGGCACGGACGGATGGGTACATGACCGCCTGGATGCTCTACCACCTTCAAGGTGACCAGGAGGCCGGAAAGGTGTTCCTGGGAGAAAATGCGGAGATATTGAGCAATCCAAACTGGCAGGATATTGAGAAGAATCATTAACGTGAGTTTGTAAGCACCGTATGCCCTAAGCTACGAATCGGTTTCCTATTAAGTTACGCCTGTCCTTATCGCACAGGCGGCAGATTTTAAAGTGTTTCGCAACGTGAATTGCAACGGGGTCTACAATATAAAGATCTCTGCGTTTTGTTCTGCATTTTTCAGGATATAGTCCTTGATCTCATCCCGTTTTGCCTCCAGCTCCGCCCTGTACGCTTCATCGCTCAGATCTTGATATTCCTCATAGCAGTCAACTTGATAAAAGCGAAAGGTTTTCGCTTTTGGCAGATGTTCCTGTAGAGATTGGATATTGGCCTCATCTATGACACCGCTGAAGCTGTCGGGATGCAGATAGAGGTCCTGTCGGTGCTTGGTAACTGTATCGCAGCTTCCATTGCATCCCAGGGCAGCAGCCCGCCCCAACTCTTGGTATAGACGGCGGCTTTCCTCTTTGAATACGGCTCTGCCGGCATCGCTTGACCAGCCCGAGTCGTAGCAGTCGGTATGGATGCGAAAATATACTTTCCGATATGCCATGTGGCTTCTCCTCCTTACGAAACAAAAAAGCCGCCCTCGGCCACCGGATAGCTTCCGGCAAGCGAGAGCGCCGCTTTGCTGTGTTTGAAATCTTATGGGGGATAGCGAGTTTGCTCCGTCTGTAAAGGCGGATTTTGCATCTTTACGCCATTGCGTAATGCTCAAGGCAGACCCAGCCACGGGACAGTGGAAAACGGCGAACGGCGCATCCGAGAATACAGAACGCTCATTTCTATCGTGCTAAACGGGGATTGCCTAAAGCGGAACGCCGCCCATTCGCGGCTATGAGCGCCATGAGAAAGGCGGCTCTGAATATCCGCCATGGTAACAGAGCTCCCGTAGTAGTCAGAGGACGGGAAAGCCGTCCACAGGGCAAAGGGGAGCGGTTTGTCTGTCAGCACAAAAGAAGAAAGGGGTGTGAGACATCATGAGAAATCCGATTGCTGTGCTGAAAAGTCTGGAAGAAAAAGCAAAACAGAAGGGATATGTGTTTGAGCGGCTCTATTGCAATCTCTACAATCCCGAATTCTATCTGCTGGCCTATCAGAATATTGCCAAATCCCAGGGCAGTATGACGGCGGGCACAGATGGGATGACCCTCGACGACATGACGGTGGGGCGCATTGAGCGCATCATCGCCAGTCTCAAAGACCATTCGTACCAGCCCCACCCAGCAAGGCGGCAGAATCGCGCCAGCGAAAAATGGACGGCGTATCAGCGAGAGGGAGACAGTTCCATGGAACCGAAGAAACGAGGGTTCCAGAAGGGGACGCATCTGCTGCTGGCACCGGAGGAGCAGATGGAAATACGAGAAACGATTATAACACGCCGCCCAGAGGAATTCGGTATTCCCGGCAGTTTATGGACGCTGAAGAAAGTATGCACATACGTCTGGAAAAGGTATATGAAGTCCTTTCTTCTAGGCACCTATCATAGCCTGAGCAAAAAGCATCTGCAAAGCGGCTTTGATGAGTTTTGCTTCCGCTTCAATCGCCGATTCTGGCCGCTTCAGCTTTTCCCCAGGCTTGTCTGCGCTGTGGCTGCTTCCAACATCTTGGGCTATGCTGACTTAACGCGATAACCATAATTCTATTTGATTGCTTAAATAATTCCTACTGCTGGATGAATGACCCTAACCACATTTATTTGACTGTACATATTTTCATTGTTAGAATTTCATATACATTCCACATTTGTATGTTACAATGCTTTCCAAGGAGGTGGGCTAATGCCAACATTGCTGATTGTTGAAGATGACCGCAAGACTAACGATGCGATTTGTGAATACCTAAAGCCCGCAGGCCACAAGGTTATCCCGGCCTATGATGGCAGGGAGGCGTTACAGCTTTTCCGGGAGAACAACATCGACCTGGTTGTGCTGGACATCATGCTGCCACACGTCAGCGGCCTGTCCATTCTGCATGAGATACGGCGAACAAGCACAACGCCCATTCTGATGTTGACTGCTCTTGAGGACGAATATACCCAAGTCAGAAGTTTCGACGAGCAGGCCGACGACTACATGACAAAGCCCTTTTCTATGGTATTGCTGGGAAGGCGGATCACCGCCCTCCTGCGGCGGAGTGGGCAGGCCCCGTTACCCCAAACGATAACCTTTGGCGATGTGACTGTTGATTTCTCCGGCTATACCGCCAGCGACAGCGCCGGGAAAATCGACATCATGCCCAAGGAAATTGATTTGCTCCGGCTGCTGGTGGAGCATAGGGGGCTGGTGCTGACCCGTTCGCAGATTTTGGACGAGCTGTGGGGCGCTGACTATCCAATCATCGACCGAACCGTGGACACCTACATCAAAAATCTGCGAAAGAAACTGCGGCTTGACTGTATCGTAACAGTCAAGGGCATCGGCTACAAATACGAGGTACAGCCATGAAACGATTAAAACTATTTCCGAAGATATTTCTGTATACCATGAGTATCATGCTCTTTGTCGTTGTTGTCACGCATGGGTTGATCTATCTGCTGGCCCCACGGATGCAGCTTGCGGTGAGTACCCCTGATGATGTTGTTATCAGCATCAAGCAGGAACAGTTTGTAACCGAGGCAGTAGAAAAGGCCCTGCCCATCTCGTTAAGCTGTTCCCTGCTGATCTCCGTTGTTTGCTCTCTCCTGTTTTCCAAAGCGATTGCCGACCCCATCAAGAAAATTTCTGCGTCAACCGAGCAGATGATGAAATTAGACCACGGGGCAAGCTGCCCTATTCATACAAAGGATGAAATTGGTACACTGGCGCAGAACGTCAATGATCTGTACTCTAATCTGC
>CAJTTS010000183.1 GCA_910579155.1 uncultured Oscillospiraceae bacterium | reverse complement strand
TACGGTTTTTCATCAGATATTGAAATTGCTCCTGGTATCGGTCAAATTTGATGATTGACCTCCGGGAGACAAACGCCGCCCGGTGCCTGGGATGGCGTTTCGGGATGGCACCCAGCAGATACAGGTACTTGAAATAGAGGGCACGAAAACCCTTCAATTTGCGGGGTCTGCGGGGGATGCCGCCTCTTGGCCGGTATCGCCGCCCTGGTGTCAGCGGTTGGATGGTGGGGCGGCGGGAAGGAGCGGAGGAAACGGGCGGCGGGGTCTCGCCGGAGCGGGTGGCCGACAGCCGGGTTTGAATGTCCGCTTCCGTGTAGCCGTCCCCCAGGCCGTCCAGCCGGAAAAACCGCTGGCCGCCGGGTGGCCTGACAGCGGTATGCTTGACATTGGCCCCCCGTTTGATGGTATAGCCCAGCTCCTCCAACTGCTGCCAGAAAGTTTTCATGGTGTAGGCGCTGGCGATAGCCGCGTCAATGTCCTGCCGGACGAGGGAGCGGAGGGTGGGCCTGCCCTGGGCCTCCGCGTCCCATTCCGCATAGTGCTTGCTGCCCTCGCCCGGTTCGATCACCGATAGGCCGTGGGCGCGGCTGACCTCGTTGGAAATGCCGCGAATATCCCCAAAGTAATCCTTAAAGGTGTTCTTGTACTTGGCGCCGTCCACAAAAGAAACAGAGTTGAACAGGATATGACAATGCAGGTGGTCGCGGTCTAAATGGGTGGAGACGACCGCCTCATAGCGGTCCCCCAGCAGTCGGGCCGCGAACTCCACGCCGATCTCATGGGCCTGCTCCGGGGTCACTTCTCCGGGGGCAAAGGCGTGGATCAGGTGATAACCTAAAACGCCGCCGGGCTTCCCCCAGCGGCGCTTGGTCTCCTGCATATCCTGATAGGCGCTCTCCAGATCACAGTTGATGGCCGTCTCCAGAACGGAGCGGCCGTCCGGCAGGGCGTTCTTGTCTGCCCGGCCAATGTAATCCAGCACAGCGGCCATATCGGTTTTTTCATGGTTCAGCACATAGTCCACACAATGATCCAGACGGGAGCGGATGGTGATGATCTTGTCATAGGCCATTACAGGGCCTCCTTTATCAGCCGGTATGCCTGCCGCACCAGCTTCACGGCCTCGTCAATATCGGTCTGGCCCGCCTCCTTCCTGGCGTTGGTGTTGTGGGCGATCTGGTTGATATTCGTCCCGATGGCGTTCAACTCCCGCAGCAGGGCGGCGTAGGTGTCGGGGGGCCGGGGCCGGAGGTTCACGCCCATAATGAGCTGGCGGAGCAGCGGCTCCATTTTCAGCCCGGACGCCTCTGCCTGACGGTGCAGGTGGGCGTACTGGCTGGCGTTCAGCCGCAGGGTGACGGTCTTATAGGGCTTTGCCATAGGCAGCACTTCCTTTCAAAATTCGTCGAAAAAATGCGTCTCAACTTGAGACGCATTTCCGGGTAGCGGGGTATTAGGGGCTGTGCCCCTAACAAGTGGAATTTTGCTGTCAAAATTCCGTACTTGCTGGGACAGCGGCGCCAGCGGCGCCGCTGTCTACCGTATCGGGGCCGTGTCCCGGCGCTTGTGGGGCCTGGCTTTTTTCGGGGCTTTGGGCCGGGGGCGGTATGGCTGCTCTGGACACTCCCGGATGATCTTCTCGCCCATAGGGATACGCAGGGGGCGGCTGAAATCTGCTGTGACGGTATTTTCCCTGACGTTGGTGGGGCGGTATTCGCCGTCCAGCTCGCACTCGGTAGAGGTCACAACGCGTCCATCATTCTCGCATAAACCGGCGCGAATTTCTTTGAATATGCGGAGACGTTCGCCAATAGGGGCGTCAGCGCGGAAATAAAGCTGTGGACAGTACACGAATTGCCCCGGCGATTCCTTGGAAAGAAAACCGTAGGTGATGATTTTTCTGCGCTGGCGTTCCCGCGCACGTTCGATGTGCTTGACATAGCCGATTGCCACGTCAGGGCCTTTTGTCAAAGACAACAGCCCCACTTCATGCCGCTGCTCATTTGTCAGCGGGATATTTTTGGCAGGCTGTCCGATAAGTCCTTTAGCAGCACGAAAACTCTCCGGGGCCCAGCGGTAGCCGCTGATGGAATAGTGAAATCGTTTCTTTTTCATAACCGTGACTTCCTATCGTACCGGGCCGGACCTTTGGGGCCGGGTCTTTTTCGGGGCCTGTCTCCGGGACGGGAGCGCCGGGGATGGGGCCGGTTCCTCCGGCTGGGGCAAAGCGTCCATGTCCCCGTCCTCCAGCAGAGATAACAGATCCTCCACATTCTTTTCGTCCGGGCGGTCCGGTACAGGGGCCTCCACGGTGTAGCCGGGCAGCAGTACCCCATTGATACAGAACCTTTTCTGTTCATTCTCCGGGATGGGCGGGGAGATTTCCGTAAACAGGTGGGAATATGCCTTGATACGGCCTTGCAGGTACTTCTCCATCTCAGCCTTATCCTTAAATTTTTTCCCCTGCTGTCCGGCAATTTGCCGTCCGCGCCCGGAAAAATCCGGTTCTTTGGGGGTGTTGAAAGTTAAATACCAGGACAACTCCCAGCAAACTGGACGCGGCCTTACGTCAGAGCGGTAATCAGTCCCCTCATAGATGCGGTAGGTCATTTTATAGACCATGTTACTGATCTCATGCCAATCATGCTCTGTTTCGGCCCACTGGTTCGAGGTATGGGAGGGAACCGGCGTTCTCAAATACTCCTGGGCTTTTCGCAGGGATACGGTCAGCATCGCCTGCTGTGCCCATTCCTTTTCGACGGCGAGGATTTTTTCGTAGATGGCCTGCTCTTGTTCAACGCTGGCTGCCTCCTGTGCCTTTAACTGTTCCGGGGGCAGCTTTACCATTTCAGAAATATCCATCTGCACAGGTGAAAAATAGATATGGCCCGAAACTTCAAGTTCCCGGCCTGGGTCAAGGTGGGTATATGCCATGACTGCGCCTCCTATCGAACCGGCCCCGATTTTTTGGGGGCGGATTTTTTAGGGCCGGTCTTTTTCTTTGCGTCCGGCTGGGCGGCTTTCTGCTTCGGAGTGGCCGGTGCTTCCGGCTCCGGCATGGGCGGCGCAACGTCCCCGTCCTCCAGACAGTCCAGCAGGTCATTGACGGTCTGCTCCTTCGTCCGTTCCGGGGGCGCGAGGGTGTAGCCGGGGAGAAGGTGGCCGTTGACCATGAACATCCGCTTGCAGTCATTGGGTACAGGCGGGGACAGCTCTGTGAACAGGTGGGCATACCGGTTGAACCGGCCCTGGATATACCGCTGGGCGGCCTCCGCGCTTTCATACGGCTTTTTATCCTGTCGGGCGATAAAACGGCTGTCCCCCCATGAGTTGGCGTACCTGGGATTCCCCGGCTGCTGGGGGGTGTTGTAAACAAGCCCCCAGGTGACGCGGACGGCCTTGGACTGCGGTACAGGCACAAACTGATAGCGCATTTGATAGACCAGGTTGCTGATTTCCCACACCCCGCCCTGTATCTGCTTCCACTCGTTGGAGGTATGGGACACTTCGGGAGTACGCACATATTCCAGCACCTTTTCCAGCAGCAGGGTTTGAGCCGCCTGTGCCTCCCATTCGCTGACCGCCGCTTTCAGTCTATCAAAAATGGACTTCTCTGCGGCCTCGCTACTTTTCAGCATTTCTTGAAGCTCTGATGTCGGTTTATCTGTCAGGAGGGCCATAAAGGGGCTGGCATTATACTCCGAAAACCATAACGTATGCACCATTTTGAGTGTTTCGCCCGTTGTCAATGTGTCGCCCCAGGCGTTCACGCTGAAAAAGGGATCTGTATTCGGCAGGGTGATTTCCGGCATAGGGCCCTCCTATTTGCTCTCCCGCTGGGGAGGGTCTTTCGACCTGCCCTGGCGGGGGATGCGGGGGAATTTCTTTGCCAGCCGGTAGTGCTCCGCAAGCTGTTCCGGGGAAACGCCGTCAGCGGGCGCAAAGGTTTCGATATTCACATCCCAGCGGGTCAGCCGCTTATCTGCCGGGATGCCGTTGCGCTCCTCCCATGGGCCGATAAAAGACGCCTGCTCCGCCATGGTCCGGCTCACATCGGGGTTATACCGGGAGGGGCGCAGCTCATAGTCATTGATCTCCCTCTCCGTCAGGGGCTTGGTATAGGTGAGGACGCCCCACGCGGAAAAGGTTTCATGCTCAATCGGGATGCGCTTATCAAAATTGCGTATCTCTGTGGGTTCGTTGCCGGGCGGCCTGGGAAATGTCCCAATGTCAACAGGGCGCTGGGTAGAGTAGTAGCGGTAAAATTCCTGTTCCATAGCGGCCTCCTATCGCTGGGGGGCGGGCCGGGCCTTGACGCGGGCGGGGACCTTTGACCGCTCCTGCTTGATCTGGCGCAGCTTCACCTTCACCGACTGCCGGGGTCTGTCACCATCGCGGGCGGGAGCGGCGGAGACGGGGGCGGTGCGCTCCTGGGCCGGGGCGATGGTCTTACTGGTGTTGGCGGCTGTCCGCAGGTCTGTGACCGCCGCTTTGGTATATTCCAGAAATTTTTCTTTTTCTCTCTGCGGCATAGCCGCCGCCTGCGTTCGAAACTGCTGCTCCAATTTCGTGATGGTGTGGTGCTGCTGGAAAAAGGTGAGCACCCGGCCCGCCAGTTTCTCCAGGTCGTCATGGAGCTGGGGGCCGAATTGCTCATGCAGCAGCTCGCGCAGACCGGCGGGGGCGTCCTCGAAAAGCCGGGCCACTTCCTCCGGGCGGTTCAGATTGGCGTCCACATGGCACTCCATCTGTTCCAGCAGGGAGCCGCAGCCCGGCCCGGTGCGGAGGGGGAGCCAGTAGCGGTCCACCTCGCCGTCCAGCATATAGTCGATAGCCACCCTGACCGGGCGCTCCGGCTCGTCGCTGTCCCAATAGCGTTGGTTCAGCGCACCGATCTGCGTCTCTGCCTCGGATAGTGTCATGCGGGTGCCCACGGGAAGGTTTTCGTCCTTGCTCTCCATGATAGTGACGATGGGCTGCTGCTCCGGGGACAGGTCGGGCAGAAGGGCCTCGTTGGTGGACTTGAACAGGGACACGAACGCGCTGGAAATACCGCGGGTAAAATTGCGCCAGCGGTTGGCCGCGCCCCGGACCGTACACAGGCCGTCTTTGAACAGGC
>CAJTTS010000182.1 GCA_910579155.1 uncultured Oscillospiraceae bacterium | reverse complement strand
CTTTTGGAGGATTTTATTGAAAACCCACGGTGAGCAATAGACGCTCATAAAATCGTGGTATTCAAATTCCAGTTTATAGGGGATTTCATCTTTTGGGTGAAATCCCCCCTTGACAAATCTTCTCTTGCGTCTGGATGCTGCCGCTGTCCCCCTGTTGCTCATCGTCGCGGCTGAGTCTGAGATAGAGCGCTGTGTTATAAATCGGTTGTTTCAAAAAACGACCCTCCTTTGGTTGAAACAACCCACGCTTACGGCACCACAATACCATAAGCGTGGGCAGATATCCAGCGTTTTTCCCTAACAGGCCGGGCGGATCTCATCGTCCCGCCGCTGGGCGGAGAATTGAATCACATCCTCCAGCAGCGTGTTCAGCGGTTTTCCGTCTGCTGAAAAATGTTCTGTAACTTTAATACGGGTTTTTCCATGGATAAAATACAATTGCCCGTCATTTGAATACCTGTAGCGGCCAATGCCGAAAACCTGCTCAGCCAAACTTCGGTTTGTTTTGATAATAGCTCAACCTCTTTCCTTATTTTGCGTTGTCGGCCCACACGGCGCGTTTTGCGGGGGTGCTGGGCCTGGGTGGTGCTGTGGGACTCGCGGGAAGGTCACGGAGGGCCACAAACGGCGTTTTACCGCCCCCTGTGGCCGATGTGGTTCTCCTGCTCTCTGGACTCGATTTTTTCTGCCGTCCGCTCCATCTGGGACAGTTGGCTTTGGATTTCCCGGCACAGTGCCAACTTCTTCCTCGCCGTCCGAATGTTGCGGTTGACCTGCGCCAGCTGCTCATACAATTCGCCCTTTTCCGCTGTGAGCTGTTCCTGGGGGATATTACACCGTTCCAGAACCGTCACCGCCTCCTCGTAGCGGGAGAACTCCGTTTCCATGCCGGACAGCCCTTCCTCGTAGAGCGCCTTGGCCTGTGCCAACGCCGCCGTGTCGGTCAGGGCGGTGTACAACTTTCGGCGTTTCTTCTTCCGAACATTGAGGATGGTGCGCTGCTTGGTCAGGCTGGCCAGTGTTTCCTCCACACGGGCTTGAAATGCGACCATGTCCTCCTGGGTAGAAATCCCGTTTTCTCGGAGGAACACAAACTGTCGCCGATAATGCTCAGAGCGCATGACATCCTTCCTCATCTGCGCCGTCATCCGGGGCGGGTACTGCCGCTTCTCGATTTTGCCTAAAACATAGAGGTAATGGACATAGAGGGCCATCAAGCCAGTATATTTCGGATGCTTTTTGTAGAGTTGGTAGCGGGGCCGGGAGACAACTGCGGGGCGGCGCCCGGCCTCGATTTCTTCCAGATTGCCAAGAATAGAGGCCCGGATGCCGTCCTCTGTGAACATCAGATTCTTTCGGCCTGGGTACATGAACCGCTCCTGGCCCCGCAGGCGAAAGCCCAAACGATTGCCATGGTGAATCTCGTATCCGCTATGCTCCATGAGCATGAAGAAGTGGCCCAGGTCGTTGGCATCCTCAATGGCCGTCCGCAGGTCTGCCTCCAGCATGGAGCGGAAAGTGGGCTGGCCCTTGGACTGCCGCAACCATTCGATGTAGCTGATTGCTTGGGAAGGCTGGCCCTCCATGATTATGGACAGCCCATGCTCCCGGCACAGGCGGTCTGAAATGCCCCGAATCTGGCGGTAATACTCCTGTGTCGTGATGTGGTATTTGCCCCCGGTCTGGGCGTTTACCGAGTTGAACACCAGATGGGAGTGGATATGCCCTTTATCCACATGGGTTCCGATGACCACCTCGTAGTCGGCCAGATACTCGGCGGCAAATTCCTTTGCGATCTCCAGGGCTACCTCCGGGGTGATTTCTCCCGGTTTAAAGGATTGGATGATATGGTAGCATTGACGGCCATCCAGTTTCCCCACGTCCCGCTTGGTATCCATCATCTGGCGGTACTCCCGGCCTGGGTCACAGTTCTGATGGGCAGTGAGGATTTGATGATCCGTTTTATCGCCATTCAGCACATACTGGATGGCCTGATTCAGTCGGGCGTTTCGGGCCAGTATTTTAGTGACCGCCATTATTTCCTCGCTATCTGATACATCAATTCGTAGACCTGATTAAGCAGGCACAGCCCCCGCTTGGCGTCCTCGGCCTTGGCGATCCCGGCGTTGACGCTGCGAGCGATTTGGTTGATATTATTCCCAATGTGATGGATTTCTGTTTGAAGGGCCTTGATCTCCGAGGCTGGACGAGGCCGAACAGGACTCCCCTCCAAAAGGCGGACAATGTATGCTCGCTTGGTGAGACCGCACTGCTTTGCCTGCGCGGTGAGCAGTTGGTATTCCTCTGGCGTCAGTTCGATATGAAGATGGTACGTATCTTTATTGGACACTGGTTTTCTCCTTCTGTTGAAAATAAAAACCGGCAGACCGCAGGCGCGGTCTACCAGTGCAGAGGTATATGGATTTTACTTGGTGGAGCCGGGGACTTCCTAATTTTCCGCCCGCAGGCGGCATTGGGGTCAGGGGATTTCCCCTGCAAGCTGTGCAAAATGTACATTTGCGCGATGCTTGCGCCCTCGCCGCCCCGGGCGGCGAGGGCCTTGCCCCGCCAGCGGCGGGGCTTTCTCCCGGCGGTAAATTGATTGGAATGGGCGGGCGGAGCCCGCCCTCTCATCAGAAGGGATACCACTTTGCTCCGCTCCCGCCTGCGGCAGACTGTGCCCGCTGGGTGTGATAGATTCACCTCGTTCTCTGTAAAGAGGGAGGCAGGGTGTCAATCATACACCCGTTCTTACGCTTTCCCGGCTTGGGAAAGAATATCCTCCTCACCGTCCTCGTTCAGCCAGACACAAGATTCGGCGCACTCCACGAACCAGTCGGAGCGCAGCAGGGACAGGATGATGTCCCACATGACGGCGAAGTCATCGCCATGGCCTTTGTCTGTATAAAGAGAGGACATCCCCTTCAGAGACACAGGGAAAATTGTGGGCGGCAAACAGGCTTTTAATCGTCCGATGGACGTCCTCCAGCATGAAGCCTCGCCGCTCTGCAATAGCCTTGTCAAAGGAAAATTTCACATTCATTTTGTGAGCCCTCCTATTATGTAGTGGCCCACATGATACCACCCTTCATCGGCAATATCCAGATAATTCGCCAGACAGTTCACGGCGAGGGGGTCAACGTAGACACCCCTGCCAATGCAGTACCCCGATATATGGACAGGCAGGGTGTCACACATGACCCCCCTGCCCTCAGCCCTGCTCCCTATCAGATGGCGCGTCTGACCACTGATGCACACACGAAATTGCATTCTTGAGCAGATCTCCAATGGTCTGAAACGTCTGGGCCAACTCGTAGGAATCCTGCACAGAGTCCTCAATATCTTCTTTCGTCATGCGGGTACACTCGGTCCAGATCCGCACGTTTTCCTCCGTGGGGGTCAGCAGAACTGCTTTTTCATAGGCTTTACAGAACAGGCCGGCGATCTTATGGCGGCGGTCAGCTTCCGCATCCAACTTCTGAATTTCCTTTTTTGCCTTTTGCAGTTCTACTGCTAAGACGGCGGCTTCTTCCCGCTGCTCCTCTGGCAGTTCCCGCACCTGCCGGATGATATTATAGCCCTGGTTAATGGACAACTCGCCGTTGTCCAGGGCTTCCCGGATAGCAGCGGGGGCGTACTCGTCAATCTGCATCACCTTGCCCATAGTGACCTCACCAATACCAACAGTGTCGGCCAGTTCTTTTCTTGTTGTCATTGGGGGTGCTTGGACTTCTGACAATGTTGTCAGAAGTCCACTTTCATACTGATTTCCATGATATTCGCGCTGTTTTTCCTTAGCCCTGGCTTCGATCTCCGGCTTCAGTTTCAGCGCAATCTTGCCCAGCTCCCACTTGTCCAGGTTGCGGCGGCCCTTCTGGGTGTCCAGCGCCCACTGCTTGGCTTCCAGTAAATCGGTAAACGAGAACAGCAGCATTCGATAGGGCAGGCCGTATTTTTCACAGACACGGAAACGGTTGTGCCCGTCTATGACGACCATATCCTCGTTGACGATAATCGGGGCATAGCAGCCGTTTTCCAGAATATCGTTCTCCAAAGCAGAAAACTGCTCTCCGCTTAGCGGCGGGAGCAGTTGTTCCATCTCCGGCAGAACAACAGGGGTTCGCTCAGAGCTGCTATATTCGGTTTTTGTGTTTTGCATAATGCATCTCCTTCAGTTTGATTTTGCGGATCATCGCCGTAAAGTGCCGTTCTACCCAATCCGGTTCCTGACAGGCAACCCTGCTCGGCGCTGTGTCGTATGGCTTCCCTTGGCCCGCTCCCTCAAACTGAAATCATGACAGGCTTCCCCGAAAAAGTATCTGATTGGACGGTCATTTACTTTTACCCCAAGCGCAAAAAACACTTGGGGCACAGCGAAAAGCCTATAAATGAAATCCAATCCCTTTCGGGAAAGCCTGTTAGAATATTGTAATGGTTAAAATGCTATTTTCCAATTCACTGCTGCATGGCATAGTATAACTCCAGCTGTAATGTGTGTCAAGGGGAATTTGAGGAAAATCTTGGATGCGCCGATGCGCTTAAATGCTATGAGAGAATTTTACCTCAATTTTACAATCCTTGCCTTTTGATTTTTACACGACAGCAGTATTCTTTTCTCGTACCCAAAAGTCGAAAGGAGAAAACTTGAACATGAAAAAATTTGTAAGTCTTATGCTGGCTGCTGTGCTGGCCCTGTCGGTTATGGCGGGATGTTCGCAGAAAATGTCTGGAACCGTCACCACCGACGGCTCAACTTCCATGGAGGAGGTGATCGGTGCGCTGGGTGAGGCGTTTATGGAACAGAACGGTGGCGTGACCTTCACCTACAACCCCACCGGCTCCGGCTCTGGCATCCAGGCGGTTTTGGAAGGGCGCTGCGACATCGGCCTCAGCAGCCGCGATCTGAAAGTGGAGGAATCCGCCCAGGGGCTGACCGGGACGGTGCTGGCCTATGACGGTATCGCGGTGATCGTGAATCCCGACAATCCTGTATCCGAACTTGATGTAGATACCATCGCCAGAATCTACACCGGCGAGATCACCAACTGGAAGGACATCGGCGGACAGGATGCGGAGATTGTCCTGATTGGCCGGGAAGCCGGCAGCGGAACCAGGGACGGCTTTGAAT
>CAJTTS010000181.1 GCA_910579155.1 uncultured Oscillospiraceae bacterium | reverse complement strand
GCATATAGCGTATCACGCCACACACGTTGAGGAAAGTGGAATTGTTCTTGGGCAAGGCCGCTTTGCCCCTGATCCACGAGAGGTCTACCGGGAGTTTCTGGACACTTGGCTGGACTGGATGGAAAAGGGCAGCAGGCGTGATAAAAAGGGCAATCCCAAATTGCCCAAGAAGAAAGGAGTAGCAGCATGAGCGAAATAGAAGTAACTGAGGGTCGGCTCCTCAGTCAGGACTTTGGGGTGGGCGGCCCGCCCACCGCTGCGGAGGCACCCTTTCCCCCTGCGGACTCCGGCAAGACGCCGGATATCCTGGCGGCGGAGATCCGCACGATTAAGGCGCAGACCGGCAGGATGGTGCTCAACATATCAGGCGCAAATATTTGTGTTGTTTATGGTCTGAATCAACTTGCTATTCCCTTTGAACAGAGTGATTAATGTGATGCCAAAGGCCCGCCGGGTGCGCTACCACCCGACGGGCCAAGGGGCAAAAAACTATTAAGGACACCTGCATTATAGCAGGCCGGAAAGGAAAACGCAATGAAAACCACAAAAATTGTCATCAAGAACCTGTTCGGCATCCGGGAGGCGGCCCTGGACGGGCGCTCGGTGGAGCTGGCCGGACCCAAGGGCAGCGGGAAGACCTCCGTGCTGGACGCCATCCGCTACGCCCTGACCAACCGCTCCGACCGCGACTACATCATCCATCAGGGCGCGGACGAGGGCGAGATCATCATCGAGACGGACACCGGCCTCTCCATCGACCGCAAGACCCGGACCACCAAGGCGGACACGGTCAAGGTCAAAGACGGCAGTATGCTTCAGACCCGCCCGGCGGAGTTTCTCTCCGGTATCTTCACCCCCCTGCAGCTCAACCCTGTGGCTTTCACCCAGCTCAGCCGCCAGGAGAAGAACCGGGTGATCCTTTCCCTGATCGACTTCGCCTGGGATATGAACTGGATCAAGGAGCAATTCGGGGAGATTCCCCAGGGCGTGGACTACTCCAAGCACATCCTGGAGGTCCTCTCGGATATCCAGGCGGAGAGCGGCGTTTACTTCCAGTCCCGCCAGAACCTCAACCGGGACATCCGCAACAAGCAGGCGTTCATCGCCGACATCGCCAAGGACATCCCGCCCCACTATGATGCTGCCCGCTGGGAGGCGTACCCCACCCGCGAGAAGTACCAGGAGCTGGAGCGCATCCGGGAGGCTAACAGCCGCATTGAGCGGGCTAAGGCGTTCCGAGAGGGATTTGAGGCTAAAAAACGGGGACTGGAGGCGGAGCGGGACATCCAACTCGCCGCCGTTGCGCAGGACATCTCCGCCCAGCGGGAGAGCATCACTGGAGACATTCAGCGGCTGGAGGCCCAACTCGCCGCCGCGAGGGAGAAGCTGGACGGCCTTGCCCAGCGGCAGAAGGAACGGGAGGAACTGGAGAACGCACGGTTTCGCGAGTCGCTGGCCAAGCTGGAGCGGGACGTGGGTGTGGCTGACCAGTACGCTGGGCAGGAGGTTCAGGACACTTCCGCACTGTCCGCCGAACTGGATGAGGCGGAGCAGATGCGCAGCCACCTGAACGAGTACCGTCGGATGCGGGATATGCAGACGGAACTGGACGAGTTGACCGCAAGGTCTCAGGCACTGACTGACAAGATCGAGTTGGCACGGGAACTCCCCGCGACAATCTTGGCCCAGGCTTCCATCCCCGTGGAGGGCCTGACGGTGAAGGACGGCGTGCCGCTGATCCACGGCCTGCCCATCAGTAACCTGAGCGACGGCGAACTTTTGGAACTCTGCGTGGACATCACCGTCAGCCGGCCGGGGCAGTTGGGCATCATCTTGGTGGACGGCGCGGAGCGGCTGGACAGCGTAAGCCGGGAGCGGCTCTACGCCAAGTGCAAGGCCAAGGGCCTCCAGCTGATCGCCACCAGGGTAACGGATTCTGAGGAAATGGAGATGATCGAACTGTGAAGACTCATTGGAAAAAGGTGGTCTCTGACCCCAACTTCATCGGCGAGGGGGACTTCCAGGAGGGCGAAGAGAAGGTGCTGACCATCGACCATGTCAATGCGTCCGAAACCGTCCAGACCGCCGAAGGCAAGTCCAAGAAGGCGGTTGTCCACTGGAAGGAGCCGGGCAACAAGCCCATGATTCTGAATGTGGCCCGGTCCAAGAACATCGAGAAAGTAGCCGGGAGCGGCTATTTCGAGGACTGGCCGGGAGTGACAGTGCAACTGTACATTGAGCACGGAATCAAGGCTTTCGGAGAGGTGGTCTCCGCTGTGCGCGTCCGGCCCTATAAGCCCCGCCTCCAGCAGCGCCAGCCTGTTCCACCTTGCACGGACTGTGGAAATCCGATCCAGCCCGCCATGGGAAAGACGGCTGACTGGCTGGCAGCCTATACAACGAAGAACTACGGTGTTCCCCTGTGCGCAGAGTGCGCCCAGAAACGCAAGGACGCTGCGGCGTCAGAAAATCCGCAAGGCAACGAAAACGGAGAAAGCGAGGTAACCGAGCATGGCGGAGATGAACACCCTGCCGACGGTGACGGCGAAGAATTACTTTGAGCCTGATATCGAGATGGCCTATATGGGCTCCACCCAGGTCAAAAACTTTATGCGCTGCGAGGCGGCGGAACTGGCCCGGCTGAAAGGGGAATACCGGCCCGCCGTGACAACGGCCATGCTGGTGGGCAGCTATGTGGACGCCCACTTTGAGGGGAGCCTTGATGTGTTCCAAGCCCAGCACCCGGAACTGTTCAAGCGGGACGGGACGCTGAAGGCTGAGTTCTCCCGCGCCAACGACATCATCAGCCGCATGGAAGCGGACGAGCTGTACAGCCTCCTGATGTCCGGCCGGAAACAGGTCATCCGCACCGGCGAGATTGCCGGAGTGCCCTTTAAGGTCAAGATCGACAGTCTGCTGGACGGGGATATCTGCGAGGAGATTGTCCGGCGGTTCCCGGAAACGGCGTCAGTGATGGGGCTTTGCGATGGGGCCATCGTGGATCAGAAGGTCATGAGAGACCTGGAGGACGTCTGGGACGGCACGGAGCGGGCCTATGTTCCCTTCTGGAAAGCCTGGGGGTATGACGTTCAAGGCGCCATTTACCAGGCCGTTGAGGGGCATTTGTGGCCCTTCCTGCTGGCTGTCGGCACCAAAGAGGATGAGCCGGACCTGCAGGCACTCCACATTCGGGATGAAGTCCTGGCACCCAAGCTGGCGGAGATTGAGGATGCCGTCCCCCGGTTCCAGGCTATCAAAACGGGCCAGGAAGCCCCACGCCGCTGTGAGCACTGCGCATACTGCCGCGCCACCCGAAAGCTGACCCGGATCGCCGATGCGGAGGAACTGGGGACTTCTTATGGGGATGCAGAGGATTGACCTTGCTGACCAAGTCAAGAGCCTCGTGACAATCCAGGAGGTGGCGGAGCATTACGGCTTTCACCCAAACCGGGCCGGATACATATGTTGCCCATTCCACCGCGAAAAGACCGCCAGTCTTAAACTCTACAGTGATCAGCGTGGGTGGTGTTGCTTTGGCTGCCACGCTGGCGGCACAGTAATCGATTTTGTAATGAAGCTGTTTGATATCCCATTTCGCCAAGCGATTCTGCGTATCAATGCGGATTTTGCCCTGGGGCTTACATGGGATAAACCTGACCCGGCGGTGCGGTCTGCCATCTTGGAGGCCCGCCGCCGGGAGGCCCAGCGGAAAGCGAAGCTGGAACAGTTGGAGGAAAAGCACCGGGAGCTGGCTGCGGAGCATCGGTACTGGTGGGAGGTGCTGAAGTATTTTGCTCCCACCAGAGAAGACTGGAGGGCGGGGTATATCCATCCGCTCTACGCTGAAGCGGCAAAAAAACAGCCGTATTTGGAATACCTGCTGGATGAACTGGAAGAAGAAATTTTGGAGGTGAAAGCGGACCGTGGAAGAAAATGCACTACAGCCGGGAAACACAATCCCGGCGGCCCCGGACAAACGGCCTGACTTTTCCCTGACGGACTTCAAAGAGGGCCGGGTATTTGAATGGCTGACCGGCTTGAAATCCGGCTACCAGCAGGCCATGGAGGAACAGGCACTTGCAGACCTCGCCAAGGAGCTCGGCTTTAAGGGCTTTGCCAGGTGCCTGAGAGAGTACAGGAAAGAATTAAGGGCCGTTTCCCTGTCCGTTGTCCGGGACGATGGGATCTCCGAGTTTTTTGACCAGGCTTTGGAACTGAACGTCGGGGAATGGACAGCGGACGAGAGCGGTATCTGGCGGTATGCCCAGGGCGGCGGGATTACATATGCCTGCACCCACCCGATCATGCCAGTGGAAAAGCTGGTGTCCATCGATACGGGTATGGTCAAGGTCAAGCTATGGTACCGGCGCAGCTACTCAGACCGCAGGCCCTGGTCGGAAATCGTAGTTCCCATGAGCCGAATATCCAAGGCGGCTGACATCGTGGCCCTGTCGGATTGCGGCATTTCAGTCACCAGCGGGGAGCGGGCGCAGGCACTGGTGGACTTTCTGCGGGACGCAATCGACAAAAACCAGGATATCATCCCGGAGGTCAAGGCCGTTTCTCGCATGGGCTGGAACGAGGAAGGATTTTCCCCCTACGCGGGGGGCGTGGCCTTCGACAGCGCGGATAGTTTCCGCCCAATATATAAAGCCATAGGGCAGACTGGAAGCCTTGAAAACTGGCTTACAGAGGCCCTGGACGCCCGCTCCTATAGCCTGACGGCCCGCATTGTACTGGCGGCATCCTTCGCCTCCGTCCTGGTGGAGCCACTTGGATGCCTTCCATTCTTTGTCCACCTGTGGAGTATGGACAGCGGCACCGGCAAAACCGTGGCGCAAATGCTGGGGGCGTCCGTGTGGGCGAACCCCACCGCAGGCGGCGCGTACTTCCAGACCTTCAAAAGCACATCCGTTGGCGTGGAGTTGATGGCCGGATTTCTGCACTCGCTCCCCCTGTTTCTGGACGAGCTGCAGCTTGCCAAGGATCGTCACGGGCGGATCAAATTCAACGTATACGAGCTGGCAGCCGGCTCCGGGAAACTGCGGGGTAATAAGTCCCTGGGGCTGGACTACACGCCTAAATGGGCCAACTGCTTCATCACCTCCGGGGAAACGCCGCTGGTGGGTGAAACCGA
>CAJTTS010000180.1 GCA_910579155.1 uncultured Oscillospiraceae bacterium | reverse complement strand
AATTTGAAAGCGGTGGTTTTTCCCGCACCATTGACGCCCAGCAGCCCATAGATTGTCCCGTGCTCTACACGCAGGTCGATTTGGTGCAAGACCTCTCTACCTGCATATGTCTTTGTCACTGACCGCATTGCTATCATTGGATTAGCCATTGCTCGTCACTCCCCCTAATTCACTTAGAACTTTCTTTGCATATAGAGCAATGCACATTGAAATTGCACCTGCGCCGGTTAAGATGGGAACGGCGCTTATTTGCTCAAGAAAAATCCCATAAATCAGTTGCCCTATGGGTTGGGCACACATGATCAGCGTCATAATGCAGGCAATGACTTTCCCCATTAGATGTTCCGGCGTTTCCCTCTGTACGACCGCAAGCATTTGGATGCTGAACATGGTAGAAGAGATTGTGGTTGCGGTGCCAGCGCCAGACAGAATCAAATACTTCATAAAGGGAGTATTGCCCCAGAGCATCCCAGCTCCCATCAGCAGCGTGAACACGGCGCAGAGGATCAGAAATACATAAGCTCGCTCTGACTGAAGCCGCTTGCCAAGGAGCGCAGTTAATAGGCCGCCAAGCACACCTCCTGCCGCCAACAGCCCTTGGGCGACTCCAAGCAGCTGATCGGAGAACCCTAAATGCTCCACAGTCAGCACCGGAATGCCGACGGTGATCATAGCTGAGAGAATCAGATTCAGACCCGCAATAATCAGAGATACTTTGAGGAATACCGGCTGATCGACACGCAGGAACCGGCAGCCTTCCAGCAGATCCTGCCTTGCGATCTGAAGGGCCGGTTTTTCCCGCGGACGCTTGACGAAGGGGATTTTGATGAAGATTTCCATGACTGCGGACAGGGCAAAACAACCCACGCTGATTTCTAAAATCGGCTCCAGCCCCCACAGACCATAGATCCACCCGCCTATGACCGGCCCAATAAAGTTCGCCATAGAACCGATCTGATTAACGATAGCACTGGCAGTCAGGATGTGATCTTTCGCAACCAGTGCCGGGATACTGGCCTGTACAGCAGGCTGGTATGTCCCAGATATCCCGTATAAAAGCATCAAGGTAACAATAAACAGAGGGATTGTTGGCACCCTGCCCACCAGAAAATAGAATCCCGCTATGATGCCTGCTGTGGAAAAGTCCAAAAACACCATGATGTTTCGCTTATTCACCCGGTCAGCCAATACACCGCCCAGCAGCGAGAGAACGATCATCGGTAGGAGCGAGCAGGCTGTGACGGCACCGAACAGGGCAGAGGATCCAGTTTCTCGGAGCAAAAAGAGCGGCAAGGAGAAGCGCAGGATCGCGTTGCCAAATAGAGAGACTATCTGACCCGCGACTACCAGCGCAAAATCCTTGCCCAATAATTTGTGATTCAATATCGCCACCTCCTTGACACAAAAAGTGTAAGGCCGGTGGGAACCCCCAAGTCAAGAGGGAATTTTTTATTTAAGCGGGACCCACACCTCGTAGAAATGCTGATCTGTATTCTTCTTCAGCATAACGAATCGAATGAAGATATAGACTACACCCCGGAAAGACGCCTTGTGCTCCGTTGCCCAGTTATGGCACAGGTCAAACATCTTCTCAGGTACAGAAGGATCATTATTGTCAGCAATCAGGGTGGTATAGAGGCATTTCCCATGCTCCAGAAATGTCTCTGCCCGGCTCATTCGGACAGTAGGCTTCACAACATACATTTCAGAGCCCTTATAGCCTGTTTCGTCAAACGAAATTGCGCGAACCAGGTTGGAAAGGATATCTTCCTGTTCCAAGTCGAGAAATTTCAGGACCCTGTTCCGGTACTCGCCAAAGGAGGAGACTGAGGGCAGCGTTTCCCGGACACAGTAAAGTGGGAGTTCTCGGATTGAAAATGAGCCAGCTATATCCGGGACAGATTCGCAAAACGATTGTGCTTCTACCAGGCGATGGCGCATCTGCTGAAGCTGGGCAATTTTTCGATCTAAGCGATCCAACTGGCTGTGCATAAGGGCCGCATAGTCCTCCGGCGCCGCCGCCGTCAGGAGTTCCCGGATTTCTACAGGCGAAAATCCGCGCTTTCTAAAGAAATCAATGGACATCAGCCGGGACATATCATACAGATCAAACTCTCGGTACTGGCTTTGACTGCTCCGTTTTGGCTGAATCAATCCCACATCCTCATAGTAGCGCAGTGTTTCGCGGGTAAGGCCAAGGGTTTGGTAGACGTCGGTGGTATGATAAGTCTCAGCCTCCCCAATGGATTCCAGTGAACCGCCTTGACCTGCTGGTACGATTGTTTTGACCGTTTGCTTTTTGCAGCGCTGGTCCAACGGTTTTTCTGCGCTGGCAGGTATCAGCCAGGTTTTTCCCTTTTTGTGAGCGCCAACAATTCTTCCCGTCTCACAGTACCGGGCGACCATGCGGCTGGTGATACCCCACTTTTTTGAGAATTCTGTGGCAGTCAGGTAGTCCATATCGATCCCTCCTGACCATAGTATAATTCAGATGTCGGAACAATACAAGCATAATCATATTTGAGAAGTAGAAAAACCTTGACTTCCGGTGTCCAGTTTTTTGTGTTATACTGCGCCCAAGAGGTGATGACGGATGCAGGAGAGCAGGCTGTTCAAAATTGTTTACTACCTGCTGGAAAAGGGGCAGGCCACTGCCCATGAGCTGGCGGAGAAGTTTGAGGTATCGGACCGAACCATCTACCGGGATATTGATGCCCTGAGCGCGGCGGGGATCCCTGTTTATACGGAGGCCGGACGGACCGGCGGCGTTCGTCTGCTGGGCAGCTTTGTCCTGGATCGGACCGTCTTATCTGAGGCGGAGAAACATGAGATCCTTGCGGCCCTGCAAAGCATTGGCGGTACAGTTGGCGTCCAGGACAGGGATACCTTGAATAAACTTTCTGCGCTATTTGATGTCAGTACAGAGAGCTGGCTGGAGGTGGACTTCTCCCGCTGGGGCGGCGAGGGGAGCGATAATGAGAAATTTGAGCGGCTGAAGGCAGCAGTGATCCATCGCAGGAGTGTGCGCATCACTTACGCCAATGCCAACGGTTCCATCAGCAGCCGGTTCGTACACCCTTTGAAGCTTTCCTATAAATCAAGGGCATGGTACTTGAAGGCGTTCTGTGTGGAAAAGCAGGATTACCGCACCTTCAAACTGACCCGCATTCTGGAGCTTGAGATGCTGGCGGATCAGTTTTCACCTTATCCGCCCCCGCCCAAAACAGACTTTTCACAGTTCGATAATAAGAAAATCGTCTTGCGCTTTCCCGAAGAACTGGCCTATCGGATTTATGACGAGTTCAATCTGGAGACCGTGAAACGTGAGGACGGGGCGCTGATTGTAACGGTATGGATGCCGGTGGATGAATGGCTGACCAGCTATCTGTTGACCTTTGGAACCCAAATCGAAGTGCTGGATCCCCCGGAGCTGCGGCCTATGTTGGCGGAGCTTGGGAAAGCAATCTATGAAAAATATAGAGACTGACAGGACGAGAGGGGATAGCCAGTGCATTATGTGGATGCAAAAGGGATTTTATCTGCGAAAAATGGTATGAATCTTTATCGAGACTGCTCTCACGGTTGCATCTACTGCGACTCCAGGAGCAAGTGCTATCATATGGAGCATACCTTTGAGGACATTGAGGTAAAACGGAACGCCATCCCATTGCTGGCGGATACGCTCCGGCGGAAGCGCCGCAGATGTATGATCGGTATGGGCGCCATGACCGACCCCTACATTCCACTGGAACTGGAGCTGGGACACGTCCGGCAGGCCCTCGCTCTCATATATGAACATGGCTTCGGGGCTACCCTTATCACCAAGTCCAATCGGATCCTCCGGGACATCGACCTGCTTGAAAAGATCAATAAACGGGCCAAGTGCGTGGTACAGATGACCCTGACGACCTACGACGAGGCACTGTGCAGGAAGATCGAACCCAATGTCTGTACCACCAGAGAGCGGTTTGAGGTTTTGAAGCAGCTGCGTGATGCAGGCATCCCCACGGTGGTATGGCTGGCGCCAATCCTGCCTTGGATTAACGATACCGAGGAAAACATATCAGGTATCCTGAACCTGTGCATCCAGGCGAAGGTCTACGGAGTGCTCTGTTTCGGTATGGGGCTTACACTGCGGGAAGGCAATCGGGAATACTTTTACGCACAACTGGACCGGCTGTTTCCGGGATTGAAGGAGAGGTATGTGCACCGGTACAGGAATCAGTATATCATCGACAGTCCCAACAGCGGTTGTCTGATGCGCCTGTTCCATCAGACCTGTGGAAAGCATGGAATCGTGCATAGTAAGGAGCAGATATTCTCCTATCTGCAAACCTTTGAAGAAAAGCCTGTGGCAGAGCAAATCAGTTTATGGGGTTAAAAACCTTGACATAAGGTGTTCATATTTCTTTGTTAAAATATAAGTATCCAGCAAAAAACAAATCAAACTATGGAGGAAAAAATCGTGGGATCTATTTGTGGAGCTGATTGTACGAAGTGTGAGTTTACCAGCGCCTGTGCAGGCTGTACGGAAACGGACGGCGCTCCTTTTGGAAAACCGTGTCTTGTGGCGGGGTGCTGCCGGAAGGGTGAAAACGTATTGCAGGAGCTGAAGGACAAGCTGATTGCAGCGTTCAACGGGCTTGGCATTCAAGATATGCCGCCAGTGACGGAACTCTACGCTTTGAAAGGTTCTGTAATCAACATTGCGTACACACTGCCAAGCGGCGAAATCATGAAATTTTGGGATGATGACAAGATTTATCTGGGGTATCAACTTCCTAAACAGGACAGCGACAGGTGCTATGGGATCGTCGCTGACGAACAATACCTTATGGTATCTGAGTACAGCGGCTATGGCTCTGATGCTGAAATCATCGTCTTTAAGCGTTGGGAGGGCAAACCCGAATGATGACTATAACGCCGAATTTTAATTTTGATGGCAAATGTGGGGAGGCGATCTCACTCTATCAGCAGGCGTTCGGTGCCAAAGTGGACTGTCTGCTCCACTATCGGGACGCAGACCAGTCGGACTTTAAGCGGGAACTATCCGAGGAGCAAAAGGGTTACGTCTATCACGCGGAGCTTCACATCGGCAGCCAGCGCATTATGATGGCTGACAACCTGGACATTCCATTCCGGCCCAGTACAGCATTATCGTTGACTGTGACCATGAGCAGAAAAGAGGAAG
>CAJTTS010000179.1 GCA_910579155.1 uncultured Oscillospiraceae bacterium | reverse complement strand
GACCGTTCTGGAACGGGCAGAATGTAAGAAAATCAGATTTCACGATCTCAGGCACCCGTATGTCAAGCCCGCGCCAAAGAATTTTTATCCATTTATCTATGAATATTCTCGTTGCATCCACACACTTAAATGCCGTGTGTTTTTTCGCAGCAGGTCACAGCGGAATCGGGTAGTGTTCCGTAAAGCATCCATCGCAGAAGCCGCAGGAAGCATCCGGGGCAATTTGGCGCAATCCTTCCAAGCTTAGATAGCCCAGGCTGTCGGCCCCGGTGATCGTCCGGATCTCATCAATGGCGTGTCGGCAGGCAATAAGGCGTTCCTTATTCGGGATATCGGTGCCAAAGTAGCAGGGGGCGATAAAGGGGGGCGCGGACACCCGCATATGCACCTCCCTGGCCCCCGCCTCCCTTAGCAGCTCCACGATCTGGCGGCAGGTGGTGCCCCGGACGATGGAGTCATCGATCATCACTACCCGCTTGCCCTCCACCGCGGCCCGTAGCGGCCCCAGTTTGATCCGCACGGCCTGTTCCCGGCTGAGCTGTCCGGGTGTGATGAAGGTTCGGCCAATGTAACGGTTTTTCACAAACCCCTGGCCATATGGGATGCCGGACTGCTGGGCGTAGCCCACGGCAGCATCCAGCCCCGAGTCAGGTACCCCCACCACCACATCGGCCTCCACCGGATGCTCCCGGGCCAGAATACGCCCAGCCTCTACCCGGGCCCGGTGCACCGACTGGCCGCAGATCACCGAATCGGGCCGGGCAAAATAGATATACTCAAAAATGCACAGGTGTGAGCTGGCGTTGACGCAGTTTTCCCGGATGGAGCGCACCTCGCCCTGCTCCACCACAACGATCTCGCCGGGGCCCAGATCCCGCTCAAGCCGCGCCCCCACCGCATCCAGCGCGCAGGACTCGGAGGCGAACACCACCGCGTCTCCCCGCCGTCCCATGCACAGGGGCCGGAAGCCCCAGGGATCCCGGGCGGCGATGAGCTTCCGGGCGGACATAACGATGAGGGAGTACGCACCCCGCAGGCCCTTCAGCGCCTGGCACACCGCCTCCTCTGCCGAGGGGCAGCGTAGCCTCTCCTGGGCGATGGCGTAGGCGATGAGCTCGGAGTCCGTGGTGGTCTGGAAGATGGCCCCCCGGTATTCAAACATGGTGCGCAGCTCCGCCGTGTTTACCAGGTTGCCGTTGTGGGCCACCGCCAGGGTGCCCTTCACGTATTTCAAGGTGAGGGGCTGGGCGTTCTCCCGCCTCCCCCCGCCGGTGGTGGCGTAGCGCACATGGCCCACCGCCATGGTGCCGCCTAACCCATCCAGGATTTTCTCGGTGAACACATCGCCCACAAGCCCCACGTCCTTATAGAAGGACAGCTCCCGGTCGTTGATGGCGGCGATGCCGCAGGCCTCCTGCCCCCGGTGCTGGAGGGCGTACAGGCCGTAATAGGCCGTCCGGGCGCAATCCCCGGCGGGGTCATACACCCCGAACACGCCGCACTCCTCGTGGGGATGTTTCGCGCAGATGTCCATCATAGGCACTCCTCTCAAAAAAAGCGGACGGGGCCCCTTGCAGGCCCCGTCGTCTGTACCTCCCATTATAAGTGTTTCCCATCAGAAATGCAATCTTGATTTACCGTAAAATTAAAAACGTGATTTTATACAGCCGTTCTCACAATGCAAAAGGTAATTTTTGCAGTTTAAACATTGACATCCTGCAAAAATAGGCGTATGATGTGCCTCATGAAAGGCAACGGCGCTTTGGAGGTACACCTCCGGCAGCGCCGTTGCCTTTCTATTTTGTCTGGATAGGAGAGAGCGAATATGACGGTAGAATTTTGGTTTTTGATCGGCGCGGCGTTGGTCTTCTGGATGCAGGCCGGTTTTGCCATGGTGGAGACCGGCTTTACCCGGGCGAAAAACGCGGGCAATATCATCATGAAGAACCTGATGGACTTCTGCATCGGCACGGTGGTGTTTTCCCTGCTGGGCTACACCCTGATGATGGGGGAGGACGCCCTGTTCGGCTTCGTGGGTCTGCCCAATCTGGATTTATGGACCGGCTTTAAGGACTTCATCGCAAGCCCCGCCGACGGCTCCTTCACCGGGGCGTCCACCTTTGTGTTCAACCTGGTGTTCTGCGCCACCACCGCCACCATCGTGTCCGGCGCCATGGCGGAGCGCACCAAGTTTTCCGCCTACTGCATCTACTCCGCCGTCATCTCCCTGCTGGTGTACCCCATAGAGGCCCACTGGATCTGGGGCGGCGGCTGGCTGAGCCGGCTGGGCTTCCACGACTACGCCGGTTCCTGCGCCATCCACATGGTAGGCGGCATTGCGGCGCTGGTGGGGGCGGTTTTCCTGGGCCCCCGGCTGGGCAAGTACGTAAAAGACAAGGGCGGCAAAGTCACCAAGGTCAACGCCATCCCCGGCCACTCCATCACCTTGGGGGCGCTGGGGGTATTCATCCTGTGGCTGGGCTGGTACGGCTTCAACGGCGCGGCGGCCACCAGCGCCTCTGAGCTGGCCTCCATCTTCCTCACCACCACCATCGCCCCCTCGGTGGCCACCGTGGTCACCATGCTGTTTACTTGGATCCGCAACGGCAAGCCCGACGTGTCCATGTGCCTCAACGCCTCCCTAGCGGGGCTGGTAGGCATCACCGCGGGCTGCGATGCCATGGACGCCCTGGGCGCCACCGTGGTGGGCGTGGTGTCCGGCATTCTGGTGGTGGTCGTGGTGGAACTGCTGGATTTGAGGCTGCACATCGACGACCCGGTGGGCGCGGTGGGCGTCCACTGCGCCAACGGCCTGTGGGGCACCATCGCCGTGGGGCTGCTGGCCAACCCCGACGCCCCCGCCGGATTATCCGGCCTGCTGTACACCGGCAGCGCCAAGTTGCTGGGCATTCAGTTCGTGGGCTTGACTGCCGTGGCGGTGTACGCCGCCCTTGCCATGACCGCCACCTTCTTACTCATTGGGAAGCTCCACGGCCTGCGCGTTACTGAGGAGGAAGAGCTGGCCGGGCTGGACAGCACTGAGCACGGCTTGCCCAGCGCCTATCCGGATTTTGCCCCTGCCGTGGAACGCTTCGGCGCCTACGCCGGAGAGTCTCCTGTTGTAGTCCCTGCCGGGGACGCGGTTCCCCCTGCCGAGGCGGTGGTGGTCCAGCGGGTGCCCGCTTTCCCGGATGACAAGGAGCTCGGTTCGCCCAAATTCACCAAGGTGGAGATCGTTTGCCGGGAGGCCCGGTTCGACGCGCTGAAAAACGCCCTCATGGGGCTGGGCATCACCGGCATGACCGTGTCCCACGTGCTGGGCTGCGGCGTGCAGGGCGGCAAGCCGGAATATTACCGCGGCGTCGCCCTGGAAACCAACCTGCTGCCTAAGGTTCAGGTGGACGTGGTGGTGAGCAAAGTGCCTGTGCGCAGCGTCATTGAAACCGCCAAGCAGGTGCTGTACACCGGCCACATCGGCGATGGCAAGATTTTCGTCTACGATGTGGAGAACGTGGTGAAGGTTCGCACTGGCGAGGAGGGCTATAACGCCCTTCAGGACGTGGAATGACGGGTGGAAAATTGTGATCGACTTCAGCCCGTCACCCCTTTGTTTTGAGTAAATAGGTAAGCAATGAGCGTCGATATCGTTTTGATATCGACGCTCGCTTGTTGGGACGCTGCCCCAAGTCCCGGACTGGCCGCAGCGCGGCCAGTCGAACGCGCCTGTCGGCGTGGCTCCATGCTTCGCATGTCCAGCAGGAAAAAAGTGACCCGGCAGCGTCATGAGGGAATAGCCGCAAAGCGGCGCAAGGGGGCGATAAGTGCCAGTGGCGCTCGTCCATTGCCGACTGAGCCGAAGGCGAGATAGATCACTTGCACGGAGCGAAACGACGCAAGCGACCTGGAACGGTGACAGCGATCCAGGTCGCGGCCTTGCAGAGCGCACGGGAGGGAACAGCTTAGTCGGGCGCATAAGGCGCACAGGCTAACCCGCGCCGGTCTATCTGAGCAGTTCCCACGGCAACCATCGGTACAAAGTCCGCCGGCCTGTCCCCTGCTGGTAAAAAGTACCCAGCCGGGACGCTGTACGCACCCGGCTGGATAGTTATACATTGCTTTTGCCTTTTACGGGACACCTCACTTTTTGGCATTCCTCGTTATGCCTATTTTTGCGGGGTAAATAGATGAAAAAAGAATAAAGACAAATCCGAAACCCGTTGCGGCACAAGGGCTTTCCGATTTGTCTTTATTATGACATAAGGGCACACCTTCGCCACCCTGGCGCTGCAGAATGGCGTGGACATCAAGACGGTCTCCAGTATGCTGAGGCACTACGATGCCGGATTCACCCTGCGTACCTACACTCACGCCACCCGCCAGATGCAGGATCAGGCAGCGGAAACCATGGGAAATTTCATGAGCCAGATGATGTAGTGCCAGCCAGAAAACCACCAAAAGCACCGGGCAGGAAGGCCAAACTTCCTGCCCGGTACTCTCTGAACCTTTCCCCGTGTGGGTCAAGTTGTGGGTCACTCCGCCTGACCCACTTTTTGACCCACATTTTATAAGGGAAAAACAGAATAAAAACTCCCGAAATCCACCGATTTCAGGAGTTTCTTGGAGCTGCTATCCAGATTTGAACTGGAGACCTCATCCTTACCAAGGATGCGCTCTACCGACTGAGCTATAGCAGCAAATGGCGACGCGGAAGGGACTTGAACCCTCGACCTCCGGCGTGACAGGCCGGCGTTCTAACCAACTGAACTACCGCGCCATCTCGTCTGTATAGAAACAGCAAACGCTGTAATTTTAGTGGCAGGGGCAGAAGGATTCGAACCCTCGGCACTCGGTTTTGGAGACCGATGCTCTACCATCTGAGCTATACCCCTGTATGGTGGGCCTTCAGGGACTCGAACCCGGGACCGACCGGTTATGAGCCGGCTGCTCTAACCAACTGAGCTAAAGGCCCACGCCGGTCACTCTCTGATTTACGTATGCCGCCACCTTAGAAGTGGCGGCATACGCATCAGAATGGCTCCCCCTGTTGGACTCGAACCAACGACCCTGCGGTTAACAGCCGCATGCTCTACCAACTGAGCTAAGGAGGAATATAGAAGAGGTCTGGCCCGGTCAAGACCAGACCTCTTTGTGTCGGCACTACCTATTTTTCCGGGCCGTCGCCAGCCAAGTATTTTCGGCG